>CAMORO010000155.1 GCA_946623875.1 uncultured Lachnospiraceae bacterium | reverse complement strand
TCCCATTGCACAATGAACCTGTCCGCGATGGGATATACGAGCCTGCCTGTAAGCGAGCTTGAATCGATCCTGTCAAAAACCTCGATATATATAAGCTTCGCCCCAAATAACTTACCAACATAAAAAAACGGAACCGCTACCGCTGCTCCGCAGGATACTATCAACTGTGGCCGCTCCCTACGTAATATCTTAAACGCACTGAAGGTATTTATCAGCATCGCCTTAAGGCTCCTGTTACTGGGATAATAACAAGGGTACATCTTTTCTCCTTCAAGCAGGCTTCTTGCATCCTCCTTGTCAAAGGTCACCCAGAAGTGATCCCTGTTCTCCCAAAACGGCTTCAGCATATATAAATGTGTTAAATGTCCGCCCGATGAACTTACCAGGCAGACCTTTATGTCCTTATCCACTTATCCAGATCCTGTCCTAAATATCTTAATGACCAAATACGGTCATTCCCGTTTCCTATAACTATTCAGTGTCATGCACATACATGTTAAGTATACACAACCTCAATAACTTGTGCAAGAACCGATAACAATTACAATAAACACATGTAAATATTCAGTACTCGGGATAGTGATATAAGTATTTACCGTGTCTTATGGTCGTATCTTCATGTACAAACCTGATGATATTTCTCGCTTTTGAAAATGTAATATTTTCCATCCAGTGTTCACCATCATAGTATACCGCTCTGAGGCCTTCATAATACATAAAGTATTTGATCTTCCATGAGCCCTGTGTTTTAGGTCCCGGAGCCGCTTCCTTCTCAGCCATCATATAATAGAAGCCTCCGTCATCCGGAACTCCGGCAGTTTCGGCAATCTTCTCTATAAAACCCGCTCCCAGACCTTCATGCTCACCATTTATCGCATCATATGCAGTATACGGATGTCCCTCTGTGTTTACCTTGGGGGCAGTGTTGTAAACAGTGTTAAGCTGATTCTGCATTCCGATCATCACAGTCTTCGCACGGTCTTTAATCCCGGAGTCCTTATACCTGTTTAAGAGCCTGTAACCAAGCGGTACCAGTACTACTATAAGTGTTCCGATAATGATCAGCCTAAATACCAGCCTGCCCATGGTTATGCCTTTATTGTTCATACATTTATCCCTATATACACTGCCAATCAATCGTTCATACTGTACAACCCTTAACTGATCCGGTACATCCGGATCGTCATCGGACTTATCTCACTACAAAATCTCATCTACCTTCCATTCACCATCCTCAAATGTCATTATGACTTCGTTTCCATCCTGCGAACGGAATTTCATCTTATATAATCTGATTATTTCGTAATATTTGTGTTTATCATCCACTGTTTTCTGATCGGATAGATCTCCGCCTTTTCTGTATCCAATTGCTGCATTCGGATCTGTAAATCCTATCAGTTCTGTAGGCGTTGTAAGCTCATACATTTTTTTCTTGTATTCCGGATAATTGAAAGTAGGTGCGCTTACATGTTCTTTCCCCTGAGAATACAATTCTGAGTTTATTGCCTGCATCGCTTTATAAATGTTGCTGGCTTCAACCAGATATTTTGACTGTTTAGCCCTATCAATATACCCAAGCAGAGCAGGAACCAGAATAGCTGCAAGGATCGCCAGGATCACAAGGACGACAATAAGTTCAACCAGTGTGAAACCTTTATTGTCCTGTATATCTTCCGTCCGGTTAATCTTATATTTTCCCCACATTTTTTTGATCATGCCATTTATCCTCCATGATAAATTGAACTAAGCTTATACTCCCGACAGACCTTCGTCTCTCATCAACATGTCCGAAACCCTGCAAATGAACATACTACACCTATAATACATATATAATGATTATCGACAAATCGGAGGATTTTCATTAGTATAAAACAGAAGAACCGTCCCGAGTCCTGATGAGCTCTGCTACCGTTAGTCCATCATAGTTCAGAGAAGCATTGCGCCCCGTAGTTGTCGAACTTAAACCAGTAATTATCAAAACGGCAATGCTTCTGTCTGACACAGGGTATGGACAACTGCCGGCATACATCAGATACAATATTATATTACCTGTCCTCTGATTCTTTTATGATATGATCTGCCACATACACGCCGCTGGCTGATGCATGGGACAGGGAATGGGTGACTCCGCTTCCGTCCCCGATAACATAAAGGCCTTTATACCTCGTCTCCAGATTCCCGTCTATGTCAACTTCCATGTTATAGAACTTGACTTCCACTCCGTACAGCAGGGTATCATCATTGGCCGTACCCGGAGCAACCTTATCAAGTGCATAGATCATCTCTATGATGCCGTCAAGGATACGCTTGGGAAGTACCAGGCTTAAGTCCCCCGGCGTTGCCGCAAGGGTCGGTGTGACGGTGGATTCTTCAATACGCTCCTCGTTGCTTCTGCGTCCTCTTATAAGGTCTCCGAACCTCTGGACTATGACTCCGCCTCCAAGCATGTTCGACAGCCTCGCTATGCTCTCGCCGTATGCATTGGAGTCCCTGAAAGGCTCGGAGAAATGCTTGGCTACCAGAAGGGCAAAATTCGTATTCCCGGTATGTTTTGCCGGATCATCATAACTGTGGCCGTTCACTGTTATTATCCCGTTAGTATTCTCATTAACCACGCTTCCGTAAGGATTCATACAGAAGGTGCGCACCCTGTCCTCGTATTTCTCCGTACGGTACACTATCTTGCTCTC
>CAMORO010000154.1 GCA_946623875.1 uncultured Lachnospiraceae bacterium | reverse complement strand
CTGCAATTCAGGAGAGAAGAGCAAAACTGGAGTCTATCTTTGAAGGTAGAGATAACAGACTCATTCTGATAATAGGACCGTGTTCCGCGGATAATGAAGATTCGGTAATGGACTATATAGGAAGACTTGTGGGAGTACAGGAAAATGTAGCTGATAAGATTTTTATCGTTCCGAGGATATATACAAACAAGCCAAGAACAACTGCAGAGGGTTACAAGGGTATGCTCCATCAGCCCGATCCGACCGAAAAGCCCAACCTGTTCAAGGGAATAGAAGCGACCAGGCATATGCATATGAGAGCGGTCATGGAGACCGGTTTTGCCTGCGCTGATGAAATGCTTTATACCGAAAATTATGCGTATCTTGATGATCTGCTGATATATGTAGCGGTAGGTGCACGTTCGGTTGAGGATCAGCAGCACAGGCTGACATCAAGCGGAATCAGCGTTCCGGTGGGGATGAAGAATCCTACATCGGGTGATTACAAGGTTATGATGAATGCAATATCCGCAGCTCAGAACAGCCACACCTTCATTTATCGCGGATGGCAGGTGCATTCCGACGGAAATAAACATACGCATGCAATACTGAGAGGATATACGGATCAGCACGGATCCATGAAACCCAATTATCATTATGAGGATCTTGTAAGGCTGTGTGACGTCTATGACGAGATGAAGCTTGATAATCCGGGGCTTATCGTTGATACCAATCACTGCAATTCCAACAAGAATCCTTTTGAGCAAAGGAGGATAATCAAGGAAGTCCTTCACTCGGCAAGACATGATGAGCGCATTGCCGCCATTCTCAAAGGGTTTATGATCGAAAGCTATATAGAAGACGGAGCGCAGGAACCCGGCGGAGGATGTTACGGCAAGTCGATCACAGATCCGTGTCTCGGATGGGAGAAGACAGAAAAGCTCATATATGAAATAGCTGATCTTCTGTAGGAATATACTTGTACTAATGTTATCAAATGATATAGAATGATCTGGTATTGTCATAATGCTAAGAAAGGCTTTGTTTAACCGATGAAGTATGAAAAGGTCAAAGAGAGCAGAATTGTTCTATATATTTGTGCATTCATTATCCCGTTTGTAATGATGATGATCTTCTGGAAGATATGCGGTATCTATCCTTTCGGAGAGCACTCAATACTTACGGGAGATATGGATGTTGAGTTTGTTAATTTTTACACATACTTTATCAATACGTTTAAGACCAAAAATGACTGGTCATATATGCTGACGAAGACTATCGGAGGAGACTATCCCGGACTTGCAGCGTTCCAGTTACATGACCCGCTTCTGCTCCTCCTGTTTTTCTTTCCCGGCGACAAAATTGCCGTGGGGATAGAGTTTGTATTTTCTCTGCAGATATCAATAGCGGGACTGACAGCTTCGATCCTTCTCAATGAAAGATATGAGAGGTCATGGATGTCCCTGCTTTTTTCCACAGCGTATGCTTTCTCATCATTTTTCTTTGGCTACCTGGTACTTACGATTTACTTCGGAGCATTGGCAGTTCTTCCGCTTGTTCTGTTTTTCTTCCTGAAATTCCTTGACGATGGGCAATCCCTTGTGGGGTTTGTTATCTCGGCTGCTTATTACATCTTTGTTAATTATCACATGGGCTTTATGCTCGTCATTTTCCTTGTAATACTTTATATTTCAAGGATCATAGCGGACACTTCGTATATACGCCGTCTTCCGTCGCTGGCACTTGCCGGGGTGACAACTCTTCTGATCGATGGATTTTTTCTTATCAGAACCGGCCTGTCGCTTATGGGCGAGAAGACAACGGAAGGTGCAGACTATGGATTTTACAGACGTTTTCCGATGAACCAGCTGTTCGCGGGAATGTTTTCGGGATGTGCCAGAAACGATCTTCGCCCTCTTATATATGCTTCTGTTGCCGCCCTGTTTTTCGCGGTTGTCTACCTTCTGCAAAAGCGCATACCTATCAGAGACAAGATCGCAAATGTATTTGTTATAGCCGCTGTTGCCGTCAGCATGTGGATAAACAGCATTGATGCCGTATGGCACGGATTCAATAACCCGGAAGGATTCTATTGGAGATATGCATATTATATTAGCATCACTGTGATCGTTATGGCCTATAAAGGATTTATATCATTTACCGGTGACAGGGAGGACAGATCAAAGCGCCCGGTAATGCTTGCTGCTCTTATCTTACTTGCGTATATGGGATGGCTTACTATAATGCACAATCCCTACCTTGACCGCCCCAGACTGATATTAAATGTGTGCCTTGTGATTATGACAGCTTTTCTCGGTATTCTTGTGAAAAGTGTAAGGTTCAGGACAATCGGGTTTGTGCTCCTTATGGGATTATCGATAGGGGATATGCTCTATAACTCCGAGACAGCCTACATAAGTCTTAATTCCGAAGGAAGGGATCTCCCGCTGATGGCTGATTTTAAGGACGATTATCACAACATCAGCGATGTCATTTCATATGTAAAATCACAGGATGACGGATTCTACAGAATAGAGAAGGATTTCGACAGGGCAATAAATGATCCGTCGATGTTTGATTATATCGGACTGTCACACGACAGTTCATGTGAGAAAGATGAGATACTTGACTGGCTGGTAAATTTCGGATTCTGCAAGACCGTTTATTTTACGTACTATAACGGTGGAAGTACTTCGTTCGTTGATAATCTTTTCGGAATAAAGTATTACATCTCCCAATTCGATTCCGTTAATA
>CAMORO010000153.1 GCA_946623875.1 uncultured Lachnospiraceae bacterium | reverse complement strand
TGTATATATCTTCTTATCGTAGACTGGATGATAACGGTCTCGGTTGTTGTGATACTGCTTGTATTTTCAGGACTGTACCTGCTTATATTCCATGGCAGGACGAAGGAGAACGGCAAGATCTCACAGTATAATGACGGTAAGATGCACCAGGCAATCAATCAGGCTCTCGGTGCTGTCAAGGATATCAAGATACTGCACAGGGAGGAATACTTCGTCAAAGCGTTTACAAAGCGGGGTGCCAGGAAGTACACGGCGGTAAGGAACAACGAGATATTAGGGCAGATCCCGGCATATCTTATCGAGACTGTATGCGTAGGTGCGATATTGCTTGTGCTTGTATATAAACTGTACAGCGGGCAGGATCTGAACGATATGGTTCCGCAGCTTGCGGCATTTGCTATGGCGGCTTTTAAGCTTCTGCCTTCGGTCGGCAAGGTGGATAATTATCTCAACCTTATAGTGTTCCTAAAGCCATCGGCAGACCTTATCTACCGCGACATCAAGGACACGGAGGATATGCTCGGTGTTATGCTTAAAGACAGCGATGATTCGGCTATGAATCCATCCGATATAAAGGTTGAAAATGTGTCGTACAAATATCCGAACATGACAGAAAACGTTCTCACGGATGTAAGCTTTACCATTCCGGACGGTGCCTCGATAGGTCTTGTGGGACCGTCGGGTTCCGGAAAATCAACTATCGCCGACATCATCCTCGGGATACTGACACCGACTGAAGGCCGCGTTATGTACGGGGATATGAATGTGCATGAGCATCCTATCAAATGGTCACGTAAGCTTGCCTATATCCCACAGGCAATATTCCTTGCCGATGAGCCCATAAGGAATAATGTTGCATTCGGAATAGAGGATGAAGATATAGAAGAAGATAAAGTATGGCAGGCACTTCGTGAGGCACAGCTGGATGAGTTTGTAAAATCACTTCCCGAAGGGCTTGATACGATGGTGGGTGAGCGGGGTGTCAGACTTTCCGGCGGACAGAGACAGAGAATAGGTATAGCAAGGGCTCTCTACGGGGATCCCGAGATAATGGTATTGGATGAGGCAACGTCAGCCCTCGACTCGGAGACTGAGGCTGCCGTCATGGATGCCATTGAGAGATTCCAGGGCAAGAAAACCCTTATCATAATCGCACACAGACTGACAACGATAAGCAACTGTCAGATCATATACAGGGTAAGTGACGGGAATATAACCGACTATACGGAAGAGTTCAGGAAAGAGAACGGCTGATGGATTACAAGCTGAGTGTAATATTTATAACATATAATCACGCCAAATACGTTGAAAAAGCACTCATGAGTGTTGTCAGCCAGAAGACGGATTTTCCATTCGAAGTCGTTGTCGGAGATGACTGCTCCACGGACGGCACGCAGGAGATCCTAAAAAGGATAGCTTCCGAGCACCCTGAGGTAAAGCTTAACCTTCGGAGCGAGAATACCGGAGGCAGGCCCACACTAAATGTATACGAAACGACGAAGAAGTGTACAGGGCAGTACCTTGCGTATCTTGAAGGTGATGATTTCTGGACGGATGATCGCAAGCTCCAGAAGCAGGTTGAATTTCTGGAAAATCATCCGGAGTATATGGGGTGTACCCACTCCATGAAAATGGTGGATGAGAACGATGACGATATCACTGATCCGGATGTTCTGTCAATAGGAGCTCTTTATGACTGGAGCGGGGATTTTACATACGAGGATTACTGCTACAGCGGTAAGTGGCCCGGACACTATGCAAGCGTTGTGTGCCGTAACATATACAAAGATGAGAAGTACGACTATACGATACTGTACCGGGCAAGTGATTTTACGGATGATGCGCTGATCAATCTGTTCATTCTCATGCAGGGTAAGATATACCGCATGGATGAGGTGATGAGCGTATGGAGATACGTGAGGAAGGCAGGTGCGGGCAACTGGAATTCCATTGCAATGAAGCGCAACATCGGGAAGGAAGACTGCTATCTGTCCAAAACCGTGATGCAGTGGGTAGAGCAGTACAGGCCGCTTGGAGATTATTCAAGGAAGCGGTGCAGGGGTGATTTCGGGTTGGCCCTCAAGGAGTTTCTTAAGAGACCAAATAGGGAAAACAAACAGTTCCTTCAAGATATGTACGAGTATGGTATCACCCATGTGGTTTTAGGGGATAAGAGGAGTTCGCTGTTTGGGTACAGCGTCAGGTATATTACAGATAAAGTGTTTGGGAAGAATTGATATGAGAATAAATGTTATAAAATCATCAATGCCTCCTTTCGAGGAGTATGCTGAGGCGATTAAGCCCTTATGGGAATCGGTGTGGCTGACCAACATGGGAGTCAATCATGAAAAGCTCGCGGAACGTTTGTGTGAATATCTGAAGGTTCCGAATGTTTCGCTGTTCGTAAACGGACATATGGCACTTGAACTTGCCTTGCAGGCAATGGACCTTGAAGGCGAAGTCATAACGACCCCCTTTACTTTCGCGTCAACAACTCATGCGATCGTAAGGAACGGGCTGACACCGGTGTTCTGTGACATCAATCCCGAGGATTACACGATGGATGTGAGCAAGATAGAAGAGCTCATCACAGACAGGACATGCGCGATAGTTCCGGTCCATGTATACGGGTGTCTGTGCGACGTTGAGGCGATAGAAAGTATTGCGAAGAAGCACAATCTGAAGGTCATATACGATGCCGCCCATGCATTCGGAGTCGAGTACAAGGGCAGAGGTGTGGGCACATTCGGTGACGCATCCATGTTCAGCTTTC
>CAMORO010000152.1 GCA_946623875.1 uncultured Lachnospiraceae bacterium | reverse complement strand
CAGATTATACCCGCCGCAGGTTCCGTCGACATCACACAGTTCACCCACTATATACAAACCCGGGATCAGCCTGGAACCAAGATCCGCAGTCAGCTCGTCTGTGCTTATTCCGCCCGACGTCACCTGCGCTCTCTCGTAGCCCGCATCACCCGTAACCGTAACTCTTATATCTTTAAGTATGCCCGCAAGCCTGTTAAGCGTTCCGTCAGAAACATTGCCGCTAAGCGAACCGGGAACGATCCGCGCAAGAGAGAGGCAATAATCAGCAAGTTTCTCATTAAGGCACAGGCTCAGAGCCTCAAGCGCACTCCTGTCCCTCCTTATATCACTCCGCATAACCCCGTTACCCTGTTCAACGCTGTCAAACACAGCGTATTCGGGGTGGAATGTATTGTTGAGCAACACCTTAAGTTCAGGCAGCGTCTCATCAGGAAACAGATCGATGTGAACCTCTGCCGCCTTGCCATGCGCAAGGGCTTCGGTTGCATAGCGGCTCATCTGCATGACCGGTATTCCGCTTATATTATCCTTATTCAGGATTATCTCGCCTCTTTCTTCCGAAACCACCTCATCATCGGCCGTAAGCGATACCGCACACTTTACTCTTACTCCCGCCAGCCTTGCGAGTCTTTTATCCGAGAACTTAAGCGGAACAAGTGCCGGCCGTTGCGTGATCATCGTATGCCCAAGCGATATCAGGACCCCGTTAAGATTACCGTCACTTCCGTGAACCGGCGATGCTTTCCCACCTGTTGCCACTATAACTTTATCACAGTTATACCTTCCCGTTATCGTTATTATCTCAAATCCGCCGTCATTTTCGCTCCGCCCGGATTTACGAATTATGTCAACCACCTGTTCATTGCATTTTATCCTTACGGACAGCCTCCTGCATTCAAGCAAAAGCACATCCGCAACAGTTCTTGCCTGTTCATTGTAAGGATAAATATAATCTCCGATATGCTTGGTCATCATGCCGAGATTGTGAAAAAACAGGAGCAGGGAATTTCTGTCATAACAATCCGTGACCAGCCTTGCATATCCGGGATCGTTACCTCTGTACACATCTCCGTCCATATTAAGATTGGAAAAATTACATCTTCCGTTCCCTGTTGCATACAGCTTCTTAAGAGGTTTGTCTTTTCTTTCAATAACAGTGACCCGCGCGCCTCCTCTTGCAGCATGTATGGCTGCCATAAGTCCCGCCGGTCCTGCACCCGCCACAATAACTTCCATATATCCTCACCTTACAGGGATCACCCTTTCCTTTACCCAAAGGTCCTTGTTGTTATCACTCCGCCCGAGATCACGATAACGATCAGACCTGCTCCCATTGCTACGGCTCCGATCACCCGGTGGCTGCCTCCGGTTTTGTCAATACCTTCAATATAGTGTTCGGTGGGATCGGCGGGATTGTATTTCATCTTTACCTTTGTATCTACCTTAAGATCTTCCGTAAGCGTATATCTTATCTTATATTCCTGTTCATCAACCGTATATACAAGGTCTGTCGTATACTCAAGGCTTTTATTCTCTGCCTTTCCCTTCTCTTTTACCCTGACGACAACAGCCTTCGTCTCTTCCGTACATCTGGCTATCTTCTTTTCGTTACCTATGCTCAATACAAAAATGGAAACCAGTCCGAATACTATAAGGATCACACCGCATACCAGTGCGGGTATACGAATACCATCACTCATAAATAATCTGCCCCCTGTGTACAGAAATACCCTATATTGTTCTATTTTATCTCATTTTCGCCACATATTCAATCAAATGAGACTATATTATCACCGGGTGTTATATCGCACTGTTTAAGGAATTCGGCAAAACCCTCCAGATTTTCCGGTTGTCTTACGAGCCAGGGTATATGGGCATCACAGCCGATAACGATCGGAGCACCCATATCAACCGCCATTCTGAAGAAATCACTCCTCGGATAATTCCTCCTGTCATGGAAACCGTACATATTTACCTCAAGAGGAAGGTTAAGCTCCACGGAAGCCTCAGCTATTTTACTCATATGCTTAAGAAATGTCTCTCTACTCCCCGTGTAATTGATCAGATCCGGGTGGGCAAGGTATGCAAACACGCCGGTCTTCATTCCCTCTATCGTGAAGTTCACATACTCCCTCAGCCTCCCCTCATCATCCGTTCTGCTTCCGGCATAGAAACCCTCAATCTCATCGGGAACATTATGCTGTCCCTGTATTATGTAATCAACCGGATATTCACCGAGTATGTCCATTAATCTGTCGAAATACTTAACGGTATACTCAACCTCGAACCCGATAAGTATTTCTATATCATTTCTGTATTTGTCCTTTAACGCCATAAGCGTTTTGATGTATTCGGGAAGCTCATCCATGGTCATCCGTATTCCCGAAACATATCCGTCAGGGAAAGGCTGGGGAACATGATCTGAGAAACCAAGTATCTTAAATCCCTGGGATATTGCATGTTCGATATATTCCTCTTCCCTTCCGGCAGCGTGTCCACACCGTACTGTATGTGTATGATAATTAGCCAGCATGATCGCTCCTTCCATGGCAACAAAAGTCATTTTCAGTTTATTATTCCCTGTTCCCTATTTTCTATGCAACAATATCATATATTCGGTTATTTGGCTATAATCCTTTCGGTTATTTGGCTATATATTTTTCGGTTATTCGGCATTAACTGTAGTATCACTATGGTCGTCTTTTCATTATTGAACCATTTATCCATTTTTCATCAAGCATCTTATAATTAACCTCTCCGTCTTGGTTAATTCTGATTTTATATAAGAATCAAGTAGTACATCCCGGCATAAAGAAATCCAGCCCCGAAGGACTGGACACCATTCTTCTGTACTTACAATATCTTATTCTCGTAGTCCTGC
>CAMORO010000151.1 GCA_946623875.1 uncultured Lachnospiraceae bacterium | reverse complement strand
CATTTATCACAAGATCGGCTCTCGAATCCATCGGCGTTTTGGACTTATTGATCAATACGAGCTTATGCCCTCTGTAGTAATCAATGAGACCTGCTGCAGGATAAACCGCAAGGGAAGTTCCTCCTATTATAAGAACATCCGCATTTGCTATGTAGTTTACCGATTTGCTCATTACGTTACTGTCAAGGCCTTCTTCATACAGAACGACATCCGGCTTTATAGGCCCGCCGCATTTGTCACACTTCGGAACACCTTCGCTGTTTATAATGTAATCCACATCAAATGATTTTCCACATGATTCACAATAATTGCGCAGTACGCTTCCGTGGAGTTCGAGAACTTCCCGGCTTCCGGCAGCCTGGTGAAGGCCGTCAATATTCTGTGTCACAACCGCTTTCAGTTTTCCCGCCTTCTCAAGCTCTGCCAGTTTCAGATGTGCTTTATTGGGTTTGGCGGTAGTGCAGAGCATCTTGTCTCTGTAGAATCTGTAGAACTCCTCCGGCTTACTTCTGTAAAACGTATGACTCAGGATCGTTTCGGGAGGGTAATCATACTTCTGATTATACAATCCGTCTACACTTCGAAAATCCGGGATACCGCTTTCGGTCGAAACACCCGCACCCCCGAAAAATACTATATTATCCGACTCTGTTATCCATTGCTGTAATGTTTCCTGTGGTGTCATCTTCTCCTCCTTCTGAATACTGCCGCTTAACTGTCTACTCCGACCTGCATCGTTGCTTTTAAGACCTTATCACCGTTCTGGTTACGTATCAAAACTTTAAGAATGATCAGTGAATACACATCATGTTTTTCTTCAACTATACCCTCTACCGTAAGAGTATCTCCGATGTAAACCGGCTTGGAGAATTTGATCTTAACCTCATGTATCAGGCTGTTTTTGCCCGGAAGGTATACACCGGCAAGTGTGGACAGAAGGGATGCCGTAAGCATTCCGTACACAACTTTCCCGGGGTGCCCCTTAGATACGGCATAATCCTCATCATTGTGAAGGGGGTTGATGTCCCCGGTGATCGCACAAAATGATGACATCATCTCTTCCGTGACCGTAACCGAAAAGCTCTCTCTTTGGCCAATATCTATTTCTTCGTATCTGTATTCGTTCATATGATTTTCCATTTATGTATAGGTCCTGCAGAGTTTTGATGCTTCCACAAAATTATAAATACTCTCACAGCTTGGATGCGATCAGATCAACCATCTCTCCCACATTTGCAAGCTCGTTAACTTCCTTGAGATCGAATTTGAGCCCGAATTCCTTCTCCATTGAAACAACGAGGGTAATGTGCTCAAGGGAATCCCAGTCTTCTATATCCGATGAATTGGTAGAGTCCTCGATAACAAGGGTGTCATCATCAAATACCTCTCTGAATATTCTCTGGACTATTTCCATTATTTCACTATGTGTCATTTCCGTAACCTTTCCGCTTCCTGAGAGCCACACTATTTAACAGCTTCAAGAAGTCCCGCTTCCACCATTTTGCGCACCGTGGGCAGCATATCCGCCACACTGTGTCCTATGTAATCGCTAAGCTCAAATATATCGTTTGTTCCGTCGGCATATGCGGACAGATCCTTAAGAATAAGTGTGTCCCTGTAACTGTTCTTGTTGCTTGTGGTCGGCATAAGTCCCCGCCTTCCCAGCTGCGGTTCGCACAGACAGGTTATCTTATACTTCCTGTTGTTCTCAAGGGCTTCGATACACTTGAGCAGAACGTCAAGACTGCCGCCCAGTCCGTCAGGAGATATGATATCAAGATTATCTCCGCTTGTGTGATACTCGGGATATATGTGGTACTTGGACCGGCAAAAGCAAACAAGCGGAATGTCAACTCCCGGCGCCTGATACTGCCGCTCGTCGCTTCCCCTTTCAAGGTATGAATACTCGCAGAAGTTCGGATCATGGCCTTTGAGCACATTCATCATGACCCTGTCGGCAAGAGTATTGGCATATTTGGAATGAACTATGGAATATGCCCTGTCATCTCCCACACAGGTAACATTAAATCCCGCGATTATGTTCTTCTTCATCACGTCGAGATTGCGCGATATGTAGGTAATGGCTCCGATCGTCTCAGGCAGCAGGACAAGCCTGTATGAATATCTCCTGTTCGGCATGTTCCGGATGTACTCGGCAAGCTTCGTCATTACTACCGGACCCGAGCATTCATTGTTTGCCATAGACGGATGGCATATATAGGAACTGAAGAATATCTCTTCACTGCTGCTGCCGGGTATGAGGAGTTCTCCGTATGTAAGTGATCCGGGTGCAAGGTCCGAATCTATGTAAGCATGATATTTTCCGTCAGGAAGTGTCCGCAACTGATTTTCGCTCATGCAGAAACCCCAGCGTTCCTTGTAATACGATGTGCAGTAGGGGATCAGATCGGGCTGGTCCGGAAGCGTATATATATGTTCCTTAAGCTCCGGAAGCGTCATCCATTCGTCAACAGGCGTGGAATATCCCATCACATGAAGATTGTTTACCTTCATGTCAACTATGCGGCATCCCTTCTCATCTTCAATATAAGCGTCCCTTATAGTCCACTCGTTGGGAACAGTCCAGTCAAATACCTTTGTTCCGGTGGGAACCTCGTAAAGCTTCATATCCGGCATGTACTTAAGAAGAATATCAAAGGTTTCCCGAACTCCCGGTCCCATAATGCTCCTGCAAATGGGAAACAATTCCTTCGCACGGGCAAACATTTCCTTTCCATCTTCAAGATACGGATTGTCCTGACCGATGTATGAGCAGATCCTGCGGCTCCTGTTATGCCTGACATCTTCCTGCAATACCGGATGGGACTTGGCAAGCTCGATCATCTTGTATTCAAGCCCGTTAATATAAAACCGTTTCATTATGCCCTTTTCGATGAATT
>CAMORO010000150.1 GCA_946623875.1 uncultured Lachnospiraceae bacterium | reverse complement strand
TGCAAAGGGAATTGATGAATACCTGAGGAATAAATAATATGTTAATGGTTGATATTATCCGTAAAAAAAGAGACGGTGGTTCGCTTACAAAAGAAGAGATCGATTTTTTTATTAACGGTTATGTCAAAGGAGAGATACCCGATTATCAGGTTTCTGCTCTGATGATGGCGATCTTTTTTAAAGGTATGAATGACGAGGAGACAGGAAATCTGACTCTGGCAATGCTTCATTCCGGGGAAAAGCTTGATCTGTCCTCAATAAAAGGCTTTAAGGTTGACAAGCACTCTACCGGGGGCGTAGGTGACAAGACTTCGCTTGTGCTTACTCCGATGGTGGCTGCCTGCAATGTTCCTGTTGCCAAGATGAGCGGCAGAGGTCTCGGACACACGGGTGGTACGATCGACAAGCTTGAGAGCTTCAAAGGATTTTCGACTGCCATATCAAATGAGCAGTTCATCAATAACGTTAATACCGTGGGAATATCCATAATGGGTCAGACCAAGGATCTGGCGCCTGCCGACAAGCTTTTGTATGCACTTCGTGATGTAACGGCAACAGTTGATAATATGTCTCTTATTGCAAGCTCGATTATGAGCAAAAAGCTTGCTGCGGGAGCCGACGGAATAGTGCTTGATGTCAAGTCCGGAAGCGGTGCGTTTATGAAGAATGACAAGGATGCTTTTGAACTTGCAGAGAAAATGGTTGCTATAGGCAAACACTCGGGAGTCAAAACAATGGCTGTTATATCCGATATGGATCAGCCTCTCGGGCGTGCTGTAGGAAATGCCATAGAGGTAAGAGAGGCTATAGATACCCTTTACGGCAGGGGCCCCGAAGATCTCAGAGAGCTTTGCCTTACCCTCGGAAGCTACATGGTATCCTTTGCAAAAAATGTTACGCCGGATGAAGCAAGATCCATGCTCCTTGAAGTGCTTGATAATAAAAAAGCACTTGATAAGCTGGCTGATTTTATAGAAGCCCAGGGCGGCGACCGGAATGATGTCTACAATCCCGATAATCTTCCGAAAGCCTCGAAAACAATAGAATTTAAGGCTGACAGGGATTGTTATGTGTCTTCAATAATGAGCGAAGACATCGGAACAGCATCACTTCTTCTCGGAGGCGGAAGACGCAGCAAAGAAGATGTTATAGATCTGTCAGTGGGAATATACCTTAACAAAAAGGTTGGAGAAAAATGCAGCAAGGGAGAATGCATTGCCACATTGTACGGTAATGATGACGGGAAACTGTCGGAGGGACTTGAAAGACTGCGTAAAGCTTATGATTTTTCGGATACGCCGGTTGAGACTTCCAAACTTATCAAAGGTATCGTTGACTGATGGATGAACTTCGGATAGACGAACAGGATCTTCGAAATATTTTCGGACCCTTCGATTCCCATATCAAGATAATAGAGAAAGCTTTCGGAACAACTGTTGTGGAGCGGGACGGAGCTGTCAAGATATTAGGAGAACTGTCGGCGGCGCAAAGAACCGGTGAAGTAATAAACGAGCTGTATGAACTCTCAAGAAGAGGAAACACAATAACGGAACAACAGGTCAGATATTCAGTGGAAATGCACGAGGAAAACATAAACGATTCACTTATTACGGCAGATGATTCTCTTATATGCCACACGATGAACGGCAAGCCGGTAAAGCCCAAAACTCTTGGGCAGAAAGCCTATGTGGATGCTATAAGGAATAATATGATCGTGTTCGGGCTTGGCCCGGCGGGAACCGGTAAAACATATCTTGCTATGGCAATGGCCATTACCGCATTCAAGAAGGAAGAAGTATCAAGGATTATCCTGACCCGTCCTGCCATTGAAGCCGGAGAGAAGTTAGGATTCCTTCCCGGGGATCTTCAGAGCAAGGTCGACCCTTACCTTCGACCTTTATATGATGCACTTTATCAGATAATGGGTGCCGAAAGCTTCCAGAAGAACATGGAAAAGGGACTTATAGAAGTCGCACCTCTTGCGTATATGCGTGGACGCACACTTGATAATGCATATATCATCCTTGATGAAGCACAGAACACTACACCTGCGCAGATGAAGATGTTCCTGACAAGAATAGGATTCGGAAGCAAGGTTGTTATCACCGGCGACAGAACCCAGAAGGATCTGGCGGCAGGTTCTGTATCGGGACTGGATGTTGCCATAAGGGTTTTGTCATCTGTAGAGGATATCGCGTTCTGTAACCTGACGAGCCGTGATGTCGTAAGACATCCTCTTGTCCAGAAGATTGTTAAGGCTTACGAAGTTTACGAAGAAAAGAACAGAAAGAAAAAATCAAAATGACATGCCTCTTTGATTCCGAAGTTACAATTGACTGGGATTTTGACTATATGCATCTGTATGAACGATGTGTGGATGCTGCCCTTACAGCCGAAAACTGTCCGTATGAAACCTGTGTATCGCTGCTTGTGACCGATGACGAAGGAATCAGGCAGATCAATAAAGATACAAGATCAATAGATAAGGCAACGGATGTCCTGAGTTTCCCTATGCTTAATTACAATGCTCCTTCCGATTTCTCAGCGGCGGAAGAAGAGAGTGATTCATTTGATCCGGAATCGGGCGAACTCATCCTCGGCGATATAGTGTTGTCGGCTGACCGGATAAGAGAGCAGGCCGAAGCTTACGGCCATGACATACAAAGGGAATATGCTTTCCTGATCGTTCACAGCATGCTTCATCTGTGCGGATATGATCATATGGAAGATGACGACAGGATACTGATGGAAGAAAGGCAGAAAATCATTATGGAAAGTCTGTATAATGATTTTCCTAAGTTGGCGGTTGATTAAAATGTCCGAAACCAAACCCCAGAATTCCAATTTCATAGTGCAGGGCGGAATACTTGCGGCTGCCGGTATAATCAGCCGTATCATTGGATTTATATACAGGATCCCGCTTCAGAATACTATCGGAGACGCCGGAATGGGATACTATTCGGCGGCTTTTCAGATTTATTCGATAATGCTTATCATATC
>CAMORO010000149.1 GCA_946623875.1 uncultured Lachnospiraceae bacterium | reverse complement strand
ATGATGCGGTCATTACAGCGGTTGCCGTTTTTGTTTTGTTCCTTTTCCTTTCCTATATGCTGTTCAAGCCTACCCGTGAACTGCTGCGTAAGCGTCAGGAGAGGATCCAGGCGGATCTTGACAGTGCAAAAGAGGATAAGGATGAGGCTCTTAAGTTAAAGAGCGAATATGAAGCAAAGATGGCCGGCGCGCAGAAGGATGCCGACGCAGTACTTGCCGAAGCAAGACAGAAGGCTGTCAAGAATGAAGATGCGATCATTTCACAGGCCAAGGAAGAAGCTGCGGGTATTATACGTCAGGCTCACAATGAGGCTGAACTTGAAAAACGCAAGGCTGCGGATGAAGTTAAGACACAGATCATTGATGTGGCTTCACTTATGGCAGGCAAAGTGGTTGCAGCGGGTATAGATACAAATATTCAGGATTCTCTGATAGAAGAGACGCTCAAAGAAGTAGGTGAGAGCACATGGCAAAGCTAGTTACTACAACTTATGCACAGGCTCTGTTTCAACTGGCTGTTGAGGAGGGGAAGGTTGATGAGCTCTTCTCACAGGTTGAGGCGCTCATTGCCATTCTTGATGAGAACCCGGATCTTGCCAGGATTATGAGACATCCCGGCGTGGACAAGAACGAGAAGATAGAAGTTATTAATAATATTTTTTCGGGCAATGTTTCGCCGGAGGTGTGCGGACTTCTCAATCAGGTTGTGGTCAATAACCGTTATGAGGAAATCGACGGAATCCTTGCAAGCTTCATAAACATGGTTAAGGAATACAAGAAGATCGGCATTGCTTATGTGCAGACTCCTGCCGACCTTACCGATGCGCAGAAGAAGCGCATCGAGCAAAAACTGCTTGATACGACCGGCTATGTTAAGATGGAAATGAACTATTCTATTGACAAATCCCTTATCGGCGGAATGAAGATAAGGATCGGCGACAGAGTTGTTGACAGCAGTATTTCAACGAAACTAAACGAATTGGCGAAAGATCTTCGCCGTATTCAGTTAAATACGATTTGAGAAAGGTAAAAGATCCATGAATTTAAGACCAGAAGAGATCAGTTCGGTAATCAAGGATCAGATCAAAAGATACGCGGATAAGCTTGAAGTATCCGAAGTCGGAACCGTTATTCAGGTTGCGGACGGAATTGCGCGTGTGCACGGACTGGAAAAAGCAATGCAGGGTGAACTGCTTGAGTTTCCCGGGGAAGTGTACGGAATGGTCATGAACCTGGAGGAAGATAATGTCGGTGCCGTTCTGCTTGGTGCAGGATCGATCAACGAAGGTGATACCGTTAAAACAACAGGAAGGGTTGTTGAGGTTCCTGTAGGAGATGCGATGCTCGGACGTGTAGTTAATGCACTCGGACAGCCTATCGACGGTAAGGGACCGGTACAGACGGACAAGTATCGTAAGATTGAACGTGTAGCAAGCGGAGTTATTACGAGAAAATCAGTTGATACGCCTCTGCAGACCGGTATCAAGGCGATTGACTCCATGATCCCGATCGGACGCGGGCAGAGAGAACTTATTATCGGCGACAGACAGACCGGTAAGACCGCTATCGCCATTGATACAATAATCAACCAGAAGGGACAAAACGTTAAGTGTATATATGTTGCCATCGGACAGAAAGCGTCAACGGTCGCTTCCATCGTCAAGACTCTTGAGGAGTTCGGTGCAATGTCATATACAACCGTAGTTGCTTCCACAGCAAGTGAAATGGCACCTCTCCAGTACATAGCTCCTTACAGCGGATGTGCAATAGGTGAGGAGTGGATGGAAAACGGCGAAGACGTTCTTGTAATATACGATGATTTAAGTAAGCATGCAACGGCTTACAGAACACTCTCACTTCTTCTTCGTCGTCCGCCCGGACGTGAAGCCTATCCCGGAGATGTATTCTATCTTCATTCAAGACTTCTTGAGCGTGCGGCAAGAATGAGCGAAGAATACGGCGGAGGATCTCTGACGGCTCTTCCGATAATCGAGACCCAGGCGGGTGATGTTTCGGCATATATTCCGACAAACGTTATCTCGATTACAGATGGTCAGATATATCTTGAGACCGAGATGTTCAATTCCGGATTCCGTCCGGCTGTAAATGCGGGTCTGTCGGTTTCGCGTGTCGGTGGTGCAGCTCAGATCAAGGCAATGAAGAAGATTTCAGCCCCGATCCGTACCGAGCTTGCACAGTACAGAGAGCTTGCTGCTTTTGCGCAGTTCGGATCGGAACTGGATGCAGATACAAGAGAAAAGCTGGCACAAGGAGAACGAATCAAGGAAGTACTCAAACAAGGCCAGTACAAGCCGATGCCGGTTGAATATCAGGTTCTTATTATTTATGTTGTAACGAGAAAACTTCTGCTGGATGTTCCCGTTAACAGGATCGGTGAATTCGAGGAATCTTTCTTTGAGTACATCAAGACAAGTTATCCTGAGATTCCCGAGTCAATCAAGAATACGAAAGAACTTTCAGAAGATATGGAAAATAAGCTTAAGAAAGCGATAGAGGATTTCAAGGCTGATTTTCTGAAATGAGTTAAAAACAACCCTACAGGGAGGGTGTAGATTATGGCGTCGATGCGCGACATCAAAAGACGTAAAACAGGTATACAGTCTACCCAGCAGATTACCAAGGCAATGAAACTTGTCTCCACGGTCAAGCTTCAAAGAGCCAAGACACGTGCGGAGCAGAGTAAGAATTACACAATGCAAATGTATGATACGATTGTTTCGATCATGAACAAGTCGGGATATATCGATCATCCTCTTATGAAGCCTAATGGGTGCAACAAGAAGGCGGTTATTCTCATTACTTCAAACAGAGGACTTGCCGGAGGATACAACAGCAATATTACCAAGCTTGTAACACAGAGCGGTTGGAGTGCTGATGAACTGGTAATCTATGCTATAGGTAAAAAAGGCCGTGACAGTGTAAAAAGAGCCGGATATGAAGTTGTGTATGAGAACTCTGAAATGATTGAAGAGCCTATCTATTCCGATG
>CAMORO010000148.1 GCA_946623875.1 uncultured Lachnospiraceae bacterium | reverse complement strand
CACTTGCTTCATACGACAGGAATGCATCCGAGATCTCAGTTGAAAACGTAGTCTCACAGTGCATGCAGCTTATTGCGGTATTTCCCATGCTTGCAGTGTACAGTTACCATGCATATAACCACTATGAGAACATGGATTCCATGTATATACACAGACCGCTCCCTGAGCTGTCCACGGCCCAGAATATACTGAATCTGTTAAGAGCCGATTCGAAGTTTACCGAAACGGAGGCAAAGGCACTTGACGTTGCTCTGATGCTTCATATGGAGCACGGAGGAGGTAACAACTCCACATTTACAACCCGTGTTGTAACATCATCGGGTGCTGATACATATGCAACCATTGCGGCTGCCATGTGTTCTCTTAAAGGGCCCAGACACGGTGGTGCCAATATCAAGGTAATGGAAATGATGGACAACATACGTGAGAACATCAGGGATCCGAAGGACGATGATGAAGTAAGAGATTACCTTACAAGACTTCTGAACGGAGAGGTCTTTGACGGCCAGGGACTGATATACGGTATGGGACATGCAGTGTATTCAAGATCCGATCCGAGAGAAGTGATATTCAGAAAATATGTGGAACAGTTATCGGTAGAAAAGGGAAGACAGGATGATCTTGAACTTTACCGCAAGGTGGAGTCGCTTGCTCCTGAAGTTATAGCGGCTAAACGTAAGATATATAAGGGCGTTTCTCCCAATGTGGATTTCTACAGCGGATTCGCCTATGAAATGATGAATATACCGAGAGAACTCTATACGCCTATTTTTGCCATTGCCAGAGTTGCCGGGTGGAGCGCTCACAGAATAGAAGAACTTGTCAGCGGCTCCAAGATAGTCCGTCCGGCATATAAGAGTATTGTTAAGAAACGCTGAAAATGATACAGGATATTGCTCCGTACAAACTTAATAATGAATACTGTCCGAGATCATTTAAAAAAAATGATCGTGTGATCGTGTTCGATGATGAAGACAGGATTCTTGTAAAATGTTCCGGTGGAAAGCTGGAGTTTCTGCACCCGCATGATGACTGTTCGGGAGGCTCAATATATCTTTTTTCCATAGCAGGTTTCGGGTACTACTTGGCGGATGAATGTGAGCGTATACCGGATAATTATTCATTCCTAACCATCAGACAGCTGCGGGACCTGGCCGGGGGCTATGAACTGTTTGCTGCATTTACGGCGTATCATTTACATAAATGGTATTTTCAGAATAGGTACTGCGGCTTCTGTGGGGCTCTTACAGGACCGGATTCCAAAGAGCGTGCCTTAAGATGTGAAAAATGCGGCAATATAATCTATCCGAGGATAAACCCGGCGGTTATAGTCGGTGTAATAAACGAAGACAGTATACTTATTACCAGATACAAAACCGGATATGCCCATAATGCGCTTATAGCCGGTTTTACCGAGATCGGTGAGACTCTTGAGGAAACGGTAGAGCGGGAAGTTATGGAAGAGGCCGGAATAAGAGTCAGAAATATCAGGTATTACAAGTCGCAGCCATGGGGCATGGCGATGGATATCCTTGTGGGATTTTACTGCGACGCCTGTGATACGGATATCAAAATGGACGATAGCGAGCTTAAATATGCTCAGTGGACAAAGCGGGAGGACATAGTTCTTCAGCCCAATGACCTGTCACTGACAAATGAGATGATGCGTATGTTCAAGGAAGGAAAGATTACGAAGGTTCTGACATGATCGATAAAGAGGCGATAGAAAAACATATACGCGGTATAATAAAAGCTCTGGGCGATGATCCGACGCGTCCCGGAATTGCCGACACTCCGAAAAGAGTCGCAGCCATGTGCAGTGAAGTGTTTGAAGGAATGAATTACACAAACCGGCAGATTGCCGAAATGTTTGACCGCACATTCGATGATGACATAGACACCGATCAGGAGAAAATTGTGGTGATGCGTGACATAGAGTTCTTTTCGTACTGTGAACATCATATGGCACTTATGTACGATATGAGAGCGAATGTTGCCTATATCCCCAACGGGAAAGTGATCGGTCTGTCCAAGATAGTGCGGGTCTGCGATATGGTAGGCAAGAGACTGCAGCTTCAGGAACGCATCGGGCAGGATATCGCCGATATCATCAGCATGATAACTAATAGTGCGGATGTCGCCGTTACAATAGAAGCAAAGCATTCATGCGTTACCGCACGGGGAATTAAAAATCAGAATACCAAGACATACACAGCAGAGCTTCGGGGGAGATTTAGGACAGACCCTTCGCTGCAAGACTACGTTAAACATTAACCGGTTACAACTGGACAAACAGGGAGATTCAAATGGATTATGATGTGATAATAATCGGGGCAGGCCCCGGCGGAATATATTCGGCTTATGAAATAGTAAAGACGAGGCCGAATCTTAAGGTTGCGGTGTTTGAGGCCGGACAGCAGCTCCACAAACGCCATTGCCCCATAGACGGGGAAAAGGTCAAAAAATGTATCGGATGCAAATCCTGTTCTATTATGAGCGGATTTGGCGGTGCCGGTGCTTTTTCCGACGGAAAGTACAACATAACCAATGATTTTGGCGGTACGCTTTATGAGCATATCGGAAGAGCAAAGGCCATTGAGCTTATGAAGTATGTAGACAGCATCAACCTCGAAAACGGAGGTGAGGGCTGTAAGCTTTATTCCACAGCAGGCACATCCCTTAAGAAAACCTGTATGCAAAATAAGCTTAAGCTCCTTGAGGCATCGGTAAGACACCTTGGAACCGATATTAATTATGTGGTTCTTGAGAACCTGTATAATTATATGAAGGACTCCGTTGATTTTTACTTTATGACAAGTGTGGATTCACTTGAGGTCATAGACGGAGGGTATAAGGTTACTTACGGTAAAAAGAGCGCAACCTGCAGACAGTGCATAGTCTCTGTCGGAAGAAGCGGTTCCAAATGGATGGAAAGTGTATGTAAGGATTTAGGCATTGCATCCAAGAGCAACCGTGTGGATATCGGTGTGAGGGTAGAGCTTCCCGCAGTGATCTTCTCCCATCTTACCGACGAGCTGTATGAGAGCAAGATCGTATACCG
>CAMORO010000147.1 GCA_946623875.1 uncultured Lachnospiraceae bacterium | reverse complement strand
AAACTGCCGAGGCCATGCAGCAGGAGATGGAAGAGCGTATCGCACTTCAGGATGAGCTTCTCGAACAGGAGAAGAGGCGTGCCCAGCTTGACAGCATGATCACTGCCATGGCATCGGATTACAGGAGTGTATTCTATGTTGATCTTGACTCGGATCGGGCAGTCTGCCACAGAAGAGATGAGTCCGACATCAGGATCGCAAGAGATGATGAGTTCGTTTTTTCGGAAGCATTTACCCAATATGCAAACGAGTATGTGACAGAGGATTATCGGCAGCAGTTTCTTGATTTTATCAAACCCGAGAATATCAGGGAGGGGCTTTCAAAGAGTGTAATAATAGCCCTGCGGTATCTTGTCAGTAAAGACGGGGTCGAGAGCTATGAGATGCTGCGTATGGCAGACGTGAACAGGCAGGATGAAAATCATGACGAAGTAATACACGCGGTAGGTGTGGGCTTTACGGATATTGATGAGGAAATGCGGGAATCGCTTGCCAGAAGCCAGGCTCTTTCCGATGCGTTAAAGACGGCAGAGAATGCCAGCAAGGCCAAGACGGTATTTTTGTCCAACATGAGCCATGAGATACGGACACCGATGAATGCGATCATAGGGCTGGATTCTCTGGCGCTTAATGAACCGGGAATATCGGATAACACCAAGGATTACCTTGAAAAAATAGGAAGCAGCGCACATCATCTGCTGAATCTTATAAATGATATTCTTGATATGTCCAGGATAGAAGCCGGAAGGATGACACTCAAAAATGAGGAGTTTGCTTTTTCGGAGCTTATGGAACAGATTTGTATGATTTTTGACGGGCAGTGTAGGGAAAAGGGACTTGAGTATAACTGTCATGTGGGCGAAGGTATTAATGATTATTACATAGGCGACAGTATTAAACTGCGTCAGGTGCTCATCAATATTCTCGGCAATGCTGTCAAATTTACACCCGAAGGCGGACAAGTCAGTCTTGATGTGGAGAAGACAGGAGGTTTTGGCGGCAGATCCGTACTGCAGTTTGTTATAAAAGATACCGGAATAGGAATGAGCAAGGAGTATCTGCCCAAGATTTTCGATGCATTCAGTCAGGAAGATTCCGGAGTTATGAATAAATACGGAAGTTCCGGACTGGGCATGCCGATTACAAAAAGCATTATCGAAATGATGAACGGCGAGATAAATGTAGAAAGCGAGAAGGGTAAAGGTACTACATTTACGGTGCGCGTTACACTGAACGATTCCGAGCGGAAGAAGGATGAGAATTCAAACACAAATGAAATACGGCTGCAGGATATGAAGGTGCTTGTGATAGATGATGATCAGGTCACCTGCGATCAGGCAAAACTTGTACTCTCCCAGGCGGGGATAGAAGCGGATACCGTGCAGTCCGGGCGAGAGGCAGTGGAGGCCGTGAAGCTTGCATGTGCCAGACAGGAACCGTACAATCTGATCATAGTTGACTGGAAAATGCCTGAAATGGATGGTGTGGAGACGACCCGTCAGATTCGAACTGCAATAGGTCAGGATACCGCGGTGATACTTCTAACTGCATATAACTGGGAGGATGTGTACGATGAAGCCATAAGTGCCGGAGTGGACAGCTTTATTGCCAAGCCGCTGTTTGCGGATAATTTGATCAGCGAATTCAAGAAAGTACTGGACAAAAAGGATACTTCGCCGGCTCACGTTCATAAGAAGGCTGATCTTGAAGGCAGACATATTCTGCTTGCGGAGGATATGGAGATTAACGCCGATATAATGACGGAAGTGCTTTCTATGAGAAATGTGGTTACCGACGTAGCCGTTAACGGAAAGGAGGCAGTGCATCTGTATGAATCAAAGCCGGAAGGATATTATGATGCGATACTTATGGATATGCGCATGCCTGAAATGGATGGTCTGGAGGCGACAAGAGTAATCCGCTCATCGGGACGAGGAGACAGTGAGGCAATACCTATAATAGCACTTACTGCCAACGCTTTTGACGAGGATGTGCAGCAAAGCCTTCAGGCAGGACTGAACGCTCACCTGAGCAAGCCTGTAGAGCCGGATGTTTTGTTCGAAACCCTTGAGAAACTCATCGGTCAAAGGGCGTGATAATAATATGACCCGGTAAAAAGATCCCGCATAAGCGGGATCTTTGTTTATGTTCAGGTAAGTGTATTTGAAAAAATAACGCATATATAGTAAAATAAACACTTAGTTTGCATTAATACAAAACATTGAAATGGGGGTTGCTTTTGAAGAAAAGAGACAGCATAGACACATCGGGATATTCCGAGCTTATCAGGGAGAATGACAGCATTCCCGCTGAATATTATGAGAGATATGATGTCAAAAGAGGACTCAGGGATCTTAACGGAAAAGGAGTTCTTGCGGGACTTACAAATGTCTCGAATATCATAGCGAAGGACAAAGACGGTGAGCCTTGCGACGGTCAGCTCTGGTACAGGGGATATCGTGTTGAGGAGCTTATCGAGAAATATAAGGATACACCTTTCGGGTATGAAAATCTTGCGTATCTGCTCCTGTTCGGAGACCTTCCGGGCAAGAGGGAGTCCAGAAAATTTATAGATACACTTACTGATGCAAGAGAACTTCCTACCAATTTTACACGGGATGTCATAATGAAGGCACCTACAAAGGATGTCATGAATTCCATGACAAGAGCTATACTGACACTTGCTTCATATGACAGGAATGCTTCGGAGATATCGGTGGAAAATGTGGTTTCACAGTGCATGCAGCTTATTGCGGTATTTCCGATGCTTGCAGTGTACAGTTATCATGCATACAACCACTATGAAAATATGGACTCCATGTATATACACAGACCGCTTCCGGAATTATCGACGGCGCAGAATATTCTTAACCTGCTGAGGGCAGATTCAAAGTACACGGAAACGGAAGCAAAGGCACTTGACGTTGCACTGATGCTTCATATGGAGCATGGAGGAGGCAACAACTCAACGTTTACAACACGTGTCGTAACATCATCGGGAGCCGATACTTATGCGACGATAGCTGCTGCGATGTGTTCGCTAAAAGGGCCCAGACACGGAGGTGCCAACATCAAGGTTATGGGGATGATGGATAATATCCGCGAGAATATCAAAGACCCGA
>CAMORO010000146.1 GCA_946623875.1 uncultured Lachnospiraceae bacterium | reverse complement strand
ATAATCGCTATGCCCACCGCATCGAAAACAACGATCAGGGAAATACTTGAGATATGCAAGCAGACAAAATGCGAACTCAAGACGCTGCCCGGAATGTACCAGCTTGTTAACGGGGAAGTTAATGTAAGCCAGCTCAGAAAGGTTGATATTACCGACCTTCTCGGAAGGGATCAGGTTAAGATAGATCTTGATTCGGTAATGAGCTATGTAAAGGATCAGGTAATACTTGTTACCGGCGGCGGCGGATCGATAGGAAGCGAGCTTTGCCGTCAGATAGCGACTCACAAGCCGAAGCAGCTTATCATTTTCGATATTTATGAAAACAGTGCATATGCCATCCAGCAGGAGCTTATTCGCAAATATCCGGAGCTTAACCTGAAGGTACTCATCGGAAGCGTTCGTAACACGAACAGGGTCAATTCGGTATTTGAAAAGTACCATCCGGACATAGTTTACCATGCTGCGGCACATAAGCACGTTCCGCTTATGGAAGACTCCCCCAATGAAGCGATCAAAAACAATGTAATGGGTACATGGAAGCTTGCAGAGGCGGCGTCGAAATATAAAACGAAGAGATTTGTCATGATATCCACGGATAAGGCAGTTAATCCCACCAATATCATGGGGGCAAGCAAGCGTATCTGCGAGATGATCATTCAGTCCTATAACCAGAAGAGCGACACGGAATTTGTTGCGGTAAGGTTCGGTAATGTGCTGGGGAGTAACGGATCCGTTATTCCGCTGTTTAAGAAGCAGATAGAGGCCGGTGGCCCGGTAACGGTAACGCACCCTAACATCATCCGTTATTTCATGACTATACCGGAAGCGGTATCCCTTGTTCTTCAGGCAGGGGCATACGCAAAAGGCGGCGAGATTTTTGTTCTTGAGATGGGAGAGCCCGTCAGGATACTTGACCTTGCCATCAACCTTATCCGTCTGTCGGGATATGTTCCCGGGGAGGATATACAGATACAGTTTACGGGGCTAAGACCCGGTGAAAAGCTTTACGAAGAGATGCTGATGGAAGAAGAGGGTATGCAGGATACGGCCAACAGCAAGATCCACATCGGAAAACCTATAGAGTTTGACGAGGAGGAATTCTTCAAAGAGCTTGAAGTTATGAACGAGTTGTCCAGAGAGGAGACCGATGATGTAACGATACGTAAGTGGGTCAAGAAGATCGTACCTACGTATCAGATGAGAAACCCCGACGGAACACTTCCTATAGATAATTCTTATGATAATAAACCGCATAAATGGGAGAGAACAAATGACTGAGAATATTTTCAAAGGAAAAACACTGCTTATAACGGGAGGAACCGGATCCTTCGGAAATGCTGTGCTTAACAGGTTTCTTGAAACGGATATCAAAGAGATCAGGATATTTTCCCGTGACGAGAAGAAGCAGGATGATATGAGGCACCACTATAACAACTCCAAGATCAAGTACTACATAGGTGATGTCAGAAATATCCAGAGCGTAAGGGATGCCATGCACGGTGTTGATTATATATTCCATGCTGCGGCTCTCAAACAGGTTCCCAGCTGCGAATTCTTCCCTATGGAAGCAGTCAGGACTAATGTTATTGGAACGGATAATGTTCTGACCTGCGCTATAGAGGCAGGGGTATCAAAAGTCATATGCCTGTCAACCGACAAGGCCGCATATCCCGTAAATGCCATGGGAACAAGCAAGGCAATGATGGAAAAGGTGTTTGTTGCCAAGTCCAGAACCGTGGATAGTTCCCAAACACTTATATGCGGAACAAGATACGGAAATGTTATGTGTTCGAGAGGATCTGTAATACCTCTTTTTATCGACCAGATCAAGCAGGGTCTTCCCCTTACTGTTACCGAACCGACGATGACTAGATTCATAATGAGTCTTGAAGAAGCGGTTGAACTTGTCATATTTGCATTCGGAAATGCGGAGGCGGGAGATATAATGGTTCAAAAAGCCCCTGCATGCACCATAGAGACCCTTGCCACTGCGGTTAAGGAGCTGTTCCATGCCGATAATGAGATAAAAGTCATAGGAATTAGACACGGAGAGAAGATGTATGAGACCCTTCTTACCAATGAAGAGTGCTCAAGGGCCTTCGACCTTGGCAACTTCTACAGGGTTCCTGCGGATCAAAGAGATCTTAATTACGACAAGTACTTTAAAGAAGGCAGTGTTGAGAGGGCAAAGCTTACGGAGTTTAATTCAAACAATACTACGATATTGGACGTGGAGCAGGTTAAGGAAAAACTGTTGTCACTTAAGTATATAAGAGACGAGATAAGGGAGTGGGAGTCGAAGTAGTGAAGATAGTCGTTACCGGAGCAAACGGATTCATCGGAAAAAACCTTATGCATCGCCTTGCGCGGATTGAAGGAGCAAGCGTTCATCCGTATGATGTTGACTGTGATCCCAATAGCCTTGAAGAGATGCTGGATGGATGTGATGTGGTCTTTCATCTTGCCGGTATCAACAGACCGAAGGATCAGGATGAGTATATGGAAGGGAATTTTGGATTTACGAAGACCCTTCTTGATACTCTTGATGGTTTGCACGCAAGACCCAAGATAGTAGTCTCTTCTTCGATTCAGGCAGAACTTTCGAATCCGTACGGGGTCAGCAAAAAAGCCGGCGAGGATGCTGTGCGAAGCTTTGCCGCCTCAAGGGACATATCTGCGGTCATATACCGTTTTCCCAATGTTTTCGGAAAGTGGTGCCGGCCGAACTACAACTCCGCTGTTGCGACTTTCTGCCACAATATTGCCAGATCACTTCCAATTACCGTAAGCGATCCGGAAAACCTTCTGCATCTTGTGTATATCGATGATGTTGTCGATGAGCTTGTTTTGTGCCTTGAAGATAAGGAGCACGTAAAGGACGGATACGGGTATGTGCCCTGCGTATATGATGTCAGGCTCGGCGATATCCCAAAGCTTTTGTATTCGTTTTCAAAGAGCCGCGAAAATCTGTTGCTTCCCAACCTTTCCGATGGATTTGAGAAAAAACTGTACAGCACTTATTTGAGCTATCTTCCTGAGGATGATTTTTCCTATCCCCTTGATATGCATGTGGATAACAGAGGCTCGTTTACAGAGTTTCTCAAGACTCCCGAACGGGGACAGGTGTCGGTCAATATATCACATCCCGGGATAATAAAGGGAAACCACTGGCACAACACGAAGAATGAGAAATTCCTTGTCGTAAAAGGAAAGGGTGTCATCAGACTGAGAAAGGTCGGAGATCATAAGATAACGGAATATCATGTATCGGGGGATAA
>CAMORO010000145.1 GCA_946623875.1 uncultured Lachnospiraceae bacterium | reverse complement strand
TGAGAATGATCTTAAGTCTATTCATTCATATTATCCCTGTATACCCTGTCCATTTTTTCTCCAAAGTCTTCACCGGCATGTCCCGACACCGATTCGTCGGCATCACTTCCAAGATAGGTTGGACGCTTGTTCATATTTTTGGCAAAGATAAAGATGTTGCGAAAACCGGCCAATGCACCGAGAAAAAACATTATTATTACGATAAATGATGTGGAAAACAATCTGTCAAGAAATATCCCTATGAAAGTACACAGAACAATCGGTACAATCATATTGATACCGAACTGTAAAACCATCGAAAAACCGCGAAATACCTCTTTTTGATACTTCAACTGTTTACCCTTCACATAAATCGCATCTTTATAATTATAACTATAGGCAGCCAAAAAGTCTACAAAATTAACTTAAGTGTAGTCACAATCAGTAGAAAACGTGATCTCCGATTATTGTTCCGTTGATTTCCGGAATAACGGTTCTGAAATACAGGCAGTTTCCTACAGGTGTTGCGCCCCTCATAGCTTCATCTGCCGCCTGATAACAGGATGATGTTGCGCCGAGGGCAAGTCTTGTTGCAAGTCTTCCGCTGCCTACAGGTGAAAATTGTCTGTTCTGGTAGATAACCGTTGAAACCGAATTCGGAAACGCGGCAGATCTTACACGATTGATTACTACCGCACCGACCGCCACCTGTCCCACATAGGGCTGGTTTCCGGCCTCACAGTATATCAGGCAGGCAAGCAGATCTCTGTCACCCTCCTGGAACTCAACCTCAGAAATATCCCTCCATGACATCTTGGAAGCTTTTGCTATCATTGCCTGTTCCTCGGCAAGCTGCTTTTTTAATTCCGCCAGATTCTCTTCCTGGGCCTTAAGCTCCGCCTCATAGGCTGCCGTCTCAAGTTCTGCAGCTGATATCTGACCATCCGTCTGGGCAATGGAACCGTTGGTTGATGTTACAAGGTTATTAACCTTCATCTCCTCATTCTGTGCCTGTTTTTTGAGGCTCTGCAGCTGTTCCTCTTCCGTTTTAAGGCCGGTTTCCTTATCCTCGATGTCTTTTCTTATCTGAATCAGATTATCATACATCTTCTTATCGTAATCTTCTATACGGTCGATGTATTCTGTTTTGTTCAAAAAATCAGCATAACTGTGGGATGAAAAAAAAGTGGTAAGTATTGTTTTGTCCCCGCGCTCATACATGAACTTAATCCTTTTTTTCATAAGTTCATACTGATTTTTCTCTTCTGCACGGGCATTCTCCAATTCAGTCTGTGCTGCTTCTATCTCCACCTGCTTGGCTGTAATCTTATCCTCTATATCATTGATATTTTCGGTGATCTGAGTCAGATTGTCATTAAGCTCGCTAAGGTAACTTTCGAGTTCCTGTTTCTGATCCTTGAGGCCTTCCTTTTTTTGTTCCGTGGCCTCTTTCATTTCCTCGGTTTCTTTTTTCAGCTTTTCAGCATCCTTGATCTTTTGTGATGTACTCTCAACAGATGCAAACACCGGTGTTTGGGCTGACGAAAAAACACAGGTTAACGCAACAGCGGCACTAACCGCACAAGCTATTAAATTATATCTTGTCGCACCCCAATGCAGCATAGACTATACCGTGATAACTATTTCCCTGTTTGTCGGATCGTACTTGTAGTATCTGATTCCCGCAGCATCAAACATCTTCTTGGATGCGATCACTCCGTTTGTTGTCGCATACTTGTCGCAATCGTAAATGACTGTTTTGATGCCGCTCTGAATGATCGCCTTGGCACATTCATTGCAGGGAAACAGTGAAACATAAAGCTTTGCACCTTCAAGGCTTCCGCCTCTGTAGTTAAGTATTGCGTTCAGTTCACTGTGAACCGTATAAACGTATTTGGTCAGCAGCTCATCACCTTCTCTGGCCCACGGAAATTCATCATCCGAGCATCCTCTCGGAAAACCGTTATATCCCATTGAAAGTATTTTGTTATCCTCGCTGACGATACAGGCTCCCACCTGCGTATTGGGATCCTTTGACCTCATTCCCGCAAGCTTTGCCACAGCCATAAAATACTCATCCCATGAGATGTAATCCTGTCTTTTGTCACTCATCATTTTGTACCGAAAATCCGGTCTCCCGCATCACCGAGTCCGGGAACTATATAACCATGATCATTAAGCTTCTCATCAAGTGCACCGATATATACATCCACATCCGGGTGAGCCTCATGCATGGCGGCTACGCCTTCCGGGGCCGCTATGATGCACATGAAATGAATGTTTTTGCACCCTTTTTCCTTAAGCATTGTAATAGCCGCACATGATGATCCGCCGGTTGCGAGCATCGGATCCACCACGAATACTTCACGGTTTGCACAATCCTCGGGAAGCTTACAATAATACTCAACCGGTTTAAGGGTTTCGGGATCTCTGTACAACCCTATATGACCGACCTTGGCTACCGGTATAAGCGTAAGCATTCCGTCAACCATTCCTAAGCCGGCACGGAGTATGGGAACGATAGCCATCTTTTTCCCCTTAAGCTCTTTTGCTGTTGTAGAGCATATGGGTGTTTCGATCTTGACCTCAGCCAATTCGAGATTTCTTGTTGCCTCATAACAGATGAGCATCGCTATCTCACCGATAGTCTGCCTGAAATCCTTTGTTCCGGTTTCAGTCCTTCTGATATAGCCGATCTTGTGCTGTATCAGCGGATGATCCATTACATAAACATTGTCGATTCCGGGATACTGTTTCATTGCTAACCCTCCATAAAGTATTATTTTTCTATCTTGGATATTCTCCGTACATGTTTTTCTTCGTTTGAAAACTCGGTATTCATAAATGTGTCTACTATATCCATCGTAAGATTGGGGCCGATGATACCTGCACCCATCGAAAGCATATTGGCATCATTATGAAGTCTCGTGAGCTTTGCGCTTGTAACATCGGAACAAAGTGCACATCGAATTCCCCTGACCTTGTTTGCAACGATCGAAATTCCGATCCCGGTGGTACACATTACTATTCCTCTGTCATATTCACCGGATACTACAGCTTCCGCTACACTTCTTCCTATTTCCGGATAATCACAGCTTTCCGGAGTGTAGGTTCCGAAATCCTTGACCTCATGTCCTGCCGCTTCAAGGTGTTCAATAACTTCCGCTTTTCTGTCAAATGCACCGTGATCGGCTCCGATTGCTACTTTCATCTTCGTACCACCCTTTACACATTTATTATATTATGTCCTGCCGCCTTTATCAGACGGTTCATTATTGCAAGTCCCAGATCCGGCGTATCAAACTCTTCCGAATAGATCACGTCTATCTTCTCTTCATCGCACTTTCTCAGTGCATCATACAGTCTTGAAGATATTTCTATCTCATTATCCGCCCGTCCCAT
>CAMORO010000144.1 GCA_946623875.1 uncultured Lachnospiraceae bacterium | reverse complement strand
TGTTTCGCATCAAAACCTCTGACCGATCCTAATGTCTCTCCTGTACTTACGGCACTTCGTCCGTAATTATTTGTTTCCGGAGCCTGTCTCATGGCTCTGATCATGTTCAGGTCGAATTCAACCATCTCCAATGACTGGTCTATCAGCTGTCTGTTGCTTTCATTTATCATTCGTACATTTTCGACCGTCATCTTCAGCTTATCGTGTATCTCGGAGAGTGCACGCTGCTCATTAGGCTGTTTAGAAAGCAATTCGATCAGCACAGAAAGTTTTAATGTCTCAACATCCTTGTTGATTACGTCCGCGATGTCACGGGTTACCTGGGCACGTTTGCTATCCAGATTTCCGATCGTCGTCACAACGATTTGTTCATCATCCGTGATTTTTTCAAGTGCCGCTATGTCTCTTGAGACTATAACGGTCGCTTTGCGCTTGGATAGTTCCAGAAGCTTTTCATATTCATTGTTTTCCCTGTTCAGTGTATCAATGAGGTCCTCAATAAGGCTTGCCACTGTTTATCCCCTTTGCCAAGCGTCACCCTGCTTCCGATCGGGTCGATTGATCAGAAGCTGAGCTTTTCTTCATACTTTGCAAGCAGTTTTGATGCAAAATCATCATTGCTTACATTGTAAGTACCGTTTGCAATAGCTGCCTTGATAGGCTCTGTAATCTCTTTCCTAATATCGGATGAATTTGCAACAGCCGTTTTTGCTGTCTGGATATCTTTTCCGATGCTTGAAATCTGAACCTGATCCCTTCCGTATGCAGCCGTAGCTTTGCCGACCTTACCGGTCTTCTTTGCCGAGTATATCTGACTTACGGCATTATATGCTTCTATACGCATTTTTTCTCCTCCTTCCCTGTCCGGAGTGCTCCCCTCGCGATGCCATCCATGGCTTCGCAATAAAACATTTTACAAGTTTCATAATATTTATCGACCATTCTTTAATAATCTTTATACCTTTTTTAATATTTTTTTGCCTTTGCCACTCACTCGATCTACGATCGAGCTATAGAATGCCCTATTCCGGCCATAAACAACTTCCACGCACCCATCATGCACGATGTAGCCTCCTTGCGGCTGCCCGGCAGAATATACATAAGAGACGCCTCATATGCCCTGATACTGCGCCAGCTTCCGGCAAGCTCGTTAAGATCGACGATTCCGGGTTTTCCCCACGTCGTGATTAGAAGCCTGTCGCCATCAATGTCCGTTATTGTTGTAAAATGACTCTTTATTTCAGAATCAGAACCCCCCGCAAGCCTCTTTTCAAGGTCGGAATCTGCTTTGAAGAGTCTCGCATTGTGAGTATTCCGGCATGTAAGCAGAACCACTGCTCCGCTTTTTTTCAGTCCCTCTTTAATGAAATCCCTTGCCTCTTCCTTGGACATAAAAGCACAAGCCTTGTATTCTACCGTAATATCAAGACCCATCTTTCTGGCAAACCGGATGATACCTATAATAAACCCTACATTTGTAAGGCCGAATGTACTTTTTAACCTGGTAAAAACTTTTGATGACCGCTCTTTGCGGTCATAGATACGATTAAGCGGAAATATCTCAAACGATCCCATCGTCTCATATACCCCGGTCATAAGAAGTGAGAAGTTCTCATGACCGGGATTATCTGAGCATAATGCATCCTTTATCTGTGCAGGAATCTTTCCCGATGTTCTTATTGCATCAACGAACTCTTTGTCACACCTTGCAAGGCAGCGCAGCACATTAGCTCCCGCCACGGACCCGCAGCCTCCCAGGGCTCTCGTATTTGACGAAAACCACCTCTGGTCACCTCCGTAACTGATCTTTCTGTCAGGACCCTGTATCTGCAGTTGTCTTGCACGCGGTATGTTCATACATTATTTCTTGACTGTTACCTTATCAAGATGCCATATATCATCAACGTATTCCTGGATAGTCCTGTCTGATGAGAACTTTCCGGAGCTTGCTACGTTAAGGATTGCCATCTTGTTCCATTTCTTGGTATCCTTGTAAGCTTCCTGTATTTTCTTCTGTGTTTCGGCATAAGAGTCAAAATCCTTCAGAATGAAATACGTGTCAGCCTTTGCTGTACATTGTGTATTGAGGAGGGAATTGTACAGATCCCTGAACAACTCCGGATCCTCGGGACAATAAGTGCCATTTACAAGCTGCATGAGAACCTTGCGGACATTTGCATTGTTGTTAAATATCTCATTCGGATCATATCCGCCGTTTTGCTCATAGTTTATAACCTCATCGGATGACAGTCCGAATATGAATATGTTTTCTTCGCCGACTTCCTCATACATTTCTACATTTGCGCCGTCCATTGTACCGATCGTAACTGCTCCGTTGAGCATAAACTTCATGTTACCGGTTCCTGAAGCCTCCTTGGACGCGGTCGATATCTGCTCGGAAACATCTGCTGCGGCAACGATGAGTTCCGCATTTGATACACAGTAATCTTCTATGAATACCACCTTTATCTTGCCGTCAATCGATCCGTCGTTATTGATGACATCCGCAACAGAATTAATAAGCTTAATAGTCAGCTTTGCATTCTTGTAGCCCGCTGCAGCCTTTGCTCCGAATATGAATGTGCGGGGCACAAAATCCATATCGGGATGTTCCTTGAGTTCATTGTACAGATACATGATGTGCAGGATATTAAGGAGCTGGCGTTTATACTCATGAAGACGCTTTACCTGAACATCGAATATCGATCTCGGATCAACCTCAATACCGTTATGCTCAAGAATGTACTTCGCAAGTCTTACCTTGTTCTGATATTTGATATTCATGAACTCATGCTGAGCCTTCTTGTCATCGGCATAGACTTTGAGATGTCGAAGAACGGTAAGATCCGTAATCCATTCATCTCCCACATGGGCAGTTACCCAGTCCGCAAGAAGAGGATTGGCATGTAACAGGAATCTTCTCTGTGTTATACCGTTTGTCTTGTTGTTGAACTTGTCGGGCATAAGCTCATAGAAGTCACGCAGTTCCTGCTTCTTGAGAATCTCGGTATGGAGCCTTGCAACACCGTTAACCGAGTAAGATGCGCAAATCGCCATATGAGCCATCTTGACCTGTCCGTCATAAATAATAGCCATCTTGCGGATCTTCTCTGTATTCCCCGGATATGAAGCTTCTATAAGCAGGCAGAATCTTCTGTTAATCTCCTCAACAATCTGATAGATTCTCGGAAGAAGGTTGGAGAACAGCTCAATAGGCCACTTCTCAAGTGCTTCCGACATGATCGTATGATTGGTGTATGCAACAGTCTTGGTTGTTATTGACCACGCTTCTTCCCATCCGAGTCCGTATTCGTCCATCAGAATACGCATAAGTTCCGGAACTGTGAGAGTAGGGTGTGTATCGTTCATCTGGAACGTAACCTTCTCATACAGTTTATGGA
>CAMORO010000143.1 GCA_946623875.1 uncultured Lachnospiraceae bacterium | reverse complement strand
GAAGGTAAATTTTTGAATTACTGAAAAAAGTGCCAACGTTTACTTGACTGATACATTGAAGTGTATCTGATTGAAATAAGAGGCAGTTTGCGCTACACTTGTAGCGGACACAATTATTTGTTTCGTTTACTATAAAGTGCAGCGAATTTCATCATCAATCCGAATTCGTAACGGATAAGGCTCTGCTGAAAGCAGGGGCGATCCATGCGGAACGATTGCAGAAAAGTGGGACAGGCAGTGTGAAGAGAATATGAAAACGATAAAAATAACAGCGCTTGAGTGTAAAAATGTAGGCTCAGATATAGACCTTTCAGGGTTTGCTTCGTTGGGGGAATTTACCTCATACGAAACAACAGATATTAAGGAATTTGAAGAGAGGGCAAAGGATTCTGATATCCTTATCATAAACAAGCTTCCAATAAACGAAGCAACAGTGGGCAGTCTTGACAGGCTGAAGCTTTTATGTGTTACGGCGACCGGATATGACAACGTTGATGTGGAATATCTTCGAAGCAGAGGTATAAAGGTGTGTAATGCCACCGGTTATTCAACTGACTGTGTTGTTCAGCATACATTTGCGTCTCTGTTCTATTTATACGAGAAGCTGCGTTCATATGACGATTACGTGAGAAGCGGGGAGTATTGTAATTCTCCTATATTTACATATTTCGGTGAGAGATTTAACGAACTGTCGGGCAAAACCTGGGGGATTGCGGGACTCGGAAACATAGGCAGGAAGGTTGCGGCTGTGGCAACGGCATTTGGCTGCCGGGTGGTGTATTATTCAACATCGGGCAATAATATCTGTAATGATTATGAACGGCTTGAGTGGGATGATTTTCTTGCTCAGTCGGATATCATTTCCATACACGCACCGTTAAATGACAGGACAAGGAAGCTGTTTTCATATGATGCTTTTGACAGGATGAAGGATACGGCATATCTTGTAAATATGGGAAGAGGACCGATAGTTGATGAAGCTGCGCTGGTTGATGCGATAAAAAAAGGGGAAATAGCGGGAGCGGCACTTGATGTGATCGACGGCGAACCGATGAGAAAGGACAGTCCACTGCGTGAACTGTCGGACTGTGACAGGCTTCTTATAACACCTCATATCGCATGGGCTTCCGTAGAGGCAAGGAACCGTCTTATGCATGAGGTGTATCTTAATATAGAAGCGTATCTTAAGCATGAAGAAAGGAACATAGTCTGATCTGCATTTTATTGATTTATGTTTCTGATTGTGATAGAATTCATGAAGCGAGACAAAGGGGTTTTGAAGGTCCCTTTGTCTCTTTATGAACGTTAAATAGCATTTGGTAATTAAAGATCGGAGAGAATCATGAAAGCCTACAGGGATATGACAAAGGATGAGCTGCGTGCTCTTAAGGCAGAACTGGAAAAGGAATACAGGGAAGAGGAGGCAAAGGGGCTTAAGCTGAATATGGCGCGCGGTAAGCCGGGTCTTTCACAGCTTGAGATAGCCATGCCCATGCTTGATGTTATGAACAGCAGCTCGGATATGCATACAATACTGGGAACAGATACCCGTAATTACGGTGACCTGGACGGTATCGGTGAATGCAGGCGTCTGATGGCAGATATGATGGAGGTTGAGAAGGACAACGTGATCGTTGGAGGTAATTCGAGCCTTAATCTTATGTATGACATGGTTGCCCGTTCATACTGCTTCGGAGTAAGGGGAGGGACACCCTGGTGCAAGCTCGACAGGATCAGGTTCCTGTGTCCGGTTCCCGGATATGACAGGCACTTTAAGATAACCGAGCAGTTCGGTATAGAGATGATTAATATTCCGTTATCCGAGACAGGTCCCGATATGGATATGGTTGAGGAATATGTTAACAACGATCCTTCGGTAAAGGGTATATGGTGTGTTCCCAAATATTCCAATCCCACAGGTATTTCATATTCGGATGAAACAGTGAAGAGGTTTGCCGGTCTTAAACCCGCTGCAGAGGATTTCAGGATTTATTGGGATAATGCATACTGTATTCATCATCTTTATGATGATGATCAGGATGAGATACTCAACATCCTTGAAGAGTGTAAGAAGGCCGGAAATCCGGATATGGTATTTATCTTTGCTTCCACATCCAAGATCAGCTTCCCCGGCTCGGGTGTATCGGCGGTAGCATCATCAACAGACAATGTTGAATGGATACTTAAGCTGATGGGCGTGCAGACGATAGGACATGACAAGATAAATCAGTTGAGGCATGCAAGATTCTTTAAGGATATCGACGGACTCAGGGCTCATATGAAGAAGCACGGTGAGCTGCTTCGTCCTAAATTTGCCGCAGTTACGGATACACTTGAAAGAGAACTGTCGGGGCTCGGGATCGGAAGCTGGGTTAATCCAAAGGGAGGATATTTCATTTCATTTGAAGCTCTTGACGGCTGTGCCAGGAACATAGTGGCTAAATGTAAAGCTTTGGGTGTTACACTGACAGGTGCGGGTGCCACCTATCCCTATGGTAAGGATCCCAAAGATTCCAACATCCGTATTGCACCTACGTTCCCCTCAACCGATGAAATGAAGGATGCTGCAAGGGTGTTCGTATTATGCGTGAAGCTGGCGAGCGTGGAGAAGTTACTGGAAGAATAAGCTGTAAATACGATCAAAAATACAAAGAGTTTTCTGATGAAATTCGCTATTAAAACAGAAAGTATGAGGTGATGGAAATGACAAAGATCGATATTGTATCGGGTTTTCTGGGAGCAGGAAAGACAACGCTTATCAAGAAGCTTCTTAAGGAAGCGCTTTCGGGTGAGCAGGTGGTGCTTATCGAGAATGAGTTCGGAGAGATAGGTATTGACGGTGGTTTCCTTAAGGAAGCAGGTATTGAGATCACCGAGATGAATTCAGGCTGTATCTGCTGCTCGCTTGTAGGTGACTTCGGTACGGCACTTAAGGAGGTTCTTGATAAATACAGTCCGGACAGGATACTTATTGAGCCTTCGGGTGTTGGTAAGCTGTCGGATGTTATGCGTGCGGTTGAAGGTTCGACAGGTGCCGAAGGTGTTCATCTTAACAGTGCGGTAGCCGTGGTTGATGCCAAGAAATGCAAACCGTATCTGCGTAACTTCGGTGAATTCTTTGAGAATCAGATCGAGCATGCCGGAACCATAATCTTAAGCCGTACGGGTGATATGACCGATGAGAAGGTGAATGCCTGTGTTGCACTTATAAGGGAGCATAATCCCAAGGCAACGATCATCACAACACCCTGGGATAAGCTTGAAGGAAGTAAGATATTGGAGACAATAGAGGATGCCAAGGATCTTGAGGCTGAGCTTATGAAAGAAGTAATGGAGATGCATGACGAACATGAGCATCATCACCATGATCACGATCATGACCACGATGAGCATGAACACCATCACCACGATCATGAAGATCACGATCA
>CAMORO010000142.1 GCA_946623875.1 uncultured Lachnospiraceae bacterium | reverse complement strand
TTTCCTGTATCATGCGTGCCACTTATGTTCACAAGCACTGCATTCATTATATCATGATATGATATTTCAACCAACGGGTTCCCCCTTTATTTACTTCTAATGTCCTAAGGCGGACTCTTTCAAATTCAGCAAAAATGGGGAACTCATGAGTTTCGTGTTCATTGAGATGTCAATGTCCTGTCGCGGACTTTCTTGTATTATATATTTGTACTTGCAGGAACATTAAATCTTACATATCATATGATTCAGGTGGCATAACCATACTTTTTATGATTAACGGATTGTTCTGCGCTTCGCAATTATGGACGAGGCAGCAGGGCATTAGAGTATTTCCGGACAGATCATGAACCGGCGGACAACATGGAAGCCTGTAACGAAATAGATGCCGTGCTTGGAGTGCTCATCTGCAAGAACCTGTTCCGGATGCTGGCGTTACGACGGCGACCGAAGTCCAAACGGTGGCAGTTTCGATGTTAACACGATTCTGCGTGTCTTTTTTCCTTTACGGAAATATTCAGCAATAGGATCCCGGCCGTTATAAGCACGATACCGCAGATGATAAGCAAGGCGATGGATCTGCCGGTCAGATCTTCTTCAGCCAGCATCGGAAGTGCCCTGCTTACAGCTTCGGGATATCTCTCCTGTATGATCGAGAAACCGTTATTTATCAGATGCATCACCATTGATACATAAATACTGTTTGTCCTGTAAGCTGCATAAGACAGTGCTATGCTCAGCGGCAACAGGGCAAAAAACCTGATGACGCTCAGATGATATGCTGCGAACATGACGGCCGTCAGCAGTACTGCAGCCGCAGGTCTGCACACCTGCTTAAGCGCACCCATTGTGAACCCCCTGAACATAAGCTCCTCGCCTATCGCCGGCATGATCGCGACCATAAGGAAAAGAAGCGGAACAGGTGACTTGGCAATTATATCGTTAAGTGCCTGTGTGTTCTCAAGGCTGTCACTGAAGACCGGTGAAAGCAGAGCCGCAATAACGGTTGCGATAAAGAAGGCACCGGCACCCAGAAGTATACCGCCGGCAACAGAGCTCACCTTAGTCCGGTTCAACATGAAAAGTTTCTTCATATCCGCCTTCATATACCAGGCGTAGGCAAGCGGCATGATAAGTACTATCACCTGCTGGATAGCCACACCACCCACACCAAGCTTAAGATATGCGTAATTGCCTATATAGAACATAAGAAGCAGAGTCACGCTGAGCAGAAGTACAATATCTCCCGTGCCTGGCATCTGCCCTTCCTTCATATCGCTACGTCTGTCAAAGATACGTACATTTCTGAAGCCCTCCGAGAAGAGGACTGCCTCACTGTTATAAATATGAGCAAGAACCCATATCGCGATAAGACTGTATGCCACTGTTGAGAACAGCACGACAAAGAACAGTGCATAATCATAGTTGAACTTAAACAGCTCCCTTACAAGAAGTGATACATTCACAACCGGGATCGCCGCAGTTCCGGCGTTAAGCTCAAGGTCGGGCAGCATTGCCGCATAGCTTGAAAACATGAAAACGAGCATTACCGGTGTGATATAGTTGTTCGCCTCCTTGAAATTGTGGGCAAACACACATACACACATGCACACGGCTGTCACAAGCAGCGCAAAACACATCATTACCACTATCGTAAACAGGATACCGGGTATAAACATCGAAAAATCAATACTTATATTCAGTTCCGACAATGAACTTATGGAGGACATGACCAGAAACGCAACCGCTCCGCCCATTGACAGCACGTTAAGCATCGCCGTGATACAGGCAATAACGGAAACCGCCAGGAACTTGCTCATGATCATTTCGAAATTGGTCACCGGAAGTGTAAGCAGTGTCTCAAGTGTCCCCCTCTCACGCTCCCCTGCCGTAACGTCGATCGAAGGATAGATGGCTCCGAGCAGGATTACTGTTATGACAAAGAAGGGAATAAACGACCCCATCTTGCTTCCTATGGATTCCTCCGTACTCGATCCGTCCTTAAGGTTGTATTCAATGGGATAAAAAACAGCATCAACCGACATCCCGGCCTCTTCTATCCTCTCACTTCTGAGTTCATCCCTGTATACAGCAAAAATATCCCTCAGACCATATGCTGCCGTTTCGGAATCCGTCTTTGCAGACAGATAGAAAATACCATAGCTTCCGTCATCAAGCTTTTTCACATAGACATTGATCTCTTCGTTGTTAAGCGCATCCTCATAAGCCTTCTCGTCCTGTCCCTTTAAATCAACCACTCTTATATCATAGGTAAAGTCATCCTCATCAGCCTCATTAATTATCCGCTTTATTGTGTCCGATAATTCGGACTCATTATAAAAAGCCGCTTTATATGTCTTTTCCTCCTGTCCGCTTATTATCGCAGTCATGAGAAGCGTCATTCCGATAATAAGAAGCGGATATAAAACGATCGGAACAACCACCATCATGACTATGGTCTTCTTGTCCCTCAATATATCCCTTAATTCTCTTTTAAATAAAGCCAGAAGTCTTCGTGTTTTCATATCCTTCCATGTTTCCTTATGTGTAACTGTTCAGAACACCACTTAGCGAGGATGCTAAACATCCGGGGGTTGTTTGCTCAGCACCGACCGAAGCGAAGTGTAGACATTTTCGATTTATTTCATCAAGCCGAGGCAAGGATCACATGAAATGCTTCCCTCAGATTGACGGTATCCGTCTTATCCATAAGTTCTGCAGGGGATCCCTCTGCTATTATACTTCCCTTGTTCAGCATGATTATCCTGTCGCACAGATACTGGGCTTCCTCAAGATAATGAGTCGAATACAGGACAGTTTTCCCTTTTTCCTTCTGCCCTTTCATGAAATCGACTATCGCATCGGCACTCAGTATATCCAGGCCGAGTGTCGGCTCATCAAAAATATAGATAGATGGATCATGTATAAGACATCTTGCGATCGAAGCTCTCTGTGTCTGTCCGGTCGACAGCCGCTCAATACGGTTATCTATAAACTGGGACATATCAAGCACAGAACATATCTCATCTATCCGTTTATCCGTGACCTCCTTATCAAGCTCATATATTTCACCGAGCATGTACAGCATTTCCCTTGTACTGATCCTGTGATACAGCCTTGTATTGCCCGACAGGTAACCTATCTCCTTTTTAAGTTCCACACTGTCCTTAAGATGCCTGCCGTCTTTTGTGACTATCCGGACTCCTCCCGCACTCGGCTCCATTACGGAAGCCAGCATCCTGAGAAGTGTTGTCTTTCCGGCACCGTTCGGTCCGAGAAGTCCGAGTATCTCTCCGTCATGTACTGTAAAGGAAACGTCTTTTACCGCGTAAAATGCTTCTCTCTTTTTCTCACCTCTGTGTCGTTCAAATTGTTTACATAACATCGCCGCTTCCAGCATGGCATTCTCCCTATATTGTCTAAGTCACATTCCACCAGCTCAGCTGGTGGTTTATCTCAGCCCCTCAAAAGGGG
>CAMORO010000141.1 GCA_946623875.1 uncultured Lachnospiraceae bacterium | reverse complement strand
GCCTAACTGGCTGTTAGGTTACTTAATACCTACAATCTATATATTAGGAGGAGCATCCAATGAAGACAGAAGACGCATTAAAGATAAGAAGCGATTACTATATGATAGAGAACCCGACAGAAGAAGATGAGTTCATGTACACGGAGGCTCTTGATTATCTCATAAAGGAGACGAAGGATCCTTCATATATGACAGAGCTTGGCTGGTACTACTGTGAACGCAAGAGGTTCGACCTTGAGATCAAATACCTTGAGATGGCAGCAGAGTGCGGCGATGTATCAGCTCTTGAGGAACTGGGATATATGTATTACTACGGCCAGCACGGTGAGAAGGATTACAGGAAAGCCTATGAATGCTTTTCGAAAGGAGCCGAGCAGGACAATACAACAGGAAGCTACTGGTGCCGTTATAAGCTCGCCGATATGTACCATTACGGATATCATGTTGGGAAGGATGAGGCAAAGTACAGGGAACTTATCGAAGCGGTGTATGAGGATGTGAAGTCACCCACCTATCTTAATGAGCCTTATCCGGAAGTGGCACTCAGGCTTGCGGAGATAAAGCTTGAAGACGGAGACAGGGAAGAAGCGGTACAGCTCCTTAAGGATGCCAAGGATTTTCTTGCCGAGCGTCTTCAGTCCGGAGCCTTCTGGGGACATATAAATGTAATGGAGCGGATAATAAAGGATCTGTACGACAATGAACCTTTCCCTGAAGAGGATCCCGATTTCTACGATCTGTTCCGAATGACAGCGACATCCGGGATCATAACATTCAAATACGGACTGTACGATCCGGATGAGCTTACTATCGAGATATCGGATGATGATGAGCATGCGATCAGGTTCATGGATAAGTGGTACAGGAATTTCAATGAACTGTGTAACAAGGGTGAGATAGATGGACATAAGATCACATCGATATATGATGAACTGTATGATTTTACAAGGTAGTGTAAAGCAAATTATGAAAGTTGAGAACCGTCATAAGGAATCCACCGCCTTATGACATTCGTGATAACGAATGTACACCGCAAGCGGTACCCCTTATGACAAAACGGAAGGGAGACAGTAAGATGAATGACCTTATGAGGATAACGAAGGGAACAGACAATTACTATGACAGATACGAGGATCTGCTCCTTAAGAGGGATCAGATATTAAAGGAGTCAGGCTCGATCCTTATTGCATACACCAAGGAGTTCGGCGAGCTGATGCAGACAGTATTCATGCGCAAGATAGAATGTATCAGATTAAAGAAGCTGATAGCTTACTGTCAGAAGCAGATAAACCGCGGGCTGAAGATAGATATGGATGCGGCGGATGAAGCGATCGATGCCGAGATGGCTGCATACTATATGGATCTTATGGAGATGATCGCAAGGAATGAAGAGGCTAAGGATGCAAAGTCAGTCGATGAGCTGCGTTACCTCCGTTCGAAGCGTATATACAGACGGCTTGCAAAGAAGCTCCATCCGGATATAAATTCCATGACTTCAAAGAATGAGGAGCTGTCAATCCTGTGGAACAGGATCGTGACTGCATACCGGGCAAGCGATGATGAGGAGCTTGAGAACCTCGAAGTCCTGGCAAGGAAGATACTAAACGATCTGGGCGGTGACGGTTTCGAGATCGTCCTTGATGATATCGGGGAGAGGATAGTAAAGCTTGAAAATATGATAAGCGAACTCATTACCACTGAGCCATACATATACAAGGAGCTCCTGCTTGATGCAGATAAGGTGAAGGAAAAGAAGGCTGAGCTTAATGCAGAGCTTGACGAGTATACGAAGTACCTCTGCGAGCTTACGGATGTTTATGAGAGAATGATCACAACAGAAGGAGTGAGCATCACATGGAAAATCAACTGACCATTGATACCAAGAACCTGTTGGCAACTGCAACCGGTAAAGGTATAGGAGAACTGATCAAGCCCTTGAGCAGGGAGATACATCTCTTTGATTCATATGTTGCCGGGACCACCCATCTTGAAGATGAGACCGTCCTTGATGAGATAAAGGAAGGTGATAAGCTCATCCTGCAGCGTGAAGACAACAGGTTTGATGACAATGCGATCCTTGTCCTGGATGATAAGAAGCGTAAGCTTGGTTACATCCCGGAGAAGGATAATGTTGTCTTCGCCCGCCTCATGGATGCCGGCAAGCTCCTTACCGCAAAGGTAAAACACATCGAACCGAAGGGATCGTTTCGGATGATAAACATAAGCATTTATTTGGTGGATTTTTAACCACATATCATATGAAGCTTTTACGTGTAATTGTATGAAATTATAAGTGATCATCTATATATCATATGGGTTTTCAGATATAATAGTACTTAGTATTTCATGCTTTTTTCATTTAGATTCATTTAGAAAAAATATGATTGAGAGAAATGACAGGAGACATGCAATGAAAACAATAGGTCTGATCGGTGGAATGAGCTGGGAAAGTACCGTTACATATTATCAGGTGATCAATGAAACAATAAAACGGGAACTGGGAGGGCTGCATTCTGCAAAGATCTTATTATACAGCGTAGACTTCGATGAAATCGAGAAGTATCAGGCAAGTGGTGAATGGGATAAAAGCGCAGATGTGTTGTCTGATGCGGCGGAGCGTCTGGAGAAAGCTGGAGCAGATTTTATCGCCATATGCACTAATACCATGCATAAAGTTGTTCCGCAGATGAAAGAACGTATCGGTATTCCTATCGTTCATATTGCGGAAGCAACTGCTGACATATTAAAAGAGCATGGGATAACAACCGTCGGACTGTTGGGAACTAAATACACAATGACGCAGGATTTTTATAAAGATAAATTGATCGAAGCAGGTATCCGTGTGATCATTCCCGATGACGATGATGTGGAAACAGTTAACGCTGTCATTTATGATGAACTCTGTCTTGGAAATATTATTCCGGCTTCTAAGGATAAGTATCTTGAAATAATAAGAAAACTGGAAGATGTCGGAGCACAGGGAGTGATCCTTGGCTGTACCGAGATCGGGTTACTTGTCAATCAGAAGGATGTAGAACTGCCGGTATTTGATACTACATTGATCCATGCTGAAAAGGCGGCATTGACAGCTATTGATAAGAGTCTGTAAATCATATCGGAAAGACAGACATTTTGTGACATGCAACTATATAATTATCTGATAATATGGTAAAATGTTTGTGTTACTCGTTCAGATATAAGTGCAGCATCAGCGGTATTTAAACACAGCAATTTTGCTGTGAAGGTTTGGAAGAGTTATCGTGTGCACGGGTAACCTGTTGTAAAGATACGGTTTCTTGTATGCGGGTGATCAAAATGGCTAATGTGGTAGATTATGTATATGATGAGAATATCATATCAAGCGTGACGGGATGGAACTATGGGACAAAATTATATAAAGATATGATATAGATACTTAATATGGATCATATTCTACAGGGAACATGGAAATCTTAACTGATTGAAGCGATAGCAAACCCCCATCTGAGATGGGGGAACCGGCAAAGCCGT
>CAMORO010000140.1 GCA_946623875.1 uncultured Lachnospiraceae bacterium | reverse complement strand
AAAAGCTTAAATCCGTGATGATAGCTCATCAAGGTGTGGTATACTGAATGTATTCGAGATACCATGTATAAGGGTTTGTTGGGAAATTATCAGCAGACTCTCAGTTCTTTTGTGGGACCGACGAAGGTATTTGTGAGCGGAGATACTCTTCAGGTATCTGACTACAACAAACTGGACTGGGAATGGTCCATGTTTGACCCCGAAGGCAAGCATAAGCGCCACGATACCGTATTTCCCCGGGAATGCAGTAAGATATTTGAGATGGGTAAGGAACTTGTAAATGGTTAAGAAGGAAAGATAGCCATTCTACTGCGAGACACTGACTTATATAGATAACTTAAAGGCAGCCGGGATAGAGGCTTGTGTTGATGTATATGATGGCCTGTTCCATGCTTTTGATATGAACAAGCCGGATCTTGCCATAAGCAAAGAGGCGATCGAACGCTTTAATGAGAGATTTGCTTATGCCAAGGAACATTATTTTGCAGAACAGGAGATAAAGGATGTATTACGTACCTGATGGAACTGAAAGATGTCGAAATATAGTGCGGCGAAAGGATGAAAAATGTATCGATATATAGCTTTTGATGTGGAGACACCGAACAGATATAACAATAGAATGAGTGCTATCGGTATTTCTGTTGTTGAGAACGGAACAATTACAGAAGAGTTCTTTTCCTATGTGAATCCGGAGACATATTTTGACTTCTTTAACATACAATTGACCGGGATTGATAAGGATACGGTAGCCGATGCGCCGAGCTTCCCGGAACTATGGCCGAAGATAGAGCCTGTCATGTCATCCGGCATAATTGTTGCACACAATGCTGTATTCGATATGGGAGTGCTGAAGAAGTGCCTGAATGATTACGGAATACAGTGGAAAAATATGGTAAAGTATTGTTGCACGGTTCAGATCGGAAAGAAGATGCTGCCGGGTATATCCCATAAGTTGAATGATCTCTGTGATCATTACGGAATAGAACTTGATCACCACAAGGCTGACAGTGACAGCCATGCCTGTGCGGAGATACTGCTAAAGTATTTCGAAGCCGGAGCGGAAGAGAAGAATTTCATCAGGACATTTAGATTGGCATAAACATCACAGAATATATTTGATTTTGAAATAAGATCAACTTCTGGTCACTCTGTTCAGAGGCTCTTTTGTTGTACGCGAAAACGTGTCACCAACGTATCCGAGCAGGTCATTTTTTATATGGTTAAGAGCTGTTGTGAAGTACAAGTTATTTCCTTATAATCTTACACCATCATAGGGTTTTGCATAATAAACCCTTATTGCATAATTTGAGTCGGAGTAACGTACAGATTTTGAGAAGAATGCCAGAAGAATATAGGAAATCATAAAAAAAGCGGCCCTTCGGCGTTGAACCGGGGCCGCTATTTTCATGTCAGTCTTTTTTATAAAAATTGGTCTCGTACACCTGCAGGATAGAGCGCTTCATTAAGGCATGAGGGCAGATCCCTTATTTATCCCATCCTCAACGCCCTTGATGTAGGCCCGGGTAAGATCTTCTATCGAAACATCGCATTTTTGGGTCATCATCCGGAAAATGTCAATCGGAACCACTATCTCGTTTTTATCGAGGCGCCTGGACATTTTTCTTCCGAGACCATAGGCCTCTATGCGCAGTTCAACGGACGAATAACCTTCCCAGCGTGAAGTAAGATCTTTCAAACTGCGGTCAACGATCAGATTATGGAGCTTTCTTAAGATGATGGATGCCGCAAATCCGATCAGGATCAAAAGATTGAATACGATCCACAGGGGAACTGTGCTTGTCGCATTGTAGATATCTTCCCAACCACCGCGTTCCTCGCCGATGTACACAACCATGATTATGTAGATTATGACATATATCCAATAAGGGATCAGGGACAGGACGGTATCCCTTTTTGTCAGCTTCTGATCTGTCTCCACCAACAGGAACAGAATGATCGCCAGGACGGGGTTTACCAGATGAAGCCAGAAATTGTCTTCCGTGAATGCAAATACCGGACCTAAGGTATAGGAAATGATCGTTAATGCACAGAACATTGTGATGAAAACGGAGACTGCACCGGCATACTGGAACAGCGATATCCACCGGGGCATTGTGAAGCGTTTCCTTCGTATGCCCTCAACCGCATAGGGGATCATGAACATTGCACCGGCTGCGGAGATCAAATTGGAGATCGTTGTGAAATAGTGGAATGACGATTCGGTATATGTCGGGTCGAGCGCATTGTTCACTACCGCGACAAAGGTGCAGACTGACACAATGATAGCCGAGATCAAAGCTCTTCTGCTTCTTACCGTATTCAGATTGATGATATATTCTTTCCTGCTTTCATGTACCTGCATTACGTACCACCAGCCTTTCCGCAATCTTGAATATGACAAAGAAGATATGTATCACGATCACGACAAAGACGACAAGTCCGAGTGTATAGGGGAGACCTTCTCCCGTCACCCCGCTGATGATCATCAGCATGGAATTGTTGTCGTTGTCCCTGAGAAACATGAAGTTGCGGTCAAAAACGCAATCCACGATATAGACCGCACCTGCCAGAATACACGTTTTGCCTATAGATGGCCAGACCTCGGTGTAACCGGTCTTAAGCTCTCCGCACAGGAACCTGGAGATCACATATGCGATGATAAGCGCATGAAACAGGAACTGGTAAATACTGAAGAAATTAAGAGCCGGTGATTCCGTTGTGCTCGGGAAGAGCAATGCCATAAGGGCGGCGGGAAAAAAGATGTACATAAGTATTCCGTGTACGGATCTGCTCCGATAGCGGGCGGCATCATACACTATTGCCCAGATGGCAAAGCTGCATATTTCCAGTGGAAGATATATGGTGATGTCCACACCGATATATGCCATTACGGAAAACTTGATCACCTCTGCCGCTATGAGCGTCAAAGCGATCGCTCTCCTTATCACCAGCCTTTGCTTTTCGCCGGACATCCAGTAGACCCGGAATATCACGGCAACAAGTATCAGTGCGATCGCGATCAGGGTGAAATGCGTCGGCGTAAACTGCCCGTATCCGATACCTTCCGGTATATTTTCGACATGTGCAAAGAAATATTCCATAATGCGGACCTCCGGTCGCTAACAAGATAAAACAGAGCCAAAACTCTGCGGATTGTGCCATTTTTATTTCCTGAGGTTTTCTCAGGGAAATATCATAATAACCGACAAAAAATCCCGAAGTACAGGATTTTCTTTCGCAGGGATGTATATTGGAAAGCGTACCGTTTATAGTATAAATGAGATACTTCTACAGGTCAATTCCGAAAGAAAACGGAGAAATTTTGTAGACATTACTCTATTAAAAAATTATAATATTATAAAGGTGTCAAACGGATATTGGACATCCCAATAAACAGCTTATTAAAGTCGCCTGCCTTCTAAAGAACCGGAATGAATAAGATATGCGGGAAAGGATCAAGCTGTCTTTTCATGGAACTTTCGATAGCATATGCTATGTATGACATGATGA
>CAMORO010000139.1 GCA_946623875.1 uncultured Lachnospiraceae bacterium | reverse complement strand
CTGAATTATCAATTAAAGCTGCAAACGGTACAAATACAGCAGCTGACAGACAGGCAATCCAGTCGGAGATCAATGAGCTTTCGGCTGAGATTACGAGGATAGGGAAGACCACCGAATTCAACACAATGCACATCCTTGATGATGTAACTGATAATGGAGGAGAAGAGAGAGTTACCCATTTGGTTTCCTGCGATAGTGCAGATAAGGGATATATTTCGGAGGCCATTAACATTAACGGGCAGTGGCATTCTGGTGCTACGATGAATTTTAGCGGTGTTAACAAATACAATATAAAGAATCTGAATGGCGGCGGATTCTCTTTCCATTGCAGTGAAGCTTGTGGTGAAACTTTTGATTTTAAATTTGTTACGGACGGGACACAATCATCCGTGGATGGGCAAAACGGAAATGGTGTTCATAAGTATACTGTTGATGTTAGTCACTGTAGAAACGGAAAGGAAGTAGTTGATACCATATATGGTTATGTCTATAATCATCAGCCTAATAATGGCGCCTCTAATAAAGGGGATCTACCGGGTATAGCAGTCAGTCATTCAAATGTTTTGAAGAAAACAGACGATGGATACGGACTGATCGTTTATGCTAGAGGTACCCAAACTACTAAAGCTGGTGCGGAAACATACTACAGCAGCATATATACAAATTCAACCAAATCAGGGGCAATCGATTGCAAGAACCTTACAAATATAACATCTGCATCTATAACAAACAGATTCAGAATTCAATGTAGCAATATTACCGATGATTGTGAATATATTGAAACATATAGAATGAATGCGAATGTTCTGGGGGTTGATCATGTTGATGTGAGTACGGAACTTGCAGCAAGATCTTCGATATCACAGATAAGTGATGCGCTTGAAATGGTTAGCGACATGCGCAGTACTTACGGAGCTTTTCAGAACCGTCTCGAACATTCCTATGATAATAACAATAATAAGGCAGAGAATATGACCGCAGCCGAGTCACGTATAAGAGATACCGATATGAGTACTGAAATGATGAAACTTACAACTGCGAATATACTCAGCCAGGCCGGTTCTGCTATGCTTTCCCAGACGATGCAGAATCCACAGAGCGTTCTGTCACTTCTGCAGTAAGCGTCTGTGGAGACTTCCGATCAGGCGATGTGACGGGAAGAATAAATGAGGTTTTATTATGGGATCAATTGTGAAACTTGAATGCAGCCGTGGAGATTATGAGGAGACCATTAATATAGGTCAGGGGATGAGAGATTATGATCCCGTAAACTTTTTGGATATGTTTTCACAGGAAGCAAGGACGATGATACAGTCTGTCGCAGATTCCGGGAAATTGTGGAGTTATTCCAAAAAGCCTGCACTCTGTAATAAATGCCACAGATATACCGCAGTTCCGGTGTTTGAGATATCAGGGACGAAAAATGACCGGCTCATCGGAATAAGCGATTGCGGACATGACGGATGTATGGTTTTTGAGAACGGAGAGATTGAGGATACGGTAAAGTGTCCGAAATGTAATTCGGTAATGACAGTCTCAAACGTTGGTTTTTGGGATTAATGAAATATATAAGGTTAAGTAATGTGAGTAACAGACCGATAAATATAATGTACCGCATGGAAGCGGGTCAAAAGGGAAGGATCCCGGTCGGTTGTTTTCATTAAACAGGACGTTTTATCGAGAAGGAACTTGGGATGCTTTCCGTAGTCAGCAATCTAGGTGCAATGAATGCACAGCGTCAATTCAATATTAATGGCCGTTCTGTGGCAAAGCGGAGCGAGAAGCTCTCAAGCGGATACAAGATTAACCGTGCAGCAGATGATGCAGCCGGTCTTACAATATCCGAGAAGATGAGAAGACAGATCAGAGGTCTTACCCAGGCATCTGCCAATACACAGGACGGTGTTTCTTTTTGCCAGATAGCTGATGGCGCCCTTGATGAAGTACAGGATATGTTCAAGAGGTGTCAGGAGCTTGCTACGAAAGCATCGAACGAGACTAACACAGATGCGGACCGGGAAGCTATGCAGGCTGAAATAAAGGCTCTTACCGATGAACTCGACAGAGTTCACGAGTCATGTATTTTCAATGAACTTCGCGTTTTTCCCGACGGAGGTCTTGATCCTTCCACGCTTCAGAATTCATCAATTTCATCGGACGGTTTATCATATTCCCGAAAGGTTGTAGCGGGTAATAGCGTTATCTCTCTTGAGTTTCTGGGAACTGACGGAAGCCCGGCAACAGTTGAACAAAGCCAGGCAAGTGGCGCAGTAAACAAAACGGCGGTTGCTGATTCGGATCTTGCCAAATTTGCGGTTGATGCGGCTGCAAATGCCGTTCAAAAACTTTCCCAGGCATATTCCAATCTGTTTCCCAAGGCGTCCTCCGATAATATTCAGATAGGGCTTGAACTGTCTCCGAAGGATAACGGTAACACGCTTGCTACGGCGAGTATTTCGCTGTCATCCGGTTCTACAAGTTCCGTTGCTTCGTATAAAATGTGGATAGATACAAAGGATTATCCGATAGAGGATTTCAACACGATGTCGGATGCCAAGAAGGCAGATCTTGCCGCAACCATATCTCACGAAATGACGCATCTTGTCATGTATGATACTGTGACCGGAGGTATGTTCGGAACTTTTCCCAAGTGGTTTGTTGAAGGGATGGCTCAGACGACCAGTGGAGATAACGGTTGGATGAGTCACAGAGTTGATCCGTCTTCAACCGATACAGAGATCAAGAATTTTCAATCCCAGCTTACAACCCTGCCGTACGGTACAGGTTATGCGGCATGCATGTATCTTGGACAGCTTGCAAGCGGTGAGAGCACGGTAAGCTCCGAAAATATTGCAAAAGGACTCGACAAGCTTCTTACACAAGTGGCTGATAATATAGTATCAAACGGTTCGGACAACACAAAAATACTTGATGATGCCATTAATACCGTAACAGCCGGCAAGTATACGAGCGTTAATGATTTTCAAAAGAAATTCTCGGAATCGGATCCGGAGTCTCTTTCCTTCATGAAGGATTTCATAAATGCAAGGGGGACAACGGGTGCAGGGTCGATCCTCGGCTCGTTAAGCCAGCCGGAAGCTGACGTTTTTGCACCTGCTTCTCTTGGTGGAAGCTCATATAAAAGTTATAAGATAAATGCGGATAATCAATGGTATTCAAATGCTTTTGGTACGGGCTTTGTGTTCCCGAAGAATCTGCCATCTACGAATGGCGGCGGTGGACAGGGAAATGACAGGGAAGGATTCACTCTTCAGGTCGGTGCCGAGCATGATCATTACATAACGGTTAAGCAGTTCAATATATCGAAAGAGTCTCTTCTTAATAATATGGAACTCGACGTTTCAACTGTTGAAGGAGCTCGCGCAAGCATAAAGCTTGCTCAGGACGCGGATGCCAAGATTTCGGCAGTAAGGTCATACTACGGTGCTGTCCAGAACAGGCTTGAGCATACAATAGCCAATTTGGATAACGTCGTTGAAAATACAACGGCAGCAGAGTCACGAATTAGAGACACGGACATGGCATTGGAGATGGTAGGATATTCCAAGGATAATATCCTTATGCAGGCAAGCCAGGCAATGCTTTCCCAGGCTATGCAGAACCCCCAGAGTGTCCTTTCGCTTCTTCAGTAATAAATTTTCTGATAATTCCTCTTGATATCTAAAATCATATATTGTATAG
>CAMORO010000138.1 GCA_946623875.1 uncultured Lachnospiraceae bacterium | reverse complement strand
GTCCTCGATAACAAGGGTGTCATCATCAAATACCTCTCTGAATATTCTCTGGACTTTTTCCATTATTTCACTATGTGTCATTTTCCGTAACCTTTCTACTACCTTTACTTAACAGCTTCCAGAAGACCTGCTTCCACCATTTTGCGCAACGTAGGCAGCATATCCGCCACACTGTGTCCGATATAATCGCTGAGCTCGAATATATCGTTTGTCCCGTCGGCGTATGCTGACAGATCCTTAAGTATAAGGGTATCCCTGTAACTGTTCTTGTTGCTTGTCGTAGGCATAAGACCCCGTCTTCCTAGCTGCGGCTCACACAGACAGGTGATCTTATACTTCCTGTTGTTCTCAAGTGCTTCGATGCATTTGAGCAGAACGTCAAGACTCCCACCCAGCCCGTCAGGAGATATGATATCAAGATTGTCTCCGCTCGTATGGTACTCGGGATATATATGATATTTCGATCTGCAAAAACATACAAGCGGAATATCCACTCCGGGGGCCTGGTACTGCCTTTCGTCACTTCCCCTTTCAAGGTATGAATACTCGCAGAAGTTCGGATCATGGCCTTTGAGCACATTCATCATGACCCTGTCCGCAAGAGTATTGGCATACTTGGAATGAACTATGGAATATGCCCTGTCATCGCCTACACAGGTCACATTAAATCCTGCTATTATATTCTTCTTCATCACATCGAGATTACGCGATATATAAGTAATGGCGCCTATCGTCTCGGGCAGCAGAACAAGCCTGTACGAATACCGCCTGTTCGGCATATTCCGTATATATTCGGCAAGCTTCGTCATTACCACCGGACCCGAGCATTCATTGTTTGCCATGGATGGATGGCATATATAGGAACTGAAGAAAATCTCTTCATTGCTGTCACCGGGTATAAGGAGTTCTCCGTAAGTAAGGGAACCGGGTGCCAGATCCGAATCTATGTATGCATGATATTTCCCGTCAGGAAGTGTCTGCAATTGATTTTCACTCATACAGAAGCCCCAGCGCTCCTTGTAATACGATGTGCAGTAAGGGATTAAATCGGGCTGATCCGGCAGGGTATATATATGCTCCTTAAGTTCCGTAAGTTCCATCCATTCATCTACCGGCGTCGAATACCCCATAACATGAAGATTGTTCACCTTCATATCAACTATGCGGTTTCCGCTTTCATCTTCTATATAGGCGTCCCTGATAGTCCACTCATTGGGAACGGTCCAGTCAAATACCTTTGTACCGGTGGGAACCTCATAAAGCTTCATATCCGGCATATACTTAAGGAGAATGTCAAAGGTTTCCCTGACACCCGGGCCCATAATGCTTCTGCATATGGGAAACAGCTCCTGTGCCCTCCTAAACATTTCCTTTCCGTCTTCAAGGTACGGATTATCCTGTCCGATGTATGAGCAGATCCTGCGGCTCCTGTTGTGCCTCACATCTTCCTGCAGTATCGGATGGGACTTGGCAAGCTCGATCATCTTGTATTCAAGTCCGTTTATATAAAAACGCTTCATTATGCCTTTCTCGATAAATTCATCCTCAAAAGCATAAATAACATTGGTTACATCCTTATCAAGCGCCCGCACATTCATGTCATATGTGCGCCTGGTCACAACTCCGTTTTCATCCGTATAGTCTGCCGTAAAATCCTTGAGATACCTGTAGTTGTCATGAAGATTTCCGACCGACTGTTCCGCATAGTGAACGAAAACAAACGAATGCTCAAGATCCTTGTCTATGAAGAGATTTCTGTATCTGTGGCTTACCATATAGGCAAAAGGAGAATCCTCCCCGAATGAGCTCTTGTTATCAAGCCCGCACAGATCATCGGTATCCGCTCCCCAGCAGGTAAACGAATATATCGGATGCTTCGTACGGCGAAAATCATCTCTTGCCATCGCTATCTTACACAGAGATCCTGTCTTGGCCGGGGTCTTGTAATAATCAAAGGCCTCACCGCCGCAAAAGCTCCAGTTAAAGGTGGGAAATACGAGGGAACCTTCCTCGCCTATAATATCAATGATACCGTCTATCAGAATGTTCAGATCGGTGTCGTCATCATGATGCATGCATTCATATAGAAGTGATTTTACGTCACTGGTAACGTATATCCTGTCACCTTTGTTGATTCCAAGGTGTTTTGCCAAATCTTTCAGTTTGATGTAATCCGGCATATCTGCCTCCACTGCCACTTTTTTAAGAGTATAATAAAATAGTACAGAATACTCTGTACTATTTTACCGCAAAACACTCTTATATAAAACAAAAACTTTACTTGACGGTAGCACCCTCAAGCGCTATATCAACCGCCTTGTTCTTAACTGCGGTCTTATTGGTGTAGCCCTTGCCGTATTTTTCTACCGAGCTGTTATAGTAATCATCGCCGCCATACATTTCCTTGACATTTGCTTCGGAATCGGCTTCGCTTAAAACTATGCCTTCACTTTCAAGAATCGCCTGATACACAAGATCCGACTTGGCAAATTTCTGAGACCTGTCAATGATGTCTGCATTATACTCCTCGTCGGTCATACCGATGAAGTCTTCGAATGTTCCCGACTGCATTCCGTACTGCTGATACATCTGGTTCATATACTCATATGACTGCACATCGGAATACTTAGTGGTTGACTCCACGTTCTTGAGATACTTGCTGGGGAACTTGTTAACCGTCGAATTATCAACCACATAGTTCGTAACGTAATCCTTGAGCGATCCCTCATAATACTCGTCCTTAAGTGTCTGCTCGTACTCGGCAACCGTTGAACCCATATCGGGATAGTTTTCCTTCACGAAATCATCGTTGTATTCGGGATCTGCATAAATTCCGTGTATTGTAACGGCAAACTCCGCCGGTTTTCCTGCAAGATCAGCCTGGCCGTAATCCTCGGGGAATGTTACCTTGACAGTAACGTCTTCTCCGGCCTTATGTCCTATGAGCTGGCTCTCAAATCCTTCTATGAACTGACCGCTTCCGATAGTAAGATCATATCCGTTTCCACCGGAATTTCCGCCTTCAAATTCCACTCCGTCCATTGTTCCTACGTAGTCTATATTAACCTTGTCACCGTCTGCTACCACACCTTCCTCTTTAAGAACCTGATGAGCAGCCAGATTTTGCTCAATAACATCCTTGAACTCTTCGTCGGTATAGGTTACCTCACTTAACGGAACCTCAATGTTCTTGTAGTCACACAGAGTCACATAATCCGTAGCCTTGATCCCCTTGATGTAACCGTTATCATCAAGCTGTGAGGAATACTCTCCGCTTGCTGTTATCGTGTTGGCTTCTTTGATTATCACCCTCACGATTCCGAAAATCGCAAGACCTATAACGGCAACCGCAATAACGATGCCGACTATTTTCAATATAAGAGACTCTCTCTTTTTCTTTGCGGCATTCTGAGCTCTCTCTTCTCTTTTCTGTTTACTCTTACTGACTGTATTTTCCTCCATAATATTACTCCTTTACTTAACTTCTCTGTTGAAAATATCTTTTCCGTCATCAATCACACCGAATCTTTCGGATTCATCCTTGCGTCTCCACAGGAAATGAAAGCGAAGTTCTTCACCGGATCTGATCCTCTCTATATTCTGCCTATGCTTATACAGCATTGCTACAGATGCGACAGCCATTATCGCGGACGGCACCCATGTCTTGTATACGATGCCTATGGTTATCGGAACAATAAACGCCATCGTAATCGGGGCAAAACAGATATAATCGGTAATTATGGCTATAAAAAGAG
>CAMORO010000137.1 GCA_946623875.1 uncultured Lachnospiraceae bacterium | reverse complement strand
GCCGGAGTCGAGAGCATGAATATCGGTTCCGACAGGAAGTGATATTCAGCTCGATAAGACGGCAAACGAAGAAAGAGCATAACAGTCCGGTGGACTGTTTGCTCCTTCGCAGTGTTCAGGTATCGACGGATCCGGAAGGAAATGAACCGGTGCGAAAAGCATCGGTCTCATTTCCGGTAAATCGCCACGGCTACTTTTTAAGCCGTGCATGTCTGGGAAGATGATCATCCTTCCGACAGCTTTATGATCTTCTGAAGCGTTTCTTCGATCAGCTCTCTGGGCAGCATATTCTCCTGCCTCTTGGTACGGGAACAGTTCTTCCAGTCATTAAGGGATATGACGGAGATCCCCCATCCGTTTACGACCTCAATGACCTCGGACTGTTTCAGACCATCAAGCGCAGGGATCCGATATAATCCTGAGCGGTATCCCATAAGAATGGAAAGCAGTATCTTTCGAGGAAGATCTTTTCCGATATACCCCTTGGTCTGAACGGTGGATTTAACCTTTACACGTTCAAGATCAGCCGTGACCTTTACACAATCCTCATTCTGCATCGTATTACGGTAATTAAGGAATTCCTCCGCATCATCAAAAGGACGGGTATCATATTCAGCAATGATCGTATCGACCGAATACTTTCCGTCCGCGCTGTCATAATGAACGGGAGTATCAACCGCAGTATCAACAATCGGGCAGCGCTTATAGTCAAAATTCATGGATAACTGTCGTATCGTTTCGGTCACCTGAAAGTCATGCTTTCGTTCAACTATCTCCGAAAACTCAGTCCACACCTTTGTATGGCATTTAAGCCTGCCCTCGCGGGAAAGAACCGCAAGGATATACGCATCCCTGTCTGCACGGCTGTCCTTTACTTCGCCGGTAGTATATGAATTATGAGCCAGCACGCCCTTATCATTAACGGCTACATTCCCTCGGGTTGTGATATTGAGGAAGGTATCGTTAAAATGCTTCGGCTCCCATACCTGATTGGCATCACAATCATCATGGGTCTGGTTGAGGATATAGCGCCCGTTTTGAAAGATCTGGGCAAAACCGTATGCATCCAGTCCACGGACAACCTCTGTCGGGGCATCCGTGATAAATCCGTCTGTGGTAACAGAATAAACATGGTATCCCATATCATGAAGCTGGTTGATGCAGGCAATGAGCATACATCTGACAAGAGCCGTGGTATAAGTCGCATGATAAGGACTTGTGACGGTTGAGGGTTCCGCATCCACCCGTCCCATTGTTTTGGCGTTATATCGTGTTTTCGGGCTCACGTTCTGAGCCGTCTTGCCATAACAGCTGTTCACCATTGTTTTCAGGCTCTTTTCAACAAGAGGATTATCCCTGTATTCGATTTTTGCCCTCATTCTGTCCTGTACGAGATTGGTAACAGCATAAGCAAGGCACTGAGAGGGCTTTCCGTCCTTTGTCTGACGCATCATGCAGGTGAAACCGCGGAATACCCTGATCCTTGCACCAAGCTTTAACGCCAGATACATATCTGGTCCTGCCATATATACGTGCCTGCCATGCTTCGGGTATATCTTCATGCCGCCCTTGACCGGAACCGGGATGTTTGGACAGTAACAGTTATCGGGAAAATCGAAGTCACCGACTGCGACTGCCGGAATAAGCGGATTCATCAGATCCTGCCAGGTAAGCTCATAGTTTCTCGGAAAATCCCTTACATTCTGATCCCAGTCAATATCAATGATATTCGCCATCGCGGTAGGATATGCGTTCTGCAGGTCAAAATCCGTAGTATGATCAGTGATCCACCCAATATAAAAGGAAGCATTAAACCCTCCGGTATATGCTTCCTCAAAATATTCCGAAACCAGCTTGGCATCCGGGTTATCCCTTATCGGTACATATCGGGTTGCCTTCAGGAATTTCATGCATTCATCTTTTGATGGTATTACGCCTTCGTCTAACATTTCTAACCCCCTGTAAATCCTGTCATAATCTGCTTTCCTGGTTACGCCGAAGTATTCCTTTATGCTTCCGTACATGGATGATGCAGCCGCACTGGATAATGTCATGGGTACCTGCCTGTTGCACCTGAACAGCTCGGAGCAGAAGGAAACCACTATATCCGCATCATTTACGGCGTATTTGTAATACTCCACCGGGTTACTGACGGCAAATGCGGCCATATGCTCTATTACCCTGCCCGGAAGATCGATCTTCGGACGGTTGATCACCTTTCCGAGTGCCTTCAGGGATTTATTATCGGCAGGCGTAAGTCCCAGCGTATCTCTGATGCAGAGGTTTACAAGCCAGTAATAATTGTAATTCCTGTCATTTTCCGCCTTGAAACGGACATTCTCCGTGGTCATCCATCCGCCCTGTATCTCACCGAGCTTACGGAGCAGGTCTATATCATATTTTGACCTGCGGAATACCGAAATATCAGCTTTTCCCGTGTGACAGATGATCGTTATGGGAATAGTGAAGTCTTTCATCGCCTTAAAATCCACCACCTTGAAGGGATCATGACCTTTCCATTCCTTTTCCTTGTAAACAAGTCCTTCCTTACGCACCAGCGGAAAATCAGGGAAATAACATTTCTTAAGATCAGCCAGGATATCCGCCAAACAGTACTTGAGAGGTATCATGCCGCCCTCTGCGGTTACTTCCTGATATCTCGGATCCACAAGGAAGAAATATCTTATAAGTGTTTCACCGATGGCAATGGTCATCTGAAGGGACAGGACACGACGGTTTTTGCCGGATCCGTCACGATAATCCTGAAACTCGGTATCAAAACCGATGTTGATGCTCATGCTGTCTGACTGAATGACCTTAAATGACGGGATCACATCGGCGATGCTTCCGGTTTTCTGCACATCCAGCGGAGCCAAGAAGGGCTTGCTGCATGAAGCGGTGTCGGTGTCATTTGCCACTATTGCACCGCATAAGGGTGAAATGACACCACTGCCCTCAGCCCTTGTATTCTCTGCATTTGCGGTGTCACCCGTCTGACGGAAGTTTGATTCTTCCGTCAGGGATCCTGACACCACTATTTCTTTCAAAAGGGTGTACTCATCCCTGCCCTTGATATATTCGCATTCATAAGTCAGAAGCTTCTGAACTATCGTATAGTGCTGTTCCGGTGTCCAGACCACATCGCAGGACTGATCCTTTATAAGAACCGGTGCGGCAGATGTATTCAGTTGTAATGCGGATGTTCCGTCTATCATAAAAAATCTCCATAAACCTTGAAGGTTTACAGAGAGCTTCTATTCTACCTTTTGTTCTACCCAAAAGTCGTTATTCGATGTTTTATTCCATGTTATCCTGTGTTACACTTGGAGTGATGCTAAGAGAAAAGCGCTTGAAATAAGCAAAAACGGGACGAAACGGTATTTGATAAGAAATCGGAAGTGATATTCGGGACGTAGAGGCCGCAGGTTCAAATCCTGTCACGCCGACTCAGTGGTTATGAGGGTTTCGAGGTTTTCGGAACCCTCTTTTTTCATTTATATTACAGATATAATGATGATGGGCTAATATTATGATATTCTTATTATGATATGATTTCTCAGTGCATTGGGTGGAGTAATTATCTGATTTGAATGATGAGGATGGTGAATGATATGAAGAACAAGCCTGCTTTGGTTTATGAAGCAGTGTAAAACTGAAGCAAGTTGCTTCGGAATTAGAATTTCCCTCTGTTTTTGCCTTTATTCCGTGGATGCACCATATGTTTTGATGCAAAGAGTCTGACAGGACGGTATTGATATTATCATTAAGCTTCGCCACCAACTTCACCACTGGTGGTGGAGTTAGTAACGAAATTCATAACACTTATGATCGTATGGGAGAATGACATTGATAAGATTTGTTGAAAACCAAGACAGAAACGCATGGTACATCCTTGATAAACATCTGCCGGA
>CAMORO010000136.1 GCA_946623875.1 uncultured Lachnospiraceae bacterium | reverse complement strand
ATTTCCTCAAGAAGTTTTCCTATGGCCACAATAGTCAGTATCAAGGCACAGGACTCGAAGTACAGTTCGGATTCTCCGATGTATTCATCGGCATTTTTATAATATATAATGTTTATGACGGATACTGCGGTACTGTATATAAATGCAGCTAACGCCCCGAGAACTACAAGAGAATCCATGTCCGGAGACAGGTGAATGATGGAAGAAATGCCTTTGGTAAAAAGTGCTCTGTTTACGAAGATTACCAGGAGGGATAAAATCACCCGGATTACAAGAAGAAAAATCTGATTGTTCCTCAATATTTCGGGAAACGGAAGATTAAGCAGCCCGTGCCCTGCGCCAAGATAGAAAAGTATAAGAGTCAGGACTGCGGATATGATAAGATTCCGTTTTATATTTTTTTGATCAGACATGACAGATCCTTTCGGTAATTACACAATATTTTCCAAACACAAGAATTATACTACAAAATATGGTAGTATAGGTAGTAGGAAATGGCGTGGCTCTCAAGAAATTGGAGGCTATATGGTAACTCTTAAGGGAACAAAGGTCGTATCGGGAATAGTTATAGGCAGATTGTATGTTTACATGCACCCCGATAAACATATATCGAGATCTACGGTGGAAGATAGGTCGGCACAGATCGAACTGTTCAATGATGCGAAGAAGAAGGCCATCGAACAGCTTGAAGAACTCCACGAATCATCCATTCCTTATCTTGGGGAGCTGAATGCGTCCATCTTTGTAGCGCAGGAGATGCTTCTGGAGGATAAGCAGTATATTGATTATGTCTACAAGCAGATCAGGGAATCGGGGTACAATGCGGCTTATGCCGTTGTACTTGCATCCGATGAATTTTCCAGATTGTTCACATCAATAGAAGATAAATACATGCAAAGCCATGTGGCTGATGTAAGAGATGTTTCGGAAAGGCTGCTCAGAATACTGTGTGGCGCTGAAGGTGAGATGGTCCAGCCCCTTGAGCCGTGTATTTACGCATCGGATGATTTCAGCGCAGGTGATATAGTAGGTTTTAACAGAGATAATGTCCTTGGGCTTGTTACCATGTTCGGATCCCCTGTAAGTCATGCTTCCATACTTGCCGGTACAATGGGAATACCTTCGGTAGTCGGAATCGGACAGGAAATGCTATCCATATATGACGGAAGATATGCGATCCTTGACGGAGTAAAAGGGGAGCTGATCATAGATCCCGATAAGCGGACTCTTGACAGGATGAAGAGAAGGCAGAAAGAGTATGAAGAACGTCAGCGTATGCTTCTGCTTCTTAAGGGTAAGAACAATATAACAAAAAGTGGGAAGTATATTAACGTATACGCCAATATAGGAAGTGCGGAAGGCGTAGAAACGGCTCTATTGTATGATGCAGGGGGTATCGGGCTGTTTCGGAGTGAATTCATATATATTGAATCCCTTACATTCCCGACGGAAGAGGAGCAGTTCCAAATCTACAGGGAAGTTCTTGAAAAGATGCGGGGAAGGAAGGTCATAATAAGGACTCTTGATCTTGGTACCGATAAGCAGGCCTCGTATTTCAGACCTGAAAAAGAAAACAATCCTGCCATGGGTTATCGTGCCATAAGGATCAGTCTGTCCCAGCCCGAGCTGTTCAAGACACAGCTTCGTGCCCTTTACAGAGCATCGGTATACGGAAATCTTGATATACTGTTTCCTCTTATCACTTCACTTGATGAAATCAGGCATACTAAGATGATCATTAAGGAAGTGACAGATGAGCTGGATGCGGAAAATATAGAATACAGGCAAGACCTAAGACTTGGGATCATGATTGAGACTCCGGCGGCTGTAATGATAAGTGACAAGCTTGCAAAGGAAGTTGATTTCTTCAGCATCGGGACAAACGATCTGACACAGTTTACACTTGCCATAGACCGGCAAAATCCCAAGCTTGAGGCTTACTTTAACGAGATTCATCCCGCAGTGATGAAGATGATAGAGATGACGGTAAACAACGCTCACAAAGCGGGTATACCGGTGGATATCTGCGGGGAAGCCGCAGCGGATCTGGGACAGACGCAGAAATTTATAGATATGGGAATAGATGCTTTGTCCGTCTCGCCGAATATGGTACTGCCCCTTCGGAAAAAGATAAGAGAGTGTGAATGATATCTTGAACGCAGGTTGCCTGATGTGATAGTATTTACTGGTTAAATTTGTGAGATTTTATATATTTGGTTTAGATTAAGAACAGGGGATTATATGAAGATCGGATTTGACAATGAAAAATACCTGAAAACCCAGTCGGAGCATATCCGTGAGAGGATAGGAGAATTCGGCGATAAACTGTATCTTGAGTTCGGAGGAAAGCTTTATGATGATTATCATGCATCAAGAGTGCTTCCGGGGTTTGAACCCGACAGTAAGCTCAGGATGCTGATGCAGCTTTCCGATCAGGCAGAGATAGTGATAGTGATCTCGGCCATGGATATCGACCGTAAAAAGGTTAGAGGAGATATCGGAATTACATATGATGAGGATGTGCTAAGGCTCAAGCAGTTGTTTGAAGATAAAGGGCTGTATGTATCCTCGGTTGTTGTTACACATTTTGCGGGACAGGAGACTGCCCTGCAGTTTAAGGAGCGCATGAGAAGGAGAAATATCAATGTCTACATGCACTATCTGATCGAAGGCTACCCTTCCAATATTCCGCTTATAGTAAGTGACGACGGATTCGGCAAGAACGATTACGTTATCACTACAAAACCTCTTGTTGTCGTTACCGCACCGGGTCCCGGAAGCGGAAAAATGGCTACGTGCCTCTCACAGCTCTACCATGAAAACAAGCGCGGGATCAAGGCCGGATACGCTAAGTTTGAAACATTCCCCATTTGGAACATCCCGTTAAAACACCCTATCAATCTTGCATATGAAGCAGCGACGGCAGACCTTGACGATGTTAATATGATCGATCCCTTCCACTTGGAAAGCTATGGTGTGACAACGGTCAACTATAACAGGGATATTGAAATATTCCCGGTTCTTAATGCCATGTTTGAAGAGATATACGGAAAGAGCCCGTACAAATCTCCTACGGATATGGGTGTTAATATGGTCGGAAACTGTATAGTGGACGACGAGATCTGCTGCGAAGCATCAAAACAGGAGATAATCAGAAGATATTATACAACACTTAACAGGGTGGTCGAGGAAAAAGCAAACGAGAGTGAAGTGTTGAAAATCGAACTGCTTATGAATCAGGCAGGAATTACAACCGATGACAGAAAGGTTACTGTAGCGGCAAAAGAGAGAGCTGAAAAGCTGGGTGTTCCGACTGCTGCCATAGAGCTCGAAGACGGTACGATAATTACCAGCAAGACAACGGATCTGCTTGGTGCATCTGCGGCTTTACTGCTTAATGCGCTCAAGTATCTCGGTGGAGTAGATCATGATACTCATCTGATATCTCCGGAGGCGATCGAACCTATTGCCCGGCTGAAGGTTGAGTTCCTGGGAGGGAAAAATCCCAGACTTCATACGGATGAGGTTCTTATTGCATTGTCGATTGCTTCGATCTCCGATGAAAATGCAAAGGTTTCAATGGCTCAGATCCCGAAGCTTAAGGGTTTGCAGGCTCATACATCGGTAATGCTCTCTCCTGCGGATATGCGTACGTTTAAGCGCCTTGGGGTAGACGTTACAAGTGATCCGGTCAGAACAGTTAAGAAGAAAGATCAGTAGGTGGTAAAATGAACAAACCTGTACTTGTTATCATGGCAGCGGGCATGGGCTCACGCTATGGCGGACTTAAACAGATAGATACGGTTGATGATGAAAATGATAAGATAATAGATTTTTCCATATTCGATGCCAAACGTGCCGGATTTGAGAAGGTCATATTTATTATCAAGAGAGAAAATCATGAGCTGTTCAAAGAGGCTATAG
>CAMORO010000135.1 GCA_946623875.1 uncultured Lachnospiraceae bacterium | reverse complement strand
TCTTTAGACAAAGCACGATACCCGATGCAGTTTTCACTGCCATCCTGCGACATAACCAAAAGCAAGAGTCCTAAGCGGACGACCCTCGGTATTGCTGCAAGTGCTTTTGTGATTCTATGGTAAATTATGAGAAGGGATATTAAAAGAAGCAGAATGTAAATATATTGTAACCCCAGAATATTTACATAAACCCTTCTATTCTGTTATGATATGATTATTCTACGACCCCAAACAGGAGGAACGGATATGACGAAGTCATATTCAGCATCCGTTCCGACGATTGGCCGCCGAGCATAGGTGAGGGGGCAATTCATATTTCATAGGAGAAAGAGATGACAGAAAAATATAAGATTTATATACCGGAAGATATGAAATCCCGTCTTGTGAACGATGCTGAACTGTTTGAATTCATGAAAAAAGAGTAAGCGTCTAATATATGGTGTTCCTATCCGAACGTTGCTGTGATTATTGATGTCAGATACGATAGCATCAGTGCATGTAATGATCTAAATAATATACGTACCTTGAAAACTTATAATAAAAGACTCCAAAAAATCCTATGATTTTTTAGAGTCTATCTAATGGGATACCTAATAGACCGAATATCAGCTTGCATTCGGTAGAGCTTTTGCTTGATCATCTGCTTTCTGGCAGTATGGCCGGTAATAGGGTTTCTCCTGTGAGACTATATTCAACTGCTCCAGGCTCGCCTTAAGTTTCTCTTTTTCGTATTGCCGGTATCTGTCTGACCATGGCATCAGTTCTTCGATCCTTGGGTCATACGGTGAGAATTCCAGATAATCCGGTACTTTCTCAAGAAGATAATTCAGATAGATCAAAGGGTTGGCTGCATTATGACGTGCAGTTTCAACCATGCTGTAAATGATGGTACTTGCATGTGCGCCTTCCGGAGTATTTGAAAACAGCCAGTTACGGCGTCCTTGCGCGTATAATCGAAGACAGTTCTCTGCAAATCCGTTATCACATGGGATCATTCCATCTTCAAGGAAACGACAGAGACTCTCTTTCTGATTGATACTGTAGGTAATGGCATCCTTGAACTTTTCGCTAAGGAGCGGATCATCAAGATCAAATGACTCTATGAGTGTATAAAAGTCATCTACAAGAGGCTTCACATCTGACTGTCTGCGTTTCAGGCGTTCTTTTGCATCAAGCGACTTAAGTTCAGCTTCCGCATGGTATATTTTGCCCAATAATATTAGTGCCCGATATTCGGGAAGGACATCAATCTCTTTCTTGGAAAGTGTACGGATATCTATAATCTCCATGGCTTCTGCAAACCTGCGACGGGCATGCATAAGGCAGCCGCATATGATGATACGTCCATGGCTTTCTTTTCCAAGGACGTCATACGATATATAGGCATCTGTTGTGAGGGCTCCGGAAAAATCTATGTAGTAAGTGCGGAGATGATCAGTACCTCTTGTCGGTTCATATGCAAAGATAACGATACAGGGACCATCATCCAGCTCACCTGTGGTATGAACCCATACATAACTCTTTGTTCTTGCATCACGATTTTCTTCGTGAAGAACCTGAAGGGTTGATTCATCGGAGTGCCCGTATTTCCTTTTGCACTGGAGCATCTTCATATATTTGTAAGGGACTTTAAAATACAGGTTTGCAAAGTGGACTATCCAGTTTGACATATCCTGTCTTGGTATCATAAGTCCTATATTTGCAAGATCTGCACTCTGTCGGTATAACGGAACTGATTTGAAGTATTTTTCATACATGATATTTGCAAGTACCTCAGGAGTAACCTGTGATCGCCTGAGCAGTGCGCATGGGGCAGGCATTGAAATAAGACTTCCATCATCGCGACGTTTTATGACAGGAGTATATATGCACTCCACATAGTAAGATGCCAATGGCTTGTGTAGCAGTTTCTTTTCATGCCAGTTGACTATTTCCCAGTTGGCATAGCCATACAGTTTATCCAGCTCCCCTATGTTGAGGTTAAAGGTGTTTACGTGGGGAAGACCCGAAAGATCCATTTTCGTTCTGGTCTTCTTTTCCCTGCCGTTACCAAGAGCATCCTTTATCACCTTTCTTGCCTCGGTGCGGGCTTTCTGATCATCACTTAAAAGCTTTCCGGATCTTTTGCCGGATACTTTTGAAGATTTTTCACCAAAAGGAATGATCTTGTTAGTATCATGGCTGACCGCATCCTCTGCTTCAGGATCTGCATCTTCCGATAACGGATCCTGTATATCCTGACCGGATGAGGCATACAGTACATCCATCTTTTCGTTGTGAGAGCCGAAGCGCTGTTTAACAAGTAAATGATTCTGGGCTGTTATACGCTCGTAACTCTTCAAGAGGTCATCATACTTGGATTTAAGATCCTTGAAGCTTTTGGAAAGTTCCTGATATTCACGCGCAATCGCCGTATCGGATCTGCGGGTTTCCTTACGGTATATCTCAAGGGTGGAATTATCCCTCTTGAGCTGCAGGCACAGATCGAATAGCTGCTCCTTCGTATATGAATTTATGCTGTCTGCAAATTTCCTAATATCTGCTTCCATCTGTAGTATGCCCTGTTATATACTGCTTAGTTCTGCTCAAGGGTGCCGCACGTTTCATTTATCTTTTCGGATAGTGCTGAGATCTTACCTATGACAGACTGATACTTCCGCACCTCTGCTTCAAGCTCTGCTATCCTTGATGTGAGCGCTGCATTGGAGATTTCGAGTTCAAGTATACGGTTTTGTTCATCTGTGCTGTCTTCGGAAGTAATAGAGATATCAGTATCTGAAGAAGATGTCTCATTTTTTTTGGTGCGTCCCCTTTTGCCTGTTGGGATGATCTCACCTGTTTGGGGATCGATCTTACCTATGACACGGCGTTTGGAACGTGACTGACCCTTTTCGGCATCCCAGTAGCTGATGGACTCATAAACATAAGTTGTATCAGTATCTTTGTGGTATTGCTTTATTATTGCCATAAGTGCAGCTCCTTTCACCTCGTTACATTTATAAGATAATTATATCACTTGTTGTAACGAGTGTCAATAATTATAGTGACATTAATATGGATAAAATATGTCACTTGTAATTGTGCACTTTTTCATACAAAAAAGCAAGCCCCGAGAGCTCGCTTTTATGGGTTTATTTATCTGTTTTTCGTTCGTATGTCCTGATAGAGGAATGGATAGTGAAGCCTTCCATCAGCCTGTGGAATTCTTCCTGTGATAGTGACATTGCTTCGTCAGAATTGCGGGGCCACTGATAGACACCGTCGGTCAGTTTTTTTATGATCATGCAATAACCATCCCGGTCGAAACAGATTCCCTTTATGGAATTGCGCTTGTTTCCACAAAAAAGGAAAAGAGTTCCTTCTTCAAGTGGATCAAGACCGTATTCGAGCCGGATTATCGAGACAAGACCTGTGATCCCGCGGCGAAGGTCAGTCTTGCCACAACGGATGATCACCTTCTTGTACCAAGTGGCATCCCTAAGCATGACGGAGAACCTTCATGACAGTGCGGAGAGTGCGCTCTTTGATATTTTCATTGATAAACAGTTGGTAATCATCGACTTGGAGAACAAGTTCATGATCCTTTTCGATTATCCTGGTTGCAGGTTTCGGAACCTCATGCTCACGAGACAAGACAGGTTGAACAGGGATCTCAACAAAAGAAGCTGGTTGAGATATCTGTACCTGCAGTGCTGTGGATTGTTCGGCGCTTTCTATTGCCTGCTTACGAAGTTTATTTTGCCAGTAATAGAATGCCTTAAGGTTGATGCCGTTCTGAGCACACCATTCCTTCTTTGAAATAGGAGCGTTGTTACCATCCTGTACAATCTGAGCCCACTGTGCACGACGTACTAATAAAGATTTCTGATCCATAGAGATACCCCTTTCATATTTGATAGGGTTATTCTATCAGAATATAAAGTGGGATTATACAACACCATAAGTTAGACGCTTACAAAAAAGACGGTTCCATCAACTTAAATGCTTTTCTGAAGGAACTACTCATCAATT
>CAMORO010000134.1 GCA_946623875.1 uncultured Lachnospiraceae bacterium | reverse complement strand
CTGTCTGTTTACTTCGAGTACTTCAAGCCCGTTTTCTTTGCAGGCGTTTAAGACGGCCTCTTCCTTGTCATCTATTATTCCGGACATTATATAGATCCCGCCGTCCTTAAGGGCTCTGATGCCTGCCGGCATAAGCGGAATAAGCACTTCCGCAAGAATGTTGGCAACAACAATATCGTATCCTCTGCCGACTTCGTCCTGTACTTTTTCATCATCGATAAGGTTTCCGATAATAAGCTTAAAATCAGCATCTTCAAGACCGTTTGCTGCCAGATTGTCCTCCGTTGCCGCCTCAGCACATATATCAAGATCGGTAGCCGTTATTTTCGAAGCACCAAACTTAAATGCAAGTATGGATAGAACACCGCTTCCGGTTCCCACATCCAGTACTTTGCACCCGTCTGTGACATACTTTCGGAGTGCACGTATGCATAACTGTGTAGTCTCGTGCATACCCGTTCCGAATGCCGTGCCCGGATCTATATGTATCGTCAACCCGGTATGCTCTTCGGAAACCGGCTTTTCCCACGAAGGAATAAACAGAATATCATCTATGTAAAACTGATGGAAATATTTCTTCCAGTTGTTGATGTAGTCTTCATCTTCCGTTTCGGAATATGTCATCAGACAGCTTCCGACGTTAAGATAAGATTTCATATCATCAAGTTCCGCCTTGATATCACGGATCATATCTTCATGATCTTCGGACGCATCAAGATAAAACGATATATAAGCTTTGCCGTCATCAACAGTCTCTTCGGGCCCGATGTCAACAAACATTCCCGCCAGTTCTTCTTCCGACAGAGGGATCTTATCCTCTATCTGTGCGCCTTCTACTCCCATGTCATCGAGCATGCTTATAATAATATCTTCCGCCTGCACAACGGTTTCTATCGTATACTTACTGTATTTCATATGATTTTCCCTGTGATCATGTTTTAATACTGTAAAAAATCAGGGCCTGTAAAAGGCCCCGGATTAATTCTCTATTCAACGACTACATTTTCGACCTCATCATTTTGTATGACACAAATAAATGTCTTTCCGTTATTGATCTCGATCTCGTTACCGTCCATATCGTAGTATCTTATCGCGGACATATCATAGTTATCTTCGTTGATCTCCCTCTTCCACGTTCCGGGAATACATTTACCCTTTGTACAGTACTGGATCGCTCCTCCCTGGTGACAGTCAAAAGCAAGGTAGTCCTTGTCATCAAGCTGCACCCAGAAATTATACTGGAGAATAACGTTATCATATGACAACTGCTCACCCGTCAGATCATCTATCTGTGGTCCGTCATACTGGAATCTGTCGTACTTGCCGGTCTTCTCATTATAGTCAAACCATGGCTTGTTGATCTTGTACTTGGGTTCTATATGCTTGGCGCTGTAGCCATCCTCGTTAGTAACTTCCTTGTCAAGGTCGCAGAACTTGAATTTGCCCTTATAGCCGTCATAATGCTCTCTTCTGTATCCGAGCATATCTATACCGGCATCTATGCCTTTTTTACTCGTATAAACGTTGTGGGGCGCCTGACGGTCGGTGGTTCTGTAATAGGTTACATCTCCCGCCGGACCAAGGCCATTTATATTATCCACGTAGTCTTTATCGAGAAGCTCCACAGCATACGAAGCCTGACCGAAATGACAGTAGATCGCATCAAATTCAAGTGCGGTATATACAAAATACTCACGGCAGCTTCTGACAGATCCTATCTTCTCAAGTCCGTCATAATTTTCAAACAAGCCCATCAACCTGGTTATACCGCCTTCAACCACATACTCGTACACAACATCTGCGTAGCTTACTCCGCTCATAGGCTGTGCGGGTTTTAAATTGTTGAGCATTATCGCAATTGGACGCCTGTTCCCTATCTTTTCATCAACCGGTAGTCCCGACAGGAAACTCCTCATCTGTCCTTTAGGAAGTTCATTCGGATCTGCTTCCTCGGACTCTTTGTCATTTCCGGCATCAGTTTCCGTATTGTCGGATACGGCGCTTTCTTCGACCTGCGTTTCGGGTGCAGGAGCCGGTTCCTCTTCATTTTTGCAGCCGCCAAGCGACATTATCACGACCGCAAGTGCAACGGTCGCAACCGTAGTTAATCTGTTGATTTTCATTATAATAACCTTACCCGATTCTTATACAAGTAAATAGCATTATACGTTATATGCATTTACAATTCAACTTTCATCTTCCTTCATTTTCTTGAGTGTATTTATGCGATTATCTATCAGATCAACATAAGCCGAATAATCCTTGTCTGCCTTATTCCTCAGATGTTCCGTCATTTCAGCTACCGGTTCGAACAAAGGGGTCAGACCGAGATTGCCCCACACTCCCTTAAGAGCATGAGCCATCTCAAAAGCGGCATCGAGATCATTTGATTCAACACTGCTTTTGAGCATATCAAATGAATCATCCTCCAAAGCTTTATTGATCTGCTTCAGATAAAAAGCTTCGTTGCCCAAACACCTTTTCAGAGCGGTGTCCGCATCAGCCCCGAATTCCCTTAATCCTTCAATTGTGATCATGTCAGTTACTTTCCCTTCCTTTACTAATCTCTGCTTCTATAAACTTATTAAACTCCTCAGGCGGAACGGGCTTGGAAAAATAATAGCCCTGTATAAGCTCACAGCCCATGCTCTTTAGCTGATCTAACTGGGATTTGTCTTCAACACCCTCTGCAACAACCGGAACTCCCAGATAATCCGCTATCTCGATTACAAGTTCGACCAGCTTAAGGCTCTTTGCATCCTTGTTCATATTTCTTATGAACTTCATGTCCATTTTCAGTACATCTATAGGAATTTCCGTTATCATATTCAGCGAGGAATAACCGGAGCCAAAATCATCCATCTCTATTCTGAATCCACTTTCCCGAAGTTTTGTCACAACATCCGTCAGACCCTTGGCATCATCGGCATATGCGGATTCGGTAATCTCAAGCATCAACTCTTTGGCATCAAGGTCATTATCTTTTAATATCCTTACCAGACGATCCTCAAGCTGTGCATCGTAAATATCCACTCTGGAAACATTTACGGAAACCGGAACCGTAATTCCGTACTCGTCCTTCCATTTTCTGATCTGGCGAGCAGCCTCTTCCCACACAAAATGGTCCAGCTTCTGTATCAGACCATTGCTTTCGAATAAAGGAATAAAATCCCCGGGACTGATCATTCCGTACTTCGGATGACGCCATCTGATAAGCGCCTCGGCACTTCTAAGCTCAGGCTCGTCACACTGTATACCGTACTTGGGCTGATAGAACACTACGAGATCCTTGTTTAATATGGCATTATCAATATCATTGATCAGTTGTTCATGATACAGATCCTTCTCGTTTTCCTCTTTGCTATAGAAGGATATCTGTCTGTTGTAATCTCCTCTTATTCTGTCACAGGCATATTTCGCATGATCAAACCTGTCCTCTATCGATATATTCGTATCCACATCCTGGTAAACACCCAGCCTCATGCGTACTCCCGGTATTTTGGAAATTCCGGACAACTCTTCGGAAAGAGCTTTGAATACCTCATCATAAGAATCTCTGTGTTCAAGATAGAAATAGAAATAGTCCGCATCCGGTCTGCATCCTATGCATACCCCTTCACCAAGCATATCCGAAACCATGTCAGCTATCTTCTTCAGAACACTGTCACCTGTTTTTCTTCCGAACATTTCATTGAGCATATGAAAATGCTCTATATTCAAAACAATGGCATCCATCTGACTGCCATGTCCGCTGCCGTCTATCTGCCTGATATATTCCTGGAAGAATTCACGGGTATACAGATCCGTCAGATCATCCTTCTCAGCACTTCTGATAATGCTCTTGTCTTCATACAACTGTATGATTCTCTCGCATCTGGCAAGGATCACTTCAGGCATATCATAGGGCTTTGTGATAAAATCATCCGCACCCATTTTGATGCTGCGGACTTCAGCCGGCTTCTCCGATGTCATTACTATCACCGGAATATTGGAAACCGCTTCTTCGGATTTGATCTTCTCAAGCAATTCAAACCCATCCATTTCAGGCATCAGCAA
>CAMORO010000133.1 GCA_946623875.1 uncultured Lachnospiraceae bacterium | reverse complement strand
CGTGTTCATTAAAGATTCCGAGACAAACTGGCCTCCGTATTCACCGTAGTAAGCTTTTTTGTTCATTGTAACTATCTCCTCCTTTTTAAATGTTTGAAAAACGGATTACCTCATTATACCAACTGCATTTACAAATTCCCTTATCTTCTCAAAAGACTTACCGTTTATGCCCTCGACCGATGAACTCACATCAACAATATCGGGGTCAAACAGCCTTATTCCTTCCATGACATTACAGGCATTAAGACCTCCCGCAAGTATCATCTGTTTTCCGGGGTTATCGGGAAATCCGGTCTTCCCATCCCATGAAAAAGTCTTTCCGCTGCCGTATGCCGGTGCATCAATCACTATACCGGTCGTCCGATTGTATGTCGCCGGATTATTCAACTCAAAAAACCTTAGTTCTTGGTACAGATCATTCATATCAGATACATTTAATGCACGCCATATGGGAATACTGCAATCATTAAGATAACTGTCTGTTATATCACCGTGTATCTGGATAATATCAAAACCACTGTTTTCGATGATCTCTATAAGAGCCGGATCGGGAGATACGGTCACTGCAACTCTTTTTATCCCTTTATCAAGCTCTGACATTATTTCAACAGCCCTGTCTATATTTATATTACGTTTACTCTTTTCATAGAATACAAAGCCCGCATAATCAACTCCCGTTTCATTCAAATAACGGGCTTCTTCTGTTCTTGTAAGTCCGCATATCTTGATCTTTACTTTACCGTTCACCCTACAGTTCCTTCCATTTCCTTGCAAGCTCTCTCGGATTGGCGTTTTCCATAAATGCCCTTCCTATAAGAAATGCATCTACTCCTATGTCCTTTAAATACTTAACATCCTTATCTTCCATGATACCGCTTTCAGATACAAGAACCTTGTCATCAGGTATATATCGTTTCAATCGACTGGTATTTTCAAGTGTTATGGAAAAATCCTTAAGATTTCTGTTGTTAATTCCCACAATATCCGGATCTATCCTTAAGGCACGCTCTATTTCATATTCATCATGTGTTTCAACAAGTACGTCAAGCTTAAGATCTTTGGAAAGCTGATAAAATGACTTCAGTCTTTCATCATCAAGTATGGCAACTATAAGAAGAACAGCGTCCGCTCCGATAACCCTTGCCTCATAGAACTGGTACTCATCTATCATAAAATCCTTTCTGAGTATCGGAAGTCCTGTTCTCTCACGTATTGTCTTAAGATACCCTGTATTACCGTCGAAATGGTCCTCTTCGGTCAGACAGGAAATGGCATCCACAGCAGCATTATATTCATCGATACGGCTTAAAAGGTCTATCTTTTCCTCTATCCTGCCAAGACTTGGCGAAGCCTTCTTGAATTCGCCTATTATTGAGATACTTTCCTTTTTAAGATTATTCAAAAACAGATGCTCATTTATCTTACCGTTTCCAATGATCCTTTCCGCCTCATCACGCATTGTCAAAGGACTTACACGAGCCTTATGTTCCTTTAAGCGTATTTTTTTATCTTCAACTATCCTGTTAAGTATCATGCTTCCTCCTTAGTCTGTATACTGATATTTCCGTAACTGTTCAAACAGTCTCAAAATCAAAAAATCCCTGCATTTAAACCATAAACGGTCTAAATGCAGGGACAGAATATATATAGCTATCCTGCGGTGCCACCCCGCTTGATGTAAAAAACATCCACTCAACACGTACCAACATACGTTGATCCCTGTAACGTGGGATCGTTCCGTCTTACATACTCTGAACGCTTAACGTTCATTTCCGCTCGCCCTTAGAAGTCCATTCGGTAAATACATTCCTGCCACAATCTCACCATCTGTGACTCTCTGTAAGTAAAGAGGTATTACCTACTCACTCTTCCTCAACGGTTTAGATTACTTATAACATACCCTGTTTACGCTTGTCAAGGTCATAACGCAAGATTATCATAATAATCAAACGATGAAGGTTTACACTGCTCTATAAGATATGCCTTCATCTGAGCATGTCTGTCACCCATCACGTCAAGAACCTTCTCGAAATTGTCCGGATTTATCGCGCCGATATCTGTCATAAGCCTGTAATATCTCTGTTCATCACCGAACTTTTCGGTAAGCACTCTGATCGCAGCATCGGATTCACATCCCGCAGTATGTGAAATAAGATATTCGGAAAGACGCATCCTTAATCCGTTATCAAGCATTACATCATTGCACAAACGCAGCATACACAGCCTGGCTTTCTTCTCTCTGTTGTATTCAAGATACTCCTCGTAATCGAAATGAAGATCCTCTTCTCCGCACAGAACATAGAGATGATATCCCTCATCATCCGCAAGATCGAGAAGGTGCTGCAGCCTTGTATCCCATTTCACAAGCCATTCCTCATCCCCTGCATGTTCTGTATCCAGAAGATACTCTGCATCCATCAGAACTGTAACGGAAGCAAGAAGTACGGATATCATCTCAGCTTTGTCAGGATGACTTGCAAAAGCACCTTCATTTATAACGATCGCACTAAGGCTGTTATCATTCTTAAATACACCCTTTCCCCACTCTACTCTCCTGCGCGGCATTTCCACCCTGACAAGGTTATCGCAAAACGCAAATGCCCATTCACCCACAGACGATATGGAGTACGGTATGCTCACTCTTCTTAATCCCTTGCATCCAAGGAACGCTTTCTTCCCTATCTTTTCAACAGGACAGCCGTTAAGTTCGCCGGGAATATCAATTTCGTTAAGCTTCTTATCGGCATCAATTACAACTGCGTATTTCTGTTCCTTGCAGTCTGTTTCCTTTTTCAGTATTTCATAATAAATTCCTAGACCTTCATCATAATATCTCATAATATTCCAACCTAAATATACTCTGCTATATTAAGTATAAGCTTTTCGGTCTTTTCCCATCCCAGGCAGGCATCGGTTATTGATTTACCGTATACTCCGCCTCCGATCTCCTGATTGCCGTCTTCAATGTAGCTTTCAACCATGAAGCCCTTAAGTATCTTCGTTATCCGCTCGCTGTGATGAGCAGAATTCAGGACATCCTTTATTATTCTTGGCTGCTCAAAAGGATTCTTACCGGAATTAGAATGATTACAGTCGATTATGACTGCCGGATTGCTAAGCTCTCTTTCATCATAGTAATCACACAGCCTTATGAGATCCTCGTAGTGGTAGTTCTGCTGTGGCTGTCCGTGTTTGTCGGTTGAACCCCGCAGAATTGCATGTGCGCATTTATTTCCTCCCGAATGTACCTCCCATCCCCTGTATATGAAGGTATGGGGATGCTGCGCGGCAAGTATCGCATTCATCATTACGGTGTAATCACCACTTGTGGGATTCTTCATACCGACAGGTACATCTATACCGCTCGCCACAAGCCGGTGCTGCTGATCTTCTACAGATCTTGCCCCAACCGCCACATAACCGAGAAGATCGTCAAGATACTGATAATTTTCAGGATAGAGCATTTCATCGGCACAGGCGAACCCTGTTTCCGACACAGCCCTCATATGTATGTGTCTTGTTGCGGTAATACCCTTAAACAGATCCGATTTGCCTGTAGGATCCGGCTGATGAAGCATTCCCTTGTATCCGGCACCTGTAGTACGGGGCTTATTGGTATAAATACGCGGTACAATGAGTATCTTGTCCTTTACCTTTTCCTGAAGCGGACAAAGCCTTGAAATGTAGTCAAGTACACTGTCCTCATTGTCAGCCGAGCAGGGGCCTATTATGAGAAGAAGTTTGTCGCTTCTGCCTTCGAATATTGACTGTATCTTTGCCCTCTTTTCTCCGACGATCTCACCCATCCTGCCGGTAAGAGGATACATTTCCTTAACCTCCATAGGTACAGCCAGTTGTCTTTCAAAATCCATGTTCATTTAATCTATCTCCTCCATATTACGGCTTGTTATTTTATAAGCCGGTTTACACTTCCGTTATATGATACGGGTTCAAATCTTTGCTTTTCGTAGTCTATGATTGGATTTATATTTTTACTTATAATATCATGAAATAAATCCAACTTTACTGATCCTAACTTCATTAGGTCATACCCGACATTTAATGGCATATCT
>CAMORO010000132.1 GCA_946623875.1 uncultured Lachnospiraceae bacterium | reverse complement strand
CGGATGCGGCCGCAACACTGATTGCAATTAACAGGCTGTATGATCTTGGACTTTCGCAGGAAGAACTCATGAAACTGGGGGTGCGCATAGGTGCGGACGTACCCTTTTGCATTATGGGGGGCTGTGCCATGGCGGAAGGGATAGGTGAAATACTTACACCGATAGAATCGCATGTTAATTTCAAGGTACTTCTCGCAAAGCCTTCCGAGAGTGTGTCTACAAAGTATGTGTATGAACATCTTAACTTCAGTCATATGGTCCATCCGGATATTGATGCAATAGCGGACGGGCTTGCAGGCGGTGATGTCGGGAAGGTTGTCCGCAACATGGGGAATGTACTTGAGACCGTAACTGCTTCAGAGGTTACCGCAATAGGTAATATAGAACGTATAATGGCCGGCTGTCCCGGAAATCTTAAGGCTATGATGAGCGGAAGCGGACCTACGGTTTACGGCCTCTTTGATCACAATTGCCCGGAAGATGAGATTAACGGAGCATACGGAAGCGTTGAAGCTTCGGGGTATGCCCGGGAATTGTATATGACTGATTTTTACTATCCGTAGAATTAAGGAGTATTCATGGACGAATTAAAGCTTCAGATGAATGTGGATGAATATCTGCCTCTTCGTGATGTTGTATTCAATACATTGCGACAGGGCATACTCACCGGAGTTCTCAAGCCGGGCGAGCGGCTTATGGAAATCCATCTCGCAGACAGACTTGGGGTTTCGAGAACCCCGATAAGAGAAGCAATAAGGATGCTGGAGCTCGAAGGGCTTGTAACGATGATACCGAGGAGGGGTGCAGAGGTTGCGAGGATCAGCAAACAGGATATAAGAGATGTTCTGGAAGTTAGGCTGGCACTTGATTCCCTTGCAACGAAGCTTGCCTGCAAGAGGATTACAAGCGAGCAGGCAGAGGAGCTTAAGATAGCACAGAAGGCATTTGAGGAAGCAACGGGAACTGGCGATGTTACTCTGATAGCACAGGCAGATGTACGTTTTCATGATGTGATACTTGCCGCATCCCACAATAAACGACTCGTTCAGATGGTCAATAATCTGGCCGAAAGGATATACAGATACAGGCTTGAATATATCAAGGACGCCGCCAATCACGCCAGACTGATCGAGGAACATGCCAAGATTACGGATTGTGTTATTAAAGGGGATGAGGGCAGTGCGTGTATAGCGGCTGAGATACACATAGTGAATCAGGAAAATGATATGCTCAAATCTCTTGACCTTTAGAAATTACAGGAAGACGGATATGGATAAAGATGTATGGGTATCTGTTGCCGGATTGCAGTTCGGCAGCAATCCCGAAGGAGAAAAAATAGAAATTCTGACTCCGGGAAGTTATTACAAGAAAAAAAATCACCACTATGTACTCTATGATGAGATAGGGGAAAACGCGGACGAGGTTACCAAAAACGTTGTCAGGTTCGACGGGGATATGTTTTCGATCAGCAAGTCAGGATTTACAAATGTGGAGATGATCTTCGAGAAGAATAAGCGTAATATGACAAACTATGTCACTCCCTATGGTACTCTGCTTGTTGGCATAGATACAGACAATATAGATATAAGGGAAAACAAAGACTCCATCAATATTGATATAGATTACGCGCTGGATATTAACTATGAACATCTAGCAAACTGTAAAATAAAGATGGAGATTAAGAATTCGGTTTCAATGGGCGAAGGTATGTGATAAAATCATTTGGATTGTTCCAAAGATGATTATATAAGGAGAGTTGTGTAGATGAACGGTATTTTATTGATCTCGACAGCGACGATAGTAATGCTGGTAGTACTTGCTGTTCTTGTCGGAATCGTTATACTTTTGTATTTTCTCGGGAAAAAGGCACAGAAGAGGGAAGCCCAGCAGCAGGAGCAGATCGATGCAATGAAGCAGACTGTTTCTATGCTGATAATAGATAAGAAACGGATGAAAATCAAGGAGTCCGGGCTTCCGCAGGCGGTGATTGACCAGACTCCCAAGATGATGAGATGGACAAAGCTCCCTATTGTCAAGGCAAAAGTCGGACCGCAGGTAATGTCGCTTGTATGCGATGACAAGATATTTGATAATGTACCCGTTAAAAAGGAAGTTAAAGCAACTGTCAGCGGTATATATATTACAAGCGTAAAGGGCATACACGGACCGATAACTCAGAGTGGCGGCGGCAAGAAAAAGGGCAAGTTTAAACAGTTTGTTGAAAGAATGCAGGAAAAAGCAGGAGCAAAACCTGTTAAATAAAATCTTTTTGTGCCTGATAGTGATCCTTTCGCTTTCAGGATGCTCCGGAGCAGGTGAGCTTAATCCCGATGATTATGTAAAACTGGGGCAGTATAAGGGCTTAAAAGTTGACAGGGCGTCATATGAAGTGACCGAGGAAGAACTTGCACAAGAGCTTGATATGCTTGCAAATGCATATGCCGAACCTGACGGAACCATCCCCGAACTGACGGATGATTTTATAAGAGAGATATCCGGAGGTCATTACAAGGATATGGCTGCATATACGGCAGCGCTTGAGGATGAGATGAAATCGGAATACGAAGAGTTCTACGAACTTCAGTATTACGAGGATATATGGAACAAGGCAGTGGATAACGCAACGGTTATCAGGGATTTTCCGCCCGAATATCTTCAGAAGAAGACGGAGAGATCGATCATATCCGCACGCAAATACGCACAAAGCCTCAACATGACATTTGAGGACTTTGTGAATGAGAAGATGGGGCTGACCGTAGAGGAGTTCAACACGCAGGCAATAGAATATGCAAAGGTAGCTGCGAAGGAGAGCATGGTACTCGCTGCAATAGCCAAGGCAGAGAACATTACCGTATCGGATGAGGATATAGAAAAAGCAATAAAGGAATATGTCGATCTGGGTGCTTTTGAATCCGAGGAAGCCTTCAGGCAGGAGGGCGAAGAGAGGATGGAAGAGCTTAAAGAGTACATCCTTACCTCAAAGGTTCAGGATTTTCTGGTCCAAAATGCCGATAAGGAATAATACATATAACAGGAAGAAGAGAAAATGGAGCAGTTAACAACAGTCAGAGAATTATTTAGGAACAGGGAAGAATATCTTGACAAAGAAGTCAGTATCGGTGGATGGGTAAGAAGCATCCGCGATTCCAAAACATTCGGCTTCATAGTGCTTAATGACGGTACTTTTTTTGAACCGATTCAGGTGGTGTACTCCGATGCGCTTCCTAATTTTGCCGAGATAAGCAAGACAAACGTGGGAGCGGCTCTTATAGTTAAGGGAACTTTGGTGGCAACACCTTCCGCTAAACAGCCCTTTGAGATACAGGCAAAGGATATTTGCATCGAAGGTGCATCGACGCCCGATTATCCGCTCCAGAAAAAGCGTCATACAATGGAGTATCTGCGTACAATAACGCATCTACGTGCGAGAACCAACACATTTTCGGCGGTTTTCAGAGTGCGTTCTCTTATAGCATATGCCATACACAAGTTTTTCCAGGAAAGGGATTTTGTGTATGTGCACACTCCGCTTATTACAGGATCCGACTGTGAAGGAGCCGGTGAAATGTTCAGGGTAACAACACTTGATCCTTCTGATCCTCCAAGACTTCCTGACGGCAGCGTTGATTTTTCGAAGGATTTCTTCGGCAAAGAGACCAACCTTACCGTAAGCGGACAGCTTAACGGAGAAACATTTGCAATGGCCTTCAAGAACATATATACATTCGGGCCTACATTCAGGGCTGAGAATTCCAATACTACGAGACATGCGGCAGAGTTTTGGATGATTGAGCCCGAAATGGCGTTTGCGGATCTTGATGATGATATGGCTCTGGCAGAGAGCATGATAAAGTACATCATCAATTATGTACTGGAAAATGCTCCGGAAGAGATGCAGTTCTTCAATAATTTTATCGACAAGGGTCTTATTGAGAGGCTTCAGCATGTTGCTTCATCGGATTTCGGCCGGGTGACATACACTGATGCCGTGAAGATACTTGAAAAGCATAATGATGAATTCGAGTATAAGGTAAGCTGGGGATGTGATCTTCAGACGGAACATGAGAGATTCCTTACGGAAAAAGAATTCAAGAGGCCTGTGTTTGTAACGGATTATCCGAAGGAGATCAAGGCCTTTTATATGAAGCTCAACGAAGACGGCAAGACAGTTGCCGCAA
>CAMORO010000131.1 GCA_946623875.1 uncultured Lachnospiraceae bacterium | reverse complement strand
CCGGGTCAGTGTAAACCCCATCCGAAGCAAGACCAAGCAGAGGGCAGTACGGTTGCCCGCCGTGCCTTCAGGTGGGTCGCTTGAGGTGGCCGGTAACGGTCATCCTAGATAGATGATTGTTCACGACAGAACCCGGCTTACAGTCCCGCTCAATTTAAAAAACCGCCTTACCGGCGGTTTTTTAAATTTATTTTCTCCTCATGTGACCGGAGTACATTTCCTCACAGTATTTGCAACGGTATATTTCCTTTTCGGGATCCGTAAGAACGAATATATGAGTAAGCTCCTGCTCGATCGAAGTAATACATCTGGGGTTCTTGCATTTTATTACATTTCTGATCTCCTTTGGAAGAACAAGGATCTTCTTCTCAACGATCACACCGTCCTTAATTACGTTTACGGTGATATTGTGGTCGATGAAACCGAGAATATCAAGGTCAAGCTTATCGATATCGCACTCGACCTTCAGTATATCCTTTTTGCCCATCTTGTTGCTGCGGGCATTCTTGATTATCGCGACCGTACAGTCAAGGCGGTCAAGCTTAAGGTCATGATATATGGACATGCTCTGACCGGCAACTATATGGTCAAGCACAAAACCTTCTTCAATCTTTCCTACGTTCAGCATATTATGCCTCCTTTCCGTCAAGTCCCAAAAGTGTCATTATAAGCGCCATCCGTATATACATACCGTACTGTACCTGCTTGAAGTATACCGCACGCGGATCATCGTCCACTTCCACGGATATCTCATTTACACGGGGGAGTGGATGAAGCACCATCATGTTTTCCTTGGCAAGGTTCATCTTTTCCTTGGTAAGAATGTAGAAGTCCTTCAGTCTTACGTAATCCTCTTCGTTGAAGAAACGTTCTCTCTGAACTCTGGTCATATACAGGATATCGAGCTCGGGCATTACATCCTCGAGCTTGATGACTTCCTTATAGGGGATGTGATTGTGATCCAGAATATCGGAACGGATATAATCGGGTATCCTAAGCTCCTCCGGAGATATAAATACGAAATTGATACCGCTGTAACGTTTGAGGGCATTGATGAGTGAGTGTACAGTACGGCCGAACTTGAGATCACCGCACAGACCTATCGTCATATCATTGAGATTTCCCTTAAGAGAACGTATGGTCATAAGATCGGTAAGCGTCTGCGTGGGATGCTGATGTCCGCCGTCTCCTGCATTGATAACGGGTATAGATGATTTGGAAGCCGCTACCATGGGGGCACCCTCTTTGGGATGGCGCATTGCACAGATATCTGCGAAGCAGGATATGACGCGTATCGTATCTGATACACTCTCGCCCTTTGCGGCAGATGATGAATCGGCGGAAGCGAAGCCGAGTACCTGCCCTCCGAGATGGATCATTGCCGATTCGAAGCTGAGCCTTGTTCTTGTGCTTGGCTCATAGAAGCAGGTTGCCAGTACCTTTCCGTCACACACATGTGCATATTTCTCCCTGTTGTTCTCGATGTCGGTAGCCAGATCCATAAGCCTGTCAAGCTCTTCGACCGTGAAATCGAGAGGACTCATTAAATGTCTCATACTGCATCTCCCTTCTTAACAGTTAATAAAAAAGAGAAGATAATGATATCTTCTCTTAAAATATAACGTTTATTTCATTGAAAAAAAATAATACGGTTACGGAACCGGAATGCATGAACCTTATTGATCTGTTTTTTCGGTATCTTAAATCAGGCATCGTTTCTCTCCGCAATATTTACTGTTGATGATTTTACTCCATATAGGAGTAGAATGCAATAAAAAAATTAAATCATTCTTGGTGTTTAAAATATTTTTCGGATTTCGCGGAAAGTGGCAGTTAATTGTATGATTAAACGGATTATTGTGATATACTCTAAGATATAAAAGATATTTCGTCCGGAACTTCAGGCGGTGTGTTACAGTGTTTAACAAGGAGATATGATATGGCTACATATGTTGAAAGAAAAAGATGGCTGTTTTTCGGTCTTCCGTTTACATTTACAAAATACACGGTAAATGATGAGAAGCTTATTATAAATAAGGGTTTCTTTAAGACCAGTGAGGATACCTGCTATCTGTATAAGATAATTGATGTAAAGCTGGAGAGATCACTGATTGAGAGAATGTTCGGCCTTGGTACCATAGTGTGCTATACGGGTGATGTGACGGATAAAACGATCAAACTTATACACATTAAGAACAGTAAGGTTGTCAATGATTTCCTGCTGGATCAGTCGGAGGAAATGCGCCGTAAGAGAAGGACCCTTAATACGCTCAGCCTTACTCAGGGCATGAGTGATATTGATGATGCGGATTTGGATGAATAAGGTGCAGGTTTGGGATAAAGGAATAAAGCTGGGGCTTACGAGAATGCGCGAACTCATGCATTTGCTGGGAGATCCACAGGATAAGCTTAAGTTCATTCATGTTGCAGGTACGAACGGTAAGGGTTCGACCTGCAGCTTTATTTCTGCTGCTTTACAGGCGAACGGCTTCAAGGTCGGGATGTACACATCCCCGGCTGTTGAAAACGTTCGAGAGCAGTATGCGATAAATGGCGAATGGATCGGTGAAGATGAATATGCTCTGTACATGGCTGAGATATATGCCGCAATGGTCGGGAAAGCTGCAGAAATAGCATATGAAGAACCGGCGTTTAACCTGACACAGATAACGGATACTGCCGGTTCACGATCCGTTAATGCACCGACGGCTTTTGAACTGGAGACAGCCCTGGCTTTTCTGTACTTTTACAGGAATAACTGTGATTACGTTGTGCTTGAAACCGGGCTTGGCGGCAGAGGGGATGCAACCAACATTGTAAAGACGACAGTGGTTTCTGTGCTTACATCGATAAGCGAAGATCATTTAGGTATGATCGGAAATGATCTTGAGGAAATAGCATACACCAAGGCCGGAATAATAAAGAAGGGTGTGCCGGTTGTTATGACACGTAATCCCGAGTGTGTTGAAGCAGTAGTGAAACGTGAATGTGACCGGCTGGGGTGTGAGCTGTATGTTGTGGGCGGCTCAGTGGATGATGCCGATAACTATACAGATGTCGATGCTGACGCCGATACCGATACATATACAGCAAACAGCATGAGAAAAGATGGATCATTAGCATCAGAAACCGAGGCCTTAAATGCGATCGAACTTCATGCAAAAGGAACATACCAGAAAGACAATGCTTTACTAGCACTGGAAGTGCTCAGGGTTCTTAAGAAATACGAAAATATAAATATAGATAAGAGCAGATCGACAGAAGCAATAAACGGAGTGATAATCCCGTGCAGAATGGAGAAGATATGCGATGCCCCCCTGTTCTTTCTTGACGGAGCGCACAATCCCGAAGCGGCAAAGAGGCTTCGCGAGACAGTAGAGAGAGAATTAGGCGGCTGCAGGATCATACTGATAATGGGTGTGTTCAGGGATAAGGATTACCGCGCGGTAATAAGTGAAATGGCACCGCTTGCTTCATATATATTTACGGTAGAAACACCGGATACGGAACGTGCACTGCCCAAAGAGGAACTGTGTGCATGTATAAAGGAGATAACAGGAAAGAATGAAGTGCGTCCATGCACTATCCCTCAGGCGGTAGAAAGCAGCATAAACATGGCAGCGGCATATGACCGGGAGGGTAACAAGCCTTGCATAATAGCATTCGGCTCGTTGTCATACCTTAAACTGATAAAAAGGATATTAAAGTCTGAAACCAAATAGCAAATTGCCAAATGAGGTCCTTTTGACAATGGATTTGTTTGACATGAAGTATAAACGAGTATAAAATGAACCATGAAGTATAAACGAGTATAAAAGTAAAACATGACATGATCATAAAGTAAATCAGGTGTGTAAAATGAAAAAAAATGAAGGTAATAAGCATAATCCATATACATTGATGTTTGGAAAAGAACCGAAGAACATCATTTCCCGAATTGTCCAGTCTGACGAGGTATACAACACATTTTCTTCGGATGAACCGTCGCAGCAGATATATATGATAACCGGAGTAAGGGGTTCGGGCAAGACTGTTTTTATGACGGAATTGGCCAAACGGTTTAAAAAGGAGAAGAGTTGGGTTACTGTGGAATTGAACCCTGCCGTAGATATTCTAAAAGATTTTGCAGCCAAACTATATGAAGACAGTCGATTTAAGGAACTATTCAGGGAAGCAAAAATCAATCTGTCTTTATTGGGTATTGGTGTTGAGATCAGTGGTGTCAGTCCAATATCCAACATTGAAGTGGCA
>CAMORO010000130.1 GCA_946623875.1 uncultured Lachnospiraceae bacterium | reverse complement strand
TTGGGATCCACATCCTCATCTCTGTATGATACAGGCAACGGATATAATGAAGTTGTTTTGTATGATAGTGATAAAGATAACGAAAATGATGAAGATGCCGATTCAGATGACGATCCGGATGACGATCCTCATTATGACCCGGAACCGGAACCGACGCCGGATACACGACAGGCAAATCTTATAAACAATAATTCCAAAGAAATGAGTCCTTATAAACTGTATACAGCGGACCTGGACGGCAATTATGATTTTACGATCAGTGCAGACAGCCCTTTTTCGGGTGATAATCCCGGAAGGAAGATAACCGTTTCTTTTTTCGGCGAGAATTACTCATATGCCCGTGAACTTTCCGCAAATAAGAAATATACCTTTATGATATATATGTGCGGTACGGATCAGGAGAGAACAGCCAACTACCGCAGGTTAAGCATGCAGCTTGCCGATCTGCTCAAGGCAGATATGAGCGATGTAAATATACTTGTATGCGTGGGCGGTACATATGAATATTCCAACAATTATATGGAGAAAGATATCGGGGAATTGGGATGCGGATTGTATTATGTAAACCCGGACGGTTTGGATGAAACAGGCATAAATGTTCTTGCTAATTTCGAATTATCCAATGATTATGTGCGCGATCCCGATTACAGCGATAATATTAATGCGCTTATCAATTCATCTACATTTATAAAGCTGGTATCAACCGATCCTGTTGATATGGGCGATCCAGGCCTCCTTGCCGGATTTATTAACTTTTCAACCAATCTTTTCCCGGCTGATAATTATGGTCTGTCACTGTCTGATCACGGTGGTGGACTGCATGCGGGAGTATGCTTCTCCGACTCACTTTATGACAAGGATGATTCCTATATTATTAAAGGAACCGGAATAGAAACACATGAGCTTGAATCTGCGCTGGCATCAACCGATCTGTATCGTTACACGAACGTTTCACCTGACGGGAAGCTCGGTTTTCTGTTTTTTGATGCCTGTCTTATGGGTTCCACGGAAGAAGCGAATAATCTGAGAAACTATTACAGATATATGATGGCTTCGCAGGAGGTCACCATATCATATACAAGATACAGTACTCTTGTAACCAGGCTTAATAATGGTGTTGCAGGAAATTCCGATGACAGAAGTATCGCAATTGATATGTCAAAAGATTATGTAAATACCGAATGGCATGTAGGGAACCCGAATGGAAGGATAGGAAGCTTCGCTGTCTTCTCATCAGAAGCGATCAAAGATATGTATGCACAGGTAAACTCACTTTCCGAAGAAATGTCCGCAATACTGACAGGCGGGGAATATTCGGCGGAAGTTAAAGATGCATTGTTCACGGGGATACGAAAATCAGTACTTTCCAGCTATCTGTCAAGTGATACCACTTCTGACGATAACATCCAAAAAATCATTAAAGAAAATACATATGTTGATATAGGTGAGTTCATGTCCTTCCTTAAAAAGAATATATCGGCGATCCTTGAGAACGATAATTTAAGTGACCGGGAAACAGAAGGTCTTCAGGAAATAGTAAACAGGATAGAAGATACTCTTAACAGCGGTTTTCTGATCTATTTAAATCTGGATAATTACAAAGGGTTCGGTGCATATTCAAAAGAGGCACAGGATGGTGTGATCACCATAAATGACTTGAATGACATAACTGACGTGGTATGGACAAAGCCCAGAGGAGATGGAGATTATCTGTACGGAAGTTCACTGTTCATACCGTTTGGAATGACAACGGAAGAATATGAAAAAAGTACATTCTATGATTATTATAATGGATCTGAACTGAATCCCTATACAACCTTTGTACATGATTATGTATCATATTACAATGATCCGGATGGATATGCCGGCAAACGGGCATCTCTTGCACAGGAACTGGCGGATTACAATATATATAACAAACTGGTAACTCCCGTTTCAGAGCAGTTTATCCCGGATGAAGCAAGAGGAACCAATCTGGAGTATATAGGTTTCAAAGTCGCCGACAGCTATGAAGAAGCAGGAATGGAAGCTCCCGTTAATTCCACAGGGATCCCGATGCTTGATATTCTTGAGACACAGAACACCATTCAGCTGTCAGCAGTCCACAAGCAGTATTATCCCACCTCTGATGAGCATAAGACGCTTGTGGTTGATATGATCTGTGCCGAGGCCGATGTCAGCAAATATGGATATTCACTGAATAATAACACCATTTATTTCAATGTATCGGAACTTCAGAAAAGTCTTATATGCGCTTACGGGATGAGCGGACGTCTCTATGACGAAACCACCGGCAGGGGCAAAACGGATGAGAAAGGTAAATATATTACCGACTGCCAGTATGTGCTTAAGTCAAATGCAGAAGATGATGTTCAGATGAAGCAATCTATTATAAAGGCACTTGATGAAGATTATAACTCCAACGACTCCCAAAATATTGATCTGTTCCTTACGGTATTTGGCGGTGTAAAAACTTTTGCAGCAGACAGCGGCAATAGTAACGAAGGTGCTTCAACCGACAACGTATATCATGTGTTTAAGAGAAAGGATAGTGTTTCTGATTTCTTATATATTGGCACCGTGGAAAACACCGATGATGAATACCGTATGGTTGATAACGCATCCGGCGTATCCGTATACCATTATATACTTGTGGATGAATCTGACGGAGAAGACATACACAATGATCAGGAAGATCAGGACAGACATCTTGTCAAAAAGATGCTTGAGAACTTCACAGGTATTGATGACGGGTTCTTTGCAACCGATCCTGGAGATGACGAATACTCACTTATGATAAGCATGTATTATGTTACGGAACCCTCTCAGGAAGGTACAGGCTTCACGCATGAACATACCGCATATGTTCTTAATGATGGTGTCAATGGCAATGAATATTCCGATATGGCATTCCTTAATGAAAAAGGATACGGAGTGGCATCAGCCAATACGGGGAACGGTCCTCTGTCCGTTGATGTCGACAAGATAAGAGAAGATGAAGGACTTATCATTTGCGATGATCAGGAATACCGGGAAGATACAGATATACAGCCCTATGTTGAACCTGAGGATCCCGAGAATTCATTGCCTGATCTGAAAACCTCTGCAGAAGCGGGGCCGGCTATAGCTGAGAATGTCGCAGCTGAAATCAAAACAGTAACAGATACTGAGGATGCTGTAACCCAAGACATAAATGCTACAGTTTCTGAGGATGCCGCAGTCAAAGACATAAAGGCAACGGATACTGAGGATGCCGCAGCAGAAGGCGATACTGCAGCAGATACTTCCTCTGGGGAGCCGCAGGTGTTCGAAACCACTGAGAATTTCACCGTACCGGAAACTGACGTCATTCCGGATGTGATCTTACCGGAGGAAACAGAGATTCCGGGTGAAAAAGAAATGTCAGATAACCCCGGCGGGTTGGAAACATCTGATGAAACTTCAGATGAGACAAATGATTCAGGGGCACCGGCTGAGGCTGAGCCGGAAGCTGCAGGTGAAACAAATGATGCCGGGGCACCGGCTGAGGCAGAAGTTGCTGATGAGACAAATGATGCAGAGGCACCGGCTGAGGCAGAAGCTGCTGATGAGACAAATGATGCAGAGGCACCGGCCGAGACGGAAGCCACAGATGATACAAATGATGCAGAGACACCGGCCGAATAGTTACTCCGATGTGAAGTGATACTAAATATGTTAAAAGTAGATTTGAACAATGATGATAGTGCCGACAGGAGGATAACATCTTGGATTTAGCCGAGAGAGTGGAATTACTGGAGAAAAAAGTTGCATATCTTGAAGAACAGTTACAGCGGCGTGAAGGATCTTATGTTTCCCGTGAAGACGATAAAAAGGCGGAGACGGTTTCCGATCATTCTCAAACGGGGATCTTTGCGATCATGGAAAACATGGAGAGTCCCGAAAGCATACAGGCAAAGCAGGAACGTCCGGTGTATGTGCCTCGTCCGCAACAGATGATGAACCGTAAGGGTGGACAACAAACGCGTCCGCAGCAGATGATGAACCGTCAGGCAGGGCCACAGCAGGGTCTGCCTCAGCAGGCTGTTAACCGTCAGGTGAACGCACAGCATCCGGCACCGGGTATGACAGGAGGCAATATTGATAATACCAGATATACTAAACCGGTACGTCCCGTTCCTCCGGTAAGACGTGAAAAACCTCGATCCGGGGATATGGAATCCTTTATCGGTAAGAATGTGTTCGTGGTGGTGGCATCAGTGCTTATATTTGTCGGCCTGATAGTATTTGCGGCTGCCGTAATGCCATAT
>CAMORO010000129.1 GCA_946623875.1 uncultured Lachnospiraceae bacterium | reverse complement strand
CCATTGGTCGGTGTCAGTATCCCGAGGATGATATCGGCTATGGTTGATTTTCCGGAACCGGAAGGTCCCAGAAGTCCAACCGATGCTCCATCCGGTATCATCATATTAACATCCGTAAGAACATTTTCCGTCATGTTCGGATATCTGTATGATACATTCTCAACTCTGATTGCCGAAGGCTCCATTACCGAATCGTCGGAGTCTTTTATCAAAACTCCCAGCATATCCTCGGTATCCTTGATATCCCGATAAATAAGGTCTGCCGAAGGCTTCAGGAACACTATGAGATTTAAATAGTTAACAACCTTTCCTACCGAAGGGAGCAGTTTAAATGCCGCCATTGCAAATGCCGCAAGCTGTGGGATCATGTCATTAAGGTCCTGCCCATTAAAAAGCTTAACAACCAGTACCATAAGTATTGTTCCCACACACACCGTTTCAATAAGATAAGCCGGAACTATACCAAGTATCTCATTATTTCTGACCGCTCTGTATTTTTGTGCTCCATGCCTCGTAAAATCATTTACAAAGTACTTTTCCCTGTGGAGAATCTTAATATCTTTGACAGCACCAAGTGCCTGATTGATAGCCTGATGCATCTTGCCGTCATTGTACTGGGATATCTTGCCGTTATTCTTTGTCTTTTTATGAAACGCAAGGAGATATATTCCCGAAAATACAAGCAGAATAACAACGACCGATAAAGTGATCATCCAGTCCACTATTATCAGATATACACATAAAAGAGCCGAAACCATGACTTCCGAAAACACCGTAAACAATGTAAGCAGCATCTGGAAGAACCGCTCCGCATCAAGCATTATCGACCTGATCATTTCCGCAGAGTTCTTGTCGAGATGGTATGTGTACGGCTTCTTAAGGTAGCAGTCGATGAGCCGGCCGGACAGCCTTAACTGGTTGTTGTATATGAAAGTAAACTTGGCATATCCTATTATCGTCAGGTAAACGTTTTTGATCAGATATACCGCTATCAGAACAAGAACCGCATACAGGAAAAAATCCCTGTCCGATGCTGCCCCGCTCATATCATATAATCTGCTCATCCACTTAGATGTGTGTATCGTCTCCGGCTTTCCTATCATTTCCACAAGCTGGGCAATCAGCGATACACCTACAAGCTCCATCAGAGCTCCGATAAACAGACCGATACAAAGCAGTACCGATAATACCTTTCTCTTCGTGTCGAATATGTAATTGAATTTCTTTATTATAGTCATAATCCTTATGCTCGCTTAAGAAATCCCTGCTCCCACAAATAAGGATACAGGCTCGAAAAGGCTTTCTCTCCCATCACGAATGTCGCCTCCGGGTCATTGATCACTTCATCAATCTGCTCTTTAACGCTTTTGGGATTGATAAGATCACAGTTTCCGAATGAAACAGACTCTGTTATATCGGTAAAGTATTCCTTCAAGGGCCCTTTCATCCATTCCACGATCGGAGTGTTAAACCCTATTTTGGTTCTCCTATATGCTATGTCGTGCGGCATATAAGGTGCCATGGCATCTCTTATTATAGATTTAGAGTACCCACCATGAAGTCTTGATTTCCACGGCAGACTCATTCCGAGCTGCACCATCCTATAATCCATAAACGGCATCCTGATCTCCACCGAATTGGCCATTGAATATCTGTCATAGTTTCGAAGTAATGTCGGGAGTATAGTCTCATGGCTTGAAACATACAGAACTTTTCCCAGTCTGTCCATCTTCATATATCTCGGATCCGATGCTGCCCTTACTCTTTTATAAGGCTGCCTATACGCATTTTTTATATCCGAAAGCTTTTTCTTTACCTCACTCATTCTGACCCCTAACGGCGTAGGATTTTTAATTGACATATTAGATCCGTCCTTAGGAAAACTTTCTATATATGCGGTAAGCACAAGATTCTTCTCATCTTTGGTCTTGGCATCCGCAAGAGCTTTTACAAAATCAAACGTATACCCTCCAAACAGTTCATCAGCTCCGTGTCCATCAATCGTTACAATCGTTCCGTGCCCTCTCAATGATCCATATAATAACATCATCGGAATTGGGCTTGTGAGATAAATATCCTCCTGCATATACACATATTCTTCAAGTTTATCTATGGCTTTAACCGGATCTATAGTCACGAAAGTTGATTCAATACCAAGATAGTCTGTAACCTTTTTTGCATAATCGGTCTCATCCAGCGTAGTACCGGGAAGCGAGGCCACAAACGCATGCTGCCAGTCCCTGTTAACGTATGCGTCGTTGTCAACTCCCGCCAAATGTGCCATCGCACATATCGTAGCAGACGAATCGAGTCCTCCGCTAAGTGCAGTCCCGATCGTAACATCCGACCTCATGCGAAGCTTGCATGCATCCATAAAGATCTCACGGCACATTTCCACCTGTTCATCATACGAGTCCGGAAGTTCGATCAGATGATCAAGCGTATTCCAGAATCTCGTGATCTTCAGTTCACCATCAAAGTACGCATACGAACCTGCAGGAAATCTGAATATTCCTTCTATAACACACTCTTCGGTGCTCTCATAGTATACGATCCTCGCCGGATCAGTAACGATACTCCTGTTAGGCCTGACATTCCTCATAAGCGGAATCAGTGCCTTCATTTCAGAGGCAAAGGCCATGGAGGTTTTGTTCTCATCAAGAAATATATAATACAGTGGCTTGACACCAAACCGGTCTCTTGACATGAACAACTTCTTTTCCACGTTATCCCAAACAGCAAATGCCCACATGCCATTAAATCTGTCAAGGCACGCCGGCCCCCACTCCATATATGCCGCCATTATGACTTCGGAATCACTGTCGCTGTTAAATTCATATCCAAGCCTGATAAGCTCGCTTCTTATCTCCAGGAAATTATATATCTCACCATTAAATACCATCATGTATCTTCCGTTTGCATACGGCATTGGCTGAATTCCTTTTTCCGAAAGGTCCATAATGGCAAGCCTTCTGTGGCCGAGTGTAACCATCTCATCCTGCCACACCCTTCCAGTATCCGGTCCTCTGTGAGTGAGCCTGTTGGTACATTTTTCCGCAAGGTTTGTTTCTATCCTTTTATTTATAACTCCAAATATTCCGCACATATCATATCCTTCCAAGTTTCTCCATGATACGGTATTTGACAATTTCAATCATACGGGCAACCGAAAGACCCCTGTACTCATACAGAAACTTTAGCGCCTTGTGGTTCTTGTCCGGAAGTGGAGCAACGATTTTCGTATCGTAGAGGAAATAATCATTTCCGTCCACTTCATATACTATATTTGCATCAATAGGGCGCATCTGTCGTCCGTAACCTTTTAATACCTTATAAGGGAGTCTCTTCTCACTGATTACAAAACGGTAATTGTCACCTTCTTTTTTGCTCACATATCCCGCAATCATCTCCTGTACGGGTTTTACTCCATACAGATCCACTATAACATCATTTTCAGCCTTATTATCAGTTCCGGATCCATACACGCCAATACTTACCTTTTCGTCAATAATAACTCCGAGCGGTTCAAAAAATGAATCATACACTGCATGCGATTCATCAAGAGTCGAAAACACATAATCCGATCTAATCATAGGATTTTGGATCGGAACCTGAGCTTCTGTATTAGCACTTTTGGCATGAGTCCCTGCTTCCCCAAAATTTGTTGTAAGGCTTATTCTCGGATATATACAATATTTTCCGGATTCTATTAGGTAAACAATATAATACTTAAGCCATGATTTATCTGACCATCCTGATACATTAGCGGGAACAAACGGATCTGTAAGATCCCTTTCTTTGTTCATTTCATACCAGTTTCTAAAACCTTTCCACTGTTCTTTTGTATACGCCTGACCCCACGATGATGCCATCTGAAGATACCAATTATCGAATCCGTCTTCTATCGCAGTAAATCCAACACGTGCATGGACATTAAATAAATGATTATACAGCGATACCGCGCCTATACGTTCATCGCCGGATGTAAAGTCAAGTGCCGCGACTGCATACGAATAAAACGCCGGAGATACATATAGGTCATCTTCAAGAACAATAATACTGCCGTACTCATTGACAAGATCTCCGCATGCAAGAACATGAGCTCGTAGACCCATTCTCTCTTCTCTTTCAATGATTACTTTATTCCCGTGGGAGTATTCAAACTTTCGCGCAGCATTTTTGACTTCATCACTGTCACTTTTATCAATACTTATAACAAGATCAGGATGTACGCCTTCAGGGTATACCGCCGCCTCTATCGAGGTAAGGAGCCTCTTGAGTGCTTCCGGACGGTTATATGCAATTGTCACTATAGCAGGTTTGTTCATCATTCTGACAATGCCCTCTTAAACGTAGAATAAGACACTGTATTATACAATAAAACACCGCTAAAAACAAGGAACGCCCCTCCGGCACGGAGGAGCGTTCCTGTCATATCCTATACTGTTTTCACGATCAAGCCTTACCGTCTGATCCGAGAACGTATTTAATCTTGTGAGCAACCATGTCCTTAACTGCCTGACGTGCGGGCTTAAGGTACTGAC
>CAMORO010000128.1 GCA_946623875.1 uncultured Lachnospiraceae bacterium | reverse complement strand
GGAAGATGGCGGCAAGAGCTGGGGAGATGAAAAAGTTGTTCTTGCTCCTACGCCCGGGACTGCAGATCTGCAGTCGGTATGTGATCCGGATGTATTCTACTATGAAGGATATTATTATCTCGGATACACGGGAACGGTTAACAAAGACGGTCTGTGCAATAATGTATTCCTTGCAAGATCCCAGAATCCTGACGGGCCTTATGAAAAGTGGAACGGAAAGGATTGGGGAGGAGATCCTGTTCCTATAGTATATTTCAAGGGAGTTGACATCGCATGGGGAGTCGGGGAGCCCAGTTTTGTCGTTGTGGATGACAAAATATATGTGTACAGTACTCTTGACTCTTTTTCCGATAAATACGGCTGGGTAAGGGCAACACAGATACATACTGCCGATCTTACCGATCCCCGGTGGCCGTCAAAGCTGCAATTTGAAGGCATATCGGTTTTCAGAAACGACTGTACGGATGCAAATGATTACACATATGCCGATTCTGATTCATGGGACGTTGCATATCTTGAAGACAGTCATAAGTTTATTGCGCTTTCAACAAACAGGCGTTTTAAGGATGACAGCTGTCTGCTCTATTATGAATCCGATGACGGAGTAAATTTTGCCAGGGTGTCTGAACTTAATACCGGAGTTATAACAGGATGCCACAATAGTGGATTGATGGCTGATGAAAGCAGCCATATCGGTCCGGAAGACCGGTCTCTTATAGCATATGCATATTCCGGTTCGGGACAGGCTAAATGGGGAGTCTGGGCAACAAGATTTGTTCCCGTAACCATCGATTATACCGATGAGATGGATAATTCGGAGGATGGTGCGGAAAATCTCAAGCAGAAGATTGAAATTGATGAATCTCTGCTTTCCGACGAGCCGATCATGCTTGTAACTGACAAGCTTACATATTCTGCAACTTTGGGTGAGCCGGTTAATATCAGCTATTATCTGATGAACAGCCGCAGACAGAAAAGCGGACTGGACGCAGATAAGGTCAGAATAGAAAAATATGACACAAATATTCTTGAATTGTCCGACAATAACAGACTTGTACCTGTAAGAGAAGGCATAACAACGGTAGGAGTTGAATACAAGGGACTTCGAAGGGATATCAGGGTAAGAATTTTACCGGATAATTATGATGACTCGCATATCAGAACATTTTATCCTGTATGCACTCGATATGATATCAGCGTTAATGAACCGATCATATTAAAGATCAGGCCGATGGCTGTTTTCGATGATTATGAAATTCACGAACTGTCGGGATATGAGATTAACAGTAACGATATCACTTTCAGATCATCGGATACATCGGTTTGCACAGTTGAAAGGGACGGTCAGATAAAGCCTCTTCACGAAGGGACATGTGTTATAACCGTAGAGGGAGAGGATTGCAGATATACAGTTGATGTGTATGTAAGCAATTGATTATGAATCATGTCATGAATCGCTGCTACCATCTTCGGATGCACTTTTTGCTTCCGGCTCTTGAGTAGGTTCTATCTGCTCTGGTTCTGGCTGCTCTGGTTCTGGCTCTGGCTCAGATGTTGGCGTCTCCGTAGGAGTCGGAGTAGGGGTCAGCACCGGCGTTTCGGCTGGCTCGGGCGTAGGAGTGGTTACCGGTTGTGTTGGTTCCGCTGTCACCACAGGAGTAGAAGTCGGCGCCGCTGTTGGCGCGGACGTAGGAGTCGGAGTCGGCGTAGATGTATGAACGGGCGTAGGAGTCGGTGTTGAAACTGACTCCTGTTTTTTTGTCGGTTCCGGCGTAGGAGTCGGGGTGTGAGTGGGCGTAGCGGTAGCAGTAGGCGTAGGAGTCGGCGTAGGCGTCTCCTCCATCATCAAATTCATTAATTCCTGAAGCTTTGCTTCGTCAATTCCCGATCCTTCATCCATTGTGACCTTAGTTCTATTTGGATTGGGTTTGATGTATTTAACTGTGTATTCACCGTCATCGGAAATTCCGGGAACCGGATGTTCAACGATGTAGTCAAATATGGCCTTACAACCCGAACTGCTGTAATGAAGGCCGTCACCTCCGTTATATTCCGATTTAACCTGTCCGTCGCTTCCGGTAAGTATCTCGGAAATGTCCAGATAGAATAAATGCTTATCTTTTGCTGTGTTTAACAGAAAATCATTGTATTTGACAATCCATGAGTTCTGTACTGTTTTTTTGTAGGGTCCGTTATCGTTGACGGGTCCGATGGACATAAGAACTATATTGGAATTGGGAGACAAATCCATTACATTATCGATAAGATCTTCAAACGTGCTTTTATAATGCTCTTCACTCGGATCGTTTATTCCGTTTACACCGAGAGCAATATAAATAACCGGTGCCTGATGAGATGCAAGATAAGTTTTAAGTGTATATTCTTTTCCCGCATTATTAACAAAAGTATTATTCTTAAATGACGGATGAGAAATACCTATCTGGGCAAGGGCAGCATCGTCATTGATGAGACCGTAATTTACCATTGCGACGGTTCTTGAGTCGCCGAGAAAAACACAGCGGTTCATATACCCGTCTCTGGCTCCTTCCTTGAGGGTAAGTACGGTTGTTTCAGCAGTACTTTCAACTTTTGTTTCGGCGGATGCAGTTTCGACTATAGTAGTTTCGACAGACTCCATGGTTCCGGAATCTTCTTCGGAGCCTTCTTCAATTGAAATATCAAGGGTACCGTCGCCCTCGGAGACATCCTTGGGAGAATTGATTTTGAGTACAATAACAACGGAAGTTGCAATAACAACTCCTGCAATGAAAACGGCGATTATTAATAATTCCTTCTTGCTGAAGCTCCTTCGAAGTTTTCTTGCAACCCTGCGAAAAAAGCTTCTAAGCGATCTTAGAATATTCATAAACACCGATATTATAACATATCTTCGTCATCTGTGGATTCATTGATACTAATTTCGGTAGTTTTGAACGAAAACAGGCGCATCGCATTTGCAATGACAAATATGCTTGAGATGCTCATGGCCGCCGCGCAGAACGTAGGATTAAGCAGCAGGCCGAAAGCCTTGTAGAAGCATCCTGCGGCAAGAGGAATCCCCACAAGATTATATGCAAAAGCCCAGAAGAGATTCTGATGGATTATCCGCAGAGTATCCTTCGATAACCTGATGGAATCAACAGCAGCAACCAGACTGTCTTTGATAAGAACCACATCGGCTGCATCTATTGCAACATCCGTACCGGCGCCTATTGCTATACCGGTGTCGGCAACGGTAAGTGCGGGTGCGTCGTTAACACCGTCTCCGATCATTGCAACTCTTCCGGTCTCCTTGAGCTTTTGAACAATTGTGGATTTTTCCTGAGGCATTACTTCGGATATTACATCATCCTCTTCTATTCCGAGCTTTGCACCCACGGATTCGGAAGTGGCAAGTCTGTCTCCGGTTACCATACAAACGTGTATATCTTCCTGCCTCAGAGCTTCTATTGCTTCCATACTTCCTTCTTTTATCTCGTCTGCAACCGCGATCACACCGAGCATTCCGGAATCTGATGCAAACAGAGTCGGTGTTTTACCTTCCGCTACAAGCTGGTTGATCTTTGCCGAAAAATCATTGTTAAACTCTGTTGCTTTTTTGCCTAGCAAAGATTCTGCTATAAATGATTCGCTTCCGGCGTAAACGGTATGATTTTCTCCCGAAAGGACAAGGTCGGCTTTGATTCCCTTTCCGGGAACAGCTTCAAACCCGGTTGTTTCCATTACAGGTACAAATCTTTTCGTTGCGAATGCACAGATTGCCTTAGCAACAGGATGTTCGCTCTTGCTCTCAAGAGCATAGGCTATGGACAGCAGAAGGTCCCGGTGCTCGATATCGCTTTCCGTACTTATAATATCCGTAACTTTCGGGTTACCTGTCGTAAGGGTACCGGTCTTATCGACAACGACTATCTGTGTTCTTCCCGTTGACTCAAGTGACTGTGCGGTCTTGTACAATATGCCGTGACGGCTTCCGACGCTGCTTCCGGACATTATTGCAACAGGAGCTGCAAGAGACAGAGCAGCAGGGCAACTGACAATGAGGACCGAAATTGCTCTTGAAAGAGAAAAACCTATGCCGAAACCGAGTAACTTCCAAACAATAAATGTAATAACCGATAATAAGATAACCGCAACAATAAATATGGCGGAAATTCTGTCTGCCCTCTTTGATATGGGAGCTTCGCCGGATGAACTGTCAGACACCATTTGGACGATCTTGGAAAATGCGGTATCACTCCCTACACAGGTTGCACGGCATGTCAGATATCCGGACAGGTTAATTGTTGAGGCGCTAACGACCATGCCGGGCGCTTTGTCGACAGGCATGGATTCGCCGGTAAGAGCCGATTCGTTCACTGCACTTGTTCCCGATTCAATGATGCCGTCAACGGGAACACTCATGCCGGGTTTGAGAATGAATGTATCTCCGACTTTGACTTCTTCTATTGAAACTTCACGCTCCTGGCCGCCAACAAGAATAAGGGCGGTCTTCGGTGACATATCCGAAAGGTCTTTGATCGCGTCGGAGGTTCTTCCTTTTGCGATTTCCTCAAGAAGTTTTCCTATGGCCACAATAGTCAGTATCAAGGCACAGGACT
>CAMORO010000127.1 GCA_946623875.1 uncultured Lachnospiraceae bacterium | reverse complement strand
ATATACATCCGTATCAGTGCCCTGTTCTACAATAGCGCCATCTTTCATGACTATTATTCGCGAGCACAGTTCATATACAACCTTTAAATCATGTGATATGAAAAGAAGTGCTATGCCAAGCTCCCTGTTAAGCTTAATCAGAAGTTTAATTACCTGGTCCTGCACAGTTACATCAAGTGCCGAAACCGGTTCATCGGCAATGATCAGCTTGGGGCCTAGCATAAGGGCAAGGGCTATGCACACCCTCTGTCTCTGTCCTCCCGACAACGCTTTCGGTTTTCTTGACATATAGCTTTCGTCCAGTCCCACAAGCCCGAGCATCTTCTTTGCACGCTCGTGGCGCTCATCCGGAGTGTACTTTCCGTTGATCCGAAGGGGTTCTTCTAGTATCCAGCCTATTGTTTTGGAAGGATTAAGGGATCCGTACGGATCCTGAAATATCATCTGCGGCATTTGGGAATAGTGAACTATCTCGCCATCGGTATCATCAAGCATTCCAAGTATGGTTTTTCCCAGGGTCGTTTTACCGCACCCGCTTTCCCCGACCAGTCCGACAATCTCACCCTCATACATTGTAAATGATGCGGATCTTACCACATCCCTCTGCTTCCTGCCGGGCTGAAAATAACCGGTGATCTTTTTATACCGGGCGCTGACATTTTTCACCTCCAGAATAGGTTTTCGGTTCTGACAATCTACAGGATTCGCTATTTTCTGGAACTTGGGGATCGCATATATCAGATTCCTTGTATATTCCTCTCTGGGATGTTCAAACACCTCATCTACGGAACCGCTCTCCACTATCCTTCCCTTATTCATTACAAGCACACGGCTGCAAAGGGATCTGACAACACTCAGATCATGTGAGATGAACAGTATAGCCGTCCCTCTTTCGCGATTGATCCGCTTTAACAGCTCTATGATCTGTGCCTGTATCGTCACATCAAGCGCTGTTGTAGGTTCATCCGCTATCAGTAGTTTCGGGTCGCATATAAGGGCCGCAGCAATCATCACACGCTGTCTGAGTCCGCCCGAAAGCTGATGAGGGTACATGTAGTACCTACTTTCCGCATCAGGAATCTCTACATCCTTCATCATTGCTATTGCAGCACTTTTAAGCTCTTCATCGGACAGATTTCTGTGTATCCTGAGTGCTTCCTCTATCTGCCATCCGATCCTCTTGACCGGATTAAGGCTTGTCATGGGCTCCTGAAATATAATGGAAATGTCATCCCCCTGAATCTCGCGCAGCCGTGACCTTGAAGCCAAAAGGAGATCCTCGCCGTTAAACTCTATGTTTCCCTTCTTTTTCATGTCCTTTCTGGACAATAATCCGGCGATCGCATGAGCTGACATAGACTTACCGGAACCGGATTCCCCGACTATACCGACGATCTCTCCGGGTTCTATTTTTAAGTCAAAATCATACACCACCGTCTCAGGGATGATATTGTCTTCTATTTCAATGTGCAGGTCGGTTACTTCAAGCATTTTTCTTTAATCCGTCTCCTAATAACGAAAAGCCAAGAACTATAAGGGCAATGGTAATTCCGGTCAATATTGCATATGATGGCTCCGAAAACAAAAAAGCCTGGGCATCTGATAGCATTCTTCCGAGTGACGATGACGGAGGCTGTACGCCGATTCCCAGAAAGCTCATGCTTGCCTCCGCAAGAACGGCATTATTGAAGCCTATAACTGCCGATGACAGCACTACAGGAAGTGTATTGGGCAAAATATGAACAAACATTATGCGAAAATCACCGGCTCCCATCAATCTGGCCGATCTTACATAATCCAGATACTTGCAGCGCATAAACTCACCGCGTACTATTCGTGCAAAACTCGGCACAAAAACAATCCCCAGCGAGATTATGACCTTCCATGTACCGCTTCCGAAAAGGCTGATGAAAACAAGTGCAAGCAGTATACTCGGAAAGGCAAGAACAGCATCATTAAACCTCATCAGTATCTCATCTACCGCTCCACCGAAATATCCGGTCAGAGCTCCTATTATTATCCCGAGTGTTACTCCGATAAGCACAGTGGCAAGAGCCACAAATAGTGTTGTTGCACCCCCTATCGAAAGCCTGGCAAACAGATCCCTTCCGAAATTATCACATCCCAGAGGATGGGCCAGTGAGGGATCGGCAAACTTGTCAGCAGCACTCATAGCATTCGGATCGTAAGGCGAGAACAGGGTTCCGCATACGATTATCAGTATCATGACCACCGATATGACACCACCAATATAAAGCTCGGGATTTTTCTTGATCTTAAAAATAAGTTCCTTCATCTGCCCTCCCTCATCCTCGGGTCGAGGATCTGATAAAGGATATCAACGATCAGATTGATAACTATCACTATCATGGCAATTATCGCTATGATTGCCTGAACTACCGGGTAATCCCGGTTGGCTATTGACGAGATAAGCAGTCGTCCGTAGCCGGGTATCGAAAATACCTGCTCAATCACAAGACTTCCGGCAACAATATCCGCAAGAGTCATTCCCAGGAAGGTAACCACCGGAATAATCGCATTTTTTAGGACATGCCTGTATAACACATCCATCGTTGAATTTCCCCGCGAAAAAGCTGTTCTTACATAATCAAGCTTTCTCTCGGATAGTATGGATGTCTTTAGGAGTTTTGTGCTCATGGCAGCCTTGGGCAGTGCTATCGCTATAGCCGGGAAGAACAGATATGAGATAAACTTCCCGAAATTAACGTTATATGACACAAATCCCCCCGGTACGAACATGTGAAGAATCATTCCGAATACATATGTTACGATTATACCGAGGAAAAAAGGCGGAACAGACATAGTAAGCTGTCCGAGCACATCTATTACTCTGACACCCGGTCGGTCCTCATATTTTGAGACAAACAAACCTACCGGAATGGAAATTACGACTATCATAATAAATGACATAAGGGTTAAAGTAAGGGTAATTGGAAGCTTGGACGCAAGCATTGACCGTACACTTGTTCCGTATGAATAGGAAATACCCATATCTCCGAAGAAAAACGAAGCAAGCCATGAAAAATACCGCACAAAAAACGGCCTGGTAAGACCCATCTCCTCCCGAAGCGCCATAAGCGCTTCAGGAGTAGCGTTAATACCAAGCCTTGCCGTTGCCGCATCCCCGGGGATCAGTTCAAATGCTATGAACACAAACAGGGTTACAAGCAGAACGGTCACTATAAAGGTAATAATCTTTTTTACTATAATTCTCATTAATTACTGTTCTTTAATCTTAAGCTTCGCAAAATCCTGAACATACAGGGGATAGAATACATATCCCTCGTATTTGTCGGAAAGTGCAACAAATTCAGCCATATCCTGAATATAAATGTTGGCAGCATTATCCGCAAGGTTCTTCTGAAGAGACTTGTAAATCTCTACTCTGTCTTCTTCGGATTTTGCGGTGTAAAGCTTTGCGTACAGATCATCATAATCCTTGTTTGAATAATTCGTGAAATTGTTATCCGCATCTGTCCTAAACCGGTCAAGCATCGCCGTTGCCGTCAGTGATGAAGCATCAACCCCGATAAGCGTAGCTTCAAACTGCCTTCCCGAGTACACATCCGACAGCCATGTATTCCACTCAACAAGCTTTATTTCTGCATTTACGCCGATCTTTTTAAGTTGTTCGGATACAACCTGTGCCGCCTCCACATGGGGCTGATAATTGGAAGGAACGGTTATTGAGAACGAAAATCCGTCGGGATATCCGGCCTGTTCCAATAGTTCCTTTGCCTTATCAATATCTGTCGGATAAGTATCAGACAGATCAACATAGTACTTCTTAAACGCCGGGAACATGCTGCTTCCTACAGGGAATCCCTTGCCGTCACTTGTAAGCTCAAGGATATTGTCAACATCCACCGCATAGGACAGCGCACGACAAACATCAACATTATCGAAGGGCTCAACAGCATGATTAAGATAAACGGCCTGAACAAGATTCATCTCTCCCTCAAGCACATTAAAGTTTTCCGAAAGCTGCTGTGTCTGGGTTGATGTAAGTCTTGCAAACATATCAACAGCCCCACCGTTAAGGTTCATTACGATAGAATCCGCATTGGGAATGATTTTCAGCGTTACATTCTCTATGTTTGCGGGCGTGCCCCAATATCCGTCAAATTTCTTTAACTCAATGCTCTCCTGAGGTGATCTGGAAACATACATATAAGGCCCTGTTCCGACAGGTTCGGTAGCAGGCTTATCATTGTCCTTCGGTATGATCGCAGCCGTTACAGTTGCAATGTATGCCGGAAAATCGATATCAGCTTCATTAAGCACAATATCAACTGTTGAATTATCCCTTATATTTACTTCCTTAATATTGGAAAAAGCCGATATGAGGGATTGTCCACCCGTCATACCGGCGCTTTTTTCGATGCTGTATTTAACATCCTCTGCCGTAACGGGTTTACCGTTGTGAAATTTTACTCCGTCCCTAAGTACGAATGAATACGTCAATCCATCATCAGATACGGAATACTCTTTTGCTACGGCGGGAATAAGTTCACCTGTTTCGTCAGGCTTTAAAAGCCCTTCGTAAATGTTAAACAAAATCTCCTTAGTTCCTGCCGCAACTGCTTCGTGTGGGTCAAGACTATCTTCCAGGTCCTGCGGAATACCAACAACAATCTTTGAAGATGCATCCGACTTGTCACCTGAACAGCCTGTCAGTGCAACAGTCGCAGTCATTGCCGCACACAGAGCAATAGCAATAATTCTTTTTTTGCTCATCTTGTGTGTTCTCCTCTCGTTGAATTGTATTTTCGCATAAAACACTCCGC
>CAMORO010000126.1 GCA_946623875.1 uncultured Lachnospiraceae bacterium | reverse complement strand
TGTATGATGTGTGTTCTTGATATAGATAACTTCAAGAAGATAAACGATACAATGGGACATGCATTTGGTGATGAAGTATTAGCTACTCTGGGTAAGAGGATCAGAACGGAATTTCGTGTTACGGATATTATTGGTCGTACCGGTGGTGACGAATTTATCATATTCCTCAAGGATCTGAAGGACGACAGCATAATAGAGAGAGAAGCCGGAAGAGTTGCGGGATTTTTCAAGGACTTTACGGTTGGCACATATACCAGATATTCGCCTACAGCAAGTATCGGAGCTGCAATTTATCCGCGTGACGGAGTGGATTACGAAAGCATGTACAAGGCTGCCGACACTGCATTGTATAAGGCCAAGAAGCGCGGCAAGAACCAGCTTGCATTTTTCTCCGAGGCTACAGAGGAGGATAAACTTGAAGCCGAGAAAGCCGGAAAGCCCAAGCCGATTGATTCCGACAACAGAGAATAATAACCGATTGGTTAATTTGTACACGAAAGCACAAAATCTTTGGGCAACCTTGGCATTCACACTTTAATAAGGTGTTTGATATAATCATTCCAGCGTGGTGCGGTGCACCAAATGATTAATTATATGGAGGTTACATTAAATGGCAGGTTTATCACTTAAGAACATTTGCAAAGTTTATCCTAACGGATTCCAGGCTGTTAAAGATTTCAACCTTGAGATCGCAGATCAGGAATTCATCATCTTCGTTGGTCCTTCCGGATGCGGAAAGTCAACAACACTTCGTATGATCGCAGGTCTTGAAGAGATATCTTCAGGTGAACTCAAGATCGGTGATCGTGTAGTTAACGATGTTGAGCCCAAGGACAGAGATATCGCGATGGTATTCCAGAACTACGCTCTGTATCCTCATATGTCAGTATATGACAACATGGCTTTCGGATTAAAGCTTCGTAAAGTTCCCAAGGATGAAATAGACAAGATGGTTAAGGAAGCAGCTAAGATCCTGGATCTTACAGCACTTCTTGATCGTAAGCCCAAGGCTCTTTCGGGTGGACAACGTCAGCGTGTTGCCATGGGTCGTGCTATCGTTCGTAATCCTAAGGTATTCCTTATGGACGAGCCTCTTTCAAACCTTGATGCCAAGCTTCGTGTACAGATGAGAATTGAGATCGCTAAGCTTCATCAGAGACTCGGAACCACCATCATCTACGTTACACATGACCAGACAGAGGCTATGACACTCGGAACGAGAATCGTAGTTATGAAGGATGGTGTTATACAGCAGGTTGATACACCTCAGAATCTTTATGACAAGCCTTGCAATCTCTTTGTTGCAGGATTCATGGGATCTCCTCAGATGAACTTCATCAATGCAACCGTTGATGTTGAGGGTGATGTTGCAAGCCTCAAGTTTGCCGGCAAGTCAGTACCTCTTCCTCCTGCTAAGTCTAAAAAGCTTATTGACGGCGGGTATGCAGGAAAGGTTGTTACTTTCGGTATCCGTCCCGAGGATGTATATGATTCGGAAATGTATATCGAAGCATCTCCTCAGAGCGTGTTCGAATCAACAGTTAAGGTATACGAGCTTCTCGGTGCTGAAGTTTATCTGTACTTTGATCTTGAAGAGTTCCCGATCACAGCAAGAGTTGATCCTCGTACAACAGCAAGACCCGGCGATACTGTTAAGTTTGCATTTGATGTTGAGAAGATCCATGTATTCGATAAGGATACGGAAATGATCATCACAAACTAGTATCCGTTCGGAAAATATTACGTTTATTATCCCCCGCATTTACCTGCGGGGGATTTTTTGGTAAATTATTACTATGAGTTTAAGTGAAGATGAAAAATACATGAAGCAGGCGCTTGCTCAGGCAAAAAGAGCATACAGACTGGGAGAAGTTCCTATAGGCTGTGTGATAGTTCATGACGGGAAAGTCATTGGACGTGGTTACAACCGGAGAAATACCGACAAAAACACATTGTGTCATGCAGAGATCACAGCTATTAGGAGAGCAAGCAAGGTGATGGGAGACTGGCGTCTGGAGGGTTGTACAATGTATGTGACGCTTGAGCCGTGCCAGATGTGTGCAGGAGCGTGTGTCCAGTCAAGGATCGACAGAGTCGTGATAGGCTGTATGAGTCCCAAATCAGGTTGTGCCGGATCAATCATCAATCTTTTACAGATGGATGAGTTCAACCATAAAACGGAAATTACCAGAGATATTCTTACTGAAGAGTGCAGCGGACTGCTCACAAAGTTTTTTGAAGAGCTGAGAATAAGGAACAAAGCGGAGAAAAGTATTAATTCGGGAGATTGTACACAAAATGATAACTGACAGAGTGATAGAAAACTGTGTGGAAGAAGTATACAGCATTTCCGGAACGGAGCTTGTTGTAACGGATACTACAGGAAGAGTGATCGTTAAAACCGGGTCAATTGACGAGCCCGACAGGACCAGCGTCTGTGATTTTGCAATGAGTAATGAAGAATCCCTTGAAGTTAAGGGGCAGACATTTATCAGGGTAACGGATGATGGGGACACAGCGTTTGTACTGATCACAAACACCGGAAGGGAGGAGACAGTTTGTGCAAGGCTTGCGGCATCCGAGCTAAAGAACCTTGTAGCGGCATATACTGATAAGATAGACCGGAATTCATTTTTCCAGAATCTTCTCCTTGATAATATGCTTCTAGTGGATGTTTACAACAGGGCACGTAAGCTTCATATCGAAGCGTCACAGAGAAGATGCGTATTTGTTGTGGAACCTGTTGTATCAAGAGAGAATAATCTTATCGAGATGGTAAAGGAATTGTTTTATACCGAAGCCGGCGATCAGGTTACTGCTGTAGATGAAAATCATGTTGTTGTTATTAAAGCCCTTGATAAAGATGATGATAAGGATGACCTTGAGGAGACGGCAAAAATGCTTGTTGATATGGCAGGATCCGAGGCCATGAGCGATGTCAGGGTTGCATTCGGAACGATTGCCGAGGATATTAAGGGAGTGTCCAAGTCGTACAAAGAAGCAAAAATGGCACTCGATGTGGGTAAGATCTTTTACCCCCTTATGAGGACTATCGAATACAGTAATCTTGGGGTCGGAAGGCTCATATATCAGCTTCCTGTCAATCTGTGCCAGCTGTTTATCAAGGAGATATTCGGTGATAATATACCGGAGGAGATTGATGATGAGATACTGACTACGGTAAACAAATTCTTTGAGAACAGCCTGAATGTATCGGAGACATCAAGACAACTGTTTATCCATCGAAATACTCTGATCTACAGAATTGAAAAACTTCAGAAAGCAACAGGTCTTGATGTAAGGGTATTTGATGATGCTCTCACACTCAAGATCGCTCTTATGGTTGTTAATTACATGAAATATGTAAATGACGGGGATTAATCCATCCCGCGGATTTCAACGAGATCAATGGATTTTGACAGCTCCTGCACGTATTGCAGGAGTTTTTCTTTGGATACCGCATGGAGGGACTTGTCAGGGACAAATTCGGATTCCACATAACCTTGAAGATAGTAACGCTTTGCCCCTTTTATCAGTGTACCGATGTCGGATATGGCTTCGAAGGGCAGGAATTCATCCACAGCTGTAGTTCTGAATTCATATTCGATATTTCCGCCAAGCAGAAAATCTATGCTCTCTTTAATGGGGGTCAGAATGATGTTTTCAATCCCGCAGGCTTTACCGTAAATTGCAGGAGAAGACTTGATATCCATGGCTACATAGTCAATAAGATTATCTTTAACAAGATTTATAAGCATTTGAGGATTGGTTCCGTTTGTGTCAAGCTTTACCTTAAGGCCAAGCTCCTTAATCTTCGCGATAAAGGAAGGTAATTCCGGGTACAATGTAGGCTCACCGCCTGTTATGCATACACCGTCCAGAATCCCGCCTCTTTTTGAGAGAAAATCCAGAATATCCCTATCGCTGTATTGCGGCTTCTGACAATTCTCCACAATGTCCATGTTGTGACAAAATGGGCAGCGCATATTGCAGCCGCCGAAAAAAACCGTTGCAGCAACACACCCTGGATAATCAAGTAATGTTGTTTTCTGAAGTCCCTGAATATTAAGCATGGTATCAATCACAGAAGTTTCCGACACTGCCGTCTGCAAAAGGGCTTCCAACATCGCATCTGCCATGGTGATGAACTTCCCTGACAAAGTCTTCACGTTCGGTTTCTACCCTGTGAACCCCGATGCGGCTGACGCCTTCTTCTGTTTTTCCATCAAGCATATTGATCACTTCTTCAATTTCTTTATCGGTTGGCATATGTACCCCCTCTTATAATCAAAATTGCGGTTTGTAATTTACTTACATCATTATACCATGTTAATATCTTAATGGAACTATATCAAAGATGCTAAGTATTTGAGGAATATACAAACATTGATCTGAAAGGAAATATGGTGGAAATATGGATAGTAATCAGATAGAAGATGCTGAATTTGAAGAACTTGATCCCGAACCCGAAGCCGAACCCGAACCCGATAAGCCGTCAGGGAGTGCTTATCCGACCCAGGTTGTATTAACCATCAGAACAATAGTAGGCGGGTATCTTGTTTATCTTGCATACCAGATAATCACATCCGGAAATGAGATAAGTACATGGATGTGGGCGGCCGTTATTCTGTTTATCGTAGCGGGGGCGGCACTGGTAGTGATGTCGGTCAAACATTTTATCTGCGGTGAATATGAGGGCGGAAAAAAAGACGAAAATCATTGAAGATTAGCGAATTTACGTGTATACTACAAATGCGTAGCCGGCAGGTTGTGTGTTGAGATTCGGGTCTTGCGCAACAGAGCGCCGCGAATCGTGTCAGGCCAGGAATGGAGCAGCACTAAACGGATGTCTTTGTGTGCCGCGAGGGCGCCTGAATTTAGCATGACCCGTCCGGCTATTGTTGAATGTAGATAGGAGGGACCCATCGACTATCTCGTACGGTAGTGCGAGATGCCATCCCGGCGAGGGAAGATGG
>CAMORO010000125.1 GCA_946623875.1 uncultured Lachnospiraceae bacterium | reverse complement strand
GGCGAGAGTAAATCAGTTTTCCACGAATCCATCCGCGGCAAGGATCTTTCCATACTTGCCGACGTTGTCAATTACAGTCTGACCTATCCCATTAACGGATTTCTTAATCATATGTCTCCCGATGATATATATCAGGATGTCAAGCGTATAATCGCAGCGGCTGCGGGTAAAGCTCACAGGCTCACGGTCATAATGCCGTTTCTTTACGAAAGCAGACAGCATAAGCGTTACGGGCGGGAATCCCTTGACTGCGCATATGCGATCGAGGAACTCCATGAAATGGGCGTAACCAATATAGTAACTTTCGACGCACATGATCCCAGGGTACAGAATTCCGCTCCTCTGTGCGGATTTGATAATTTCCAGCCGCCTTACCAGTTCATAAGATCCCTTCTTCATTACGAAAAGGATCTTGTTATCGACAAAAACAATCTGGTAGTTATCTGCCCGGATGAAGGCGCTCTTCCCAGAGCTGTCTATTTTGCCGGAGTTTTGGGCGTAGATACCGGAATGTTTTACAAGCGGAGGGATTATTCCAGGGTTGTGAACGGAAAGAATCCCATTGTCGCGCATGAATTCCTTGGCGACAACATAGACGGCAAGGATGTTATAGTCATAGATGATATAATCTCTTCCGGCGGAAGCATGCTTGATACGGCACGCAAGCTGAAGGAAATGAATGCCAAGCGCGTATTTATCTGCTGTACTTTCGGACTGTTTACGGACGGTCTTGAACTATTCGATGAAGCTTATGAGAAATGCTATTTTGACAGGATAGTGTGTACCAACCTCAACTATCATACCCCCGAGCTGAACAAAAGGCCTTATTTCATTGAAGCAAATATGAGTAAGTTCCTTGCATCCATTATCGACTTCATGAACCATGACGTGGCTCTTTCCAATGTCCACACTCCTACCGAAAAGATAAACAGGATCCTTGCAAGATATAACAATCGTGAATTCGAAGAAGAACCCCTCGGATGAACAAAAGAAGACAGCACCCTGATGTCTGTCTTCTTTTCGTATAAAGCGTCAGCCTGATGGGATGTATAAGAAGGCATTTTTATACCATTTCACTTCATCTCCCAGTATGGATATCACATCAAATCTGACATTATCCGTATCCTTAAGCTTTCTGTATACTCTGAAATAATCAGCGACACGGGATATTCTGTACTGTTTTCTTGAATCCACTGCTTCGGCAGGATCACCTGCATCTGTGTTTTTCCTGTATTTCACTTCGAAAAATATATAGTATTCTCCATCGTGCCCGACTATATCGATTTCACCGGTTCTTGAACGGAAATTCCGGCATATCACCTTAATCCCGTTCTTCAAAAGATAATTGACGGCAATATCCTCGTATCTGCTCCCCACCTTTCTTTTATTCATCAAAACCCCTCTTTTTTTGCTGCATCGATACATTGTTTCTCATATTTGTCGTATACGGGGCTTATCAGAGGGTCTAGCCTTTCATATTCCTCAAGCACGCTTTTTTTGTACGTGGGATTCAGAAGACCTTTGTAGTACATCCTGATACCGGCCTCCTTATCACCTGTCTTACCGTCAAGTAACGAATGGCCAAGCCTTATCCGGTAATCCCTCATATCCTTTATATATCTCCTATCGCACCGCTTATAACAATCAACCGATGTCTTAAAATCATCCAAAAAGTAATATATCTCACCGAGAGCCATATTGATCTGTGTTCCGATGATAGTCCCGTCATCAACCTTCTCCCCCGCTGCCTTATACAGCTTAAGTGCCTCTTCATACCGGTTAAGCCCCATAAGCCTTGCCGAATAGGCAAAATCCATATTGCTTAAGGCTTCGCCGTAAAGCGAAGGCTCCGAAACCGTCTTAAGTATTTCTTCCAGGCTTACGATTTCGCCGTTTAGAACAAACGAAAAAGAGCTGCCATCAGCCTCTGTTGAGCAATTATAATACTTAAGCTTGTCATTGAGCTTTCCGCGGAGCACGGAAAGCATGAATTCATTGGCATAGGGTTCCACCTTAAGAACTCTCCTTAAGCTCATCAGTACATAACGCATAAGCTCTCCGACAAACAGATCTTCACTGATCACGGGCAGTTCACCATCTTCTATTTCCCTGATACCGTCCCAGTCCTCATAGGAGCGTTCCTCGTTTATCACGCCGTCCTTAACGGATATGCACACGGAATAAGGCCTTCCGAGCGCGATCAACAGATTACCGTCAAGAAGATATATCTCTTTGCTTACAAAGACACCTCTTTGATTGGTCATAAGACCATCATACTGCATCTGTAATGAATTACTGAAACTGAAATAGATCATTGACGCACCTCCTATACCCTCTTTTAGATATATGCCGTTACAGCTTATTTACATCTGATGTCTTACAACCTTATATTCGTCACCGTTTGTGTAATACGGGCAGCCTTTGAAATCCCGTTCCATCAGCCTTGAATAATCATCCTCATCCATATCCATATCGCAGATGTAATCCTCGTATTCTTCATCATAAAAATAGTATGCACATGTATCGCAGCTTGCAGTTGACATGATCTCCTTCCTCCGGTCAGTTATACTGACTGTTATACAGATTGTAATAGAACCCCTTTCTCTTTAGAAGCTCCTCATGATTACCCTGTTCTACTATATTTCCGGCATTCATAACAAGTATAAGATCCGCATTCTTTATCGTCGAAAGCCTGTGTGCGACAATAAAAGACGTCCTTCCCTCCATCATCTTAAGAAATGCATCCTGTATCTTCATTTCGGTTCTTGTATCTATGGATGATGTCGCCTCATCCAAAATAAGCATGGGCGGAAGCGAAAGCATTACTCTCGTTATGCAAAGAAGCTGTTTCTGGCCCTGCGACAGGCTGCCGCCTTCCTCGCCTATTACCGTATCATATCCGTTCTTAAGCCTCCTTATAAACGAATGTGAATGAACCTCCTTTGCCGCTTTTATCATATCCTCATCGGAAATATCCCTGCCCATCTTGATATTATCCCTGATCGTTCCACTCCTTAACCAGGTGTCCTGCAGTACCATTCCGTAGCAATTCCTCAGACTTTGTCGTGTGATACTTCTTATATCGGTGCCGTCGACGGCTATCTCGCCCGAATCCACATCATAGAAACGCATAAGAAGGTTTATTATCGTCGTTTTCCCGCATCCCGTCGGACCTACTATTGCAATATGTTCTCCCTTTTTAACATCTATACTGAGGCCGGTAATAAGCTGCTTTGATCTGTCATACGAAAAAGCAACATCCTTACAGCACACATCTCCTTTTACTTCTCCCACTTCGCTTCCTTCCTGTGTTTCCTCCTCCTCATCGATCACATCAAATACCCTTCCCGCACAGGCCAGAGCATTCTGAAGCTCCGTTATCACACCGGAAATCTCATTAAACGGTTTCGTATACTGATTGGCATAACTGAGAAAGCTTGTGAGTATTCCGACACTCATTCCTCCTCCAAGGACATTTAATGCTCCAAACAAAGCAACCATAGCATACACGAAACTGTTGACAAATCTTGTTCCCGGATTTGTAAGAGAGGAAAAAAACACTGCTCTGAGAGAAGCTCTGCGCAGCTTTGAATTGATCGCATCAAACCTGTCAATTGCCTTATCCTCATACGAAAATGCCTTAACTATCTTCTCATTTCCGATCATTTCGTTGATGAGTTCTGTCTGTATCCCCCTTATTGCAGACTGTTCTCTGAACATATCATAGGTGCTTTTGGCTATAAACCTTGCAACAAACAAAGAAAGAGGGGTTACAAGTACCACGATCAATGCTATCGGTGCACTCATCGAAAACATAAACCCAAGAGTTATCAGTATGGTCATAAAACCTGTAAACAACTGGGAAAAACCCATCAGCAGACCGTCCGCCAACTGATCCGCATCCGACGTTATCCTGCTTATCAGATCTCCCGCAGGATGTTTGTCAAGATAAGAAAACGGCAGGCGGTGCAGCTTTTCAAACGCATCGTTTCTTATATCCCTTACCACTCCATAGGTGAGCCTGTTGTTCACCTCGTTCATTATCCATAGTGATGCCGCTGCAGACACTGTTGATACAACAGCCTTTATCAGAATAACTGTAAGAGCTCTGTAATCAGTGCCGCCGTATATGATACAGTCAATTGCACGGCCGACCAGAATGGGGACATACAGACCTCCCGCCACGTTTATCAGCGCAAAAAGAATGGAAGCCGCGGCACTTACCCTGTATTTTTTCACATAACCCAGTATTCTCTTTATTGTACCGTCCGAACTTCTATACTTCATTGGTCAACCACACATACACAGTCACGACCGTTTTCCTTTGCTTCATACAGAGCTTTATCAGCTCTCATCACAAGACTGTCAACATCATCGGCATCCTTCGATCCGCCTATTGGTGTCACACCTGCACTTACCGTAATACTGAACTGATCATCTATCACGATCCTGCTCAATCTGTTTCTCATATCATCAAGAGCTTTTTTCGCGGAAGATGCATCTCCCAAGAGAATTCCCGTGAATTCATCTCCTCCCCATCTGCATATGTATCCCTTGTTATCTGCAGTAACAAGAAGCTGGTCAGCCAGTACCTTAAGGGCCTTATCTCCGGCCGAATGGCCGTAAACATCATTTATTCTCTTGAATTTGTCTATATCAAGTATGAACAGGCAAAGATCCTCATCCTTGTAGCTGCAGTTCATCAGATACCACGTTCTGAATGCATTTCTTCCCGAAAGACCCGTAAGGGCGTCCCGTGCAGACAGTCTTAAATCCCTCCATATATTGATCCTGTTTTCCACAAGAGCACATACAAGCATTACATCAACACCGTCATCATCGCCCGATGTCGGTATGATCAGTTCATCTGCATCCCACAGCTCAACCGTTTCGCCCGGTTCCAGCTTTTTCCTTCTGAATACCGTACCGTTAGTGGATTCGGCAGCAGTGAAAGTCACTTTCCCGTTTTTTGTTTCAAAAAAACCGTGTCTTCTCGATACATATGATTGAAGGGGCAAAAGCCCATCAATATAATAGCTAAACGCACCTTGATAACT
>CAMORO010000124.1 GCA_946623875.1 uncultured Lachnospiraceae bacterium | reverse complement strand
CATCTTTTGGTACCATTTCCGCAGATCCTCAAGTGATAGAGTACCACCCGTATGATTTTTGTTCAAGGTCCCCCTCTTCATTTATGAATTTGTAATCCCCTTAAAAATACAACGCCAAGTAGGGCCTCCAGGTGCAGTTGCACCTGAAAAGCCCTGAATAGTATCTGACACCGGTCAGAAAGGACAATTGTATCCCTTCATTTCGATCATGGCCTTTAGAAAACCTTTACAATTGATAAAGTCAGCATCATCGGGGATATATGTTTTGTCGGAGAACTCTTCGCAGATGTGTTTCTCCATGAGTTTTGCTGTCCCGCCGATGAATATAAGATCGGTGGAAGCTATATCCCAGTCTTTCAGCACCTTGGCTATCCTTGACAGGTGATCCGTGAGAACCTTATCTATGATCGCATCGGTTTTTTCATAGCCGTCAACATAGCCCATTTTAAGAAAGATCTCTATATCCCTGTCGTTGAATGAGGCGTCACAATAGGCATTAAGCCTGTTTCGAAGCTGTGAGACGATCGAGAACAGCCCAAGCTTCTCTGTCTTGCATAATTCCGGCTGAAGATCTCCTTTATCAAAATAGCTGGCATTTAAGTTAAGCCCTCCGATATCTATAATACCGGTCCTCTTCTCGAAATGATCCGGCAACATGAACAGTGCTCCGAAGCTTTCCGGGAATACACAGCCTTTTTCTTTTTCGATGTAGTAATACCTGTCTGTGCCGTTTATCCTGATATCGACACGTCCGTCAGGAAAAATGTACTCGTAAAAGTCGGCCTTCATCTCTCCGTTAGAAAACACTGACAGGGGACACCCGATCGAGGGGATCACCGTATCCCCGTTTTCGGTAACAAGAGCGATGGCAACCAATGTCATGATCTTGTGGATCATATCCTTCTTGGAATTGCTGTAGCTGCTTTCCCCGCCGATCACTCCAACCATCCAGTCGCCATATATCTCCGGATCACTTCCTTCCATGGATACAATGTACTGCGATTCTTTCATGCACAGCTCAACAAGGGCATTTCGCTTTGCTACATTCGTGGCTATGATCTCTGTTCTTATTTCTGATGTGTTCGTATCATAAGCACATACTTTTGTGTTTGCTTTTCCGCTATCTACTGAAACTATTTTTAAATTCATTATCTAACCCTCCTATCATTATTTATAAGTCTGTGAAACTGCTTTTATTTACACCGCTGAAAATGGAACTGTTAAACGTCATTACTGTTTTCGTCTGAGGCTGGCTTTTGACTGTTTCATGTTCAGGTGGTGCTTTTGCCGATTGGATCATTGATTTTGTATCAGATACTTCGGTCGGATGAGTATCAGCATCCATGACAGTTTTTGCATTATTTGCTTCGGAAACCGGAACCGGATCTCGGATGTTCACGGTATAACCTGCTGACCTGTGGCCGCTGCGTATGCGTTCGTTTGCCCATCTCTCGATTTCGGTTATCATACTTCTTTCGTCGAGACTGTCGATATCAAGTTCCACAACAAGGGCTGCGAACACCCTGTAGATCAGATGATTCCTTCTGCCACGGGATCCGGCTATTATATTTCTGAACAGAGCCCAGTGACGTTCATTCATGTATTCGTCTCCGTATTTTAAGTACATTCTCAATCCCATATGTCTCACCTCCTTCCTGCCAGGGATCAAAGTAGGATGTTTTGAAGTGTTTTTCCCCTACATAGATAAATAACGGAAATAAATTTGAGTTTGGAAAAGATTTTGAAAAAAAGTGGGAAAAATCAAAATGAAAAGAAATCATGATTAACAAGCACAGATAACGTGCCCTAAACGGCCACATTATCGCTTGTCAAGGGAGCATCCCTTATACCCTGTCGAGCGTAGCTCGAAGAAAGGATGCCCAAGTATATCTTCGTATATACAAAAATATCCCGGGACGCCTTCGGACGTCCCAGGACTACCGCGCTCCGGATGAACCGATCAATAAAACGTTAAGAGTGATCATGCATTTGAGATCGGCTCATCCTGCGCTTGGTTTATTGATTTTTACCGCAAAATGCACATCAGGCGAAGCCTGACCGGGTGAAGGGGAGACCCCTTCCAAGCGATAATGTACCCGTTTAGGGCACGTTATCTGTGCTTGTTATTTCATTTTTTTGAAGTTTGGGGTATATCTCATTTTTCGTTGATTTCGATCGTTTCTTATTCAACCAAACGAAAGATGAACCGATCCCACAGCCTGTTATTTACAGAAGCTTTACAGATCGGTTCATCTGGAGTGCGGTAGGGCAAACGGTAGTGCGGCAGATTAAGCCGACAAAATGGAAGGGTAACGGATAATACTCATGTTTCATAGTCGTTTTATGTCATTTTATAGTCGATTTATGCACTGGTGGTTGATTATATGAAAAAACGGGCGATTATATAATCAGAGGCAGTATTGAGGCTTCTGAAAAATGACAGATGGGAGGTGAGAGCATGTACAGAAGTACGAGTAACTTAGGGGCAATTCTCGGGTATGGAGGATATGGTAATTCCATATACAGTAACCTGTCACAGATATCCAGTCTGAGATCCGGAGCATATTCGAAGCTTACAAATGCATATTATGGAAGATCCGGAAGCAAAAATGCGATACAGAATACCAGCGCATATAACAGGCTCAGGACAACAGCGTACAATTCGCAGACAGCATTGAAAACGGTCGGAACGGAGGCTGCTGAACTGACAACATCTGCAAATGTCCTTACCGATACCGGGAAGAACAGCCTTTTTGCAAACGGTGATACTTATGATGCTGATAAGGCCTTCAAGGCAACGTCAGATTTTGTAAACAATTATAATGATACGGTATCAGCACTTTCAAAAACTGACAATACCAACGTAAGAAGCGCCGGAGCAAGCATGACAAGAATGACAGGTATCATGAAGGACAGCCTTTCCAAGGTTGGTATCAGTGTCGGAGTCGATGGAAAGATGTCCATTGATGAAGAAGGCTTTAAGAAGGCAGACGTGAACACTGTAAAATCATTGTTCAACGGAAACGGATCATATGCAAAGATCGTGTCAAACTCCGCACAGAGAGTTCAAACGACCGTAAACACCCAGCAGCTTTATGGTGGGAGTGTATATGGTAACAGCGGGTCATATTATAGCGCTTTAACCGGATACGGCGGATATGGCGGTCTGTATTCCGGATATGGATTCAACAGTTTCTTCTGATAGGCATCTAATTCTGTTTTATTCATTCAAGGCACTCTGTATGTCATCGGCAGGGTGCCTTTTGCAATTCACGCGAGAAAAGTGTATCTCATATTATAGTCGTTTTATGTCATTTTATAGTCGTTTCACGACATGGAGGTTATTAATGGCGTGATCCATGTCGATAATAGTTACGAACAATTGGATTTGTTCGTTCATTGCATGTGAATGGAAAAGGATTTCAAAAACAAGCCAAAGGAGGGCAAATGCATGGCAATTGATTTAACCACACTTAACACTACCGAGATCATACCGCAGAAGGTATACAATTCATACAATTCCTATAAAGCTGATCAGAATAAGATCAGGGAAAACTGGGAAGAGAAAAAGGCGTCTGCCACAGATCTGATCGAGGAATCAAAAAAGAACGGATCATACAGAGAAAGTGCTTCGCTTGAAGGTGCCGGTGTAATCGGTATTACTGCCGGGAAAGGTGCGTATTGTAATTATTCGCTGGATGCGTTCTTTAGGAAAGATATGCCGCTTTTATCTGATGATAACGGAAATTTCACAGTTGGAGGCGCAACATTTACCAGAGAGGAACTTGAGGAATGCCGCGCGGTCATGAAGGCTTCGGTTGATGGAATCGGATGCGGAATCGGCAAGAATACGAACATAGATTACAGAAACTATGCGGAAATGGAGATTGCGGCAGGCGGTGTCAGGGCATATGCCAGCGAGAATCTTACAGAAAAACAGGCGGCGGTTGTAAATAAAGCGATGCAGGAATACAACGACGCACTGATAAAACTTGAAAAGGATACACTTGAAAGAGTAGGTGCCGTTGATATAACGGGAAATGAATTGTCCAATTATTATGGAAAAGCTCAGCCTATCCCTAAAGAGGCACTTGATCGAATACATAGTTTCAATAGTAATTCGAAGCTAAATAGCGGCGATGTTGGAACTATTCAGTCTGCAACTAATGAGGAACTTATAAACAAGATCAGGGATATGTTCTCAAAACTTGACTATTCTGACAGTTCATCGCTTGATCCTGTTACAGAAAAGTATAAGGAACTCATTACTCCGGCTAAGATGTCACTTGGAGTTTCCTCCGCGAATGGCTATTTGTCACAGGTATTGAATCAGGATGTGTCAGGGTTCCAAAACCTGTTCAAGAACATGATGAATGTCATAAGATATCGTTCTATAGATTTCAAATTATAACTGAGACAGGAGGAAATACCATGAAGGTCGAAAATACATCATTTTATATAGGCGAGAGTGTGACGGGCACATCAAATCGAGAACAGGGTTCGAAGATTGGACAATCAAAATCATCAGGATTATCAATAAATGGAAGTACATTTGCAGCCCAGAATGATCCCATTGCAGCTAAAAGGGAAGAAGCGAAGAAGAAAGCGATGAAGATCATAGGTGATGCGTTTGCGAACGATCGTAAGATAGACGATGATCTCAATGCAAGAAGCGAGAATATACGTAAGTTAAAGGGTGTTCAGAATGATGCCCGTAAGGCTGTGAGCGAAATAGAGGCGGATAGGGCGGCTCTTCGTGACACATATGGTGTTGATGCTGATAGTGCTGAAGAAAAGGAACTAAAACTCCTTGAGAAGGAATTCAGGGCCCGTCAAAAGGGGTCCGATGTTCAACTTACTAAGGAGGATATGGAGGAGATCGCTAAGATCAAGGCAAAAGGTCTTACGGAGTATCAGAGCAGATCCATGGAAATGCTTGATTATGAAAAACCATATCTCGATGCGGCATATGAAGCAAAACAGGGTATCGAAGAAGAAAACCTTACGATCAGTGCGATAAAGAGAGAACTTGAAAAGAATACCGGTATGTTAAAAGCACAGGACAAAGCTGATGCTATTGAGGAAGCTGCATCGAAAGAGATCATGGGCATGCTTGTTGATG
>CAMORO010000123.1 GCA_946623875.1 uncultured Lachnospiraceae bacterium | reverse complement strand
TTCATCATGGAAAACAAAGTTCAAGACATAATAATAGAAGCCTTAAATGACGCAGACTATAACATCGAAACTATGGTCTGGCTTTCCTGCGTGATGACGGAGAGGACGGCTACAGTCTTGAATACTATAATGTATTCAATGACTGAGGCTCCATTGCCGCAGGCAATTCAGGATGGAGCCGAAGGATATGCCGCCGAACGAATGTGAGGGGGCGCTACCTTAGCGCTGAGGCTTTCCCCCAACAAGGCGCTTACGTGCTATGAATGCGAAGCAGAACAGGTGAATACTGAAGGTTACAAGCCACGAAACCGGATAGGAGGAATAAAGCACAGCCGGAGTATGGTAAGCGGAGAATACAGTCATTATCCACACTATACGAAGACCGCATGCGCCCAATAATGATACGGTCATAGGCATGACAGAGTAACCCATTCCGCGCAGACTTCCGACAACGACTTCCATGGTTCCGCAGAGAAAATAAGTGGGGAAAATGACGTTCATTCGTTTCATTCCATAATCAATAACAGCCGTTTCGGTTGAGTAGATCGAAAGGAGCTCCCTTCCGAACAGCCTTGCGGTAAGACCCATTGTAAGTCCTGTGGCGGTAACAGATAGAAGACAGATAATGAGAATTCGTTTGACTCTGTCGTATTTACCCGCCCCCATATTCTGGCCTGTGAAGCTTAATGTTGTCTGATGGAAGGAGTTCATGGAATTGTAAATGAAGCCTTCGATATTGCTGGTTGCGGTGTTACCGGCTACCGCTACGGCGCCGAAGGAATTAACACTCGATTGTATGAGAATATTTGAAATCGAGAATACAGCGCCCTGAAAGCCCGCCGGAAGGCCTATTCTTGCTATCCTTACTGCTTCGCGTTTATCAAGACACAGTTCCTTAAGCACCAGCTTACACGGTCCATCATTTGTAATAAGGCATCTGACTATCAGGATGGCGCTGACAGTCTGGGATATTATGGTTGCCCATGCGACTCCTCTTACATTCATGTGGAAGCGTATGACAAAAAGCAGATTGAGAACGATATTGATGAAGCCGGCCGCAAGCAGGAAATACAGCGGACGACGGGTATCCCCGACGGAACGCAGTATGGCGGCACCGAAGTTATACAGAAGCATCATCGGCATGCCAAGAAAATAGATCTTCATATAACTCACGGAAAGAGGAAGAATGTCTTCCGGCGTACCCATAAGAGTAAGCATGGGTGCTGAGATCAGCTGTCCGAGTATAAGCAGAAAGATCCCGCAGAGAATGCTTAATGATATGGATGTATGGATCGCCCGGGATAATTCCTTATGTTTCCCTGCACCGTAATAGTGAGCAACGGATACATTGGCACCTACTGACAGTCCCATAAACACATTTATGAGAAGGTTTATAAGAGAGCTCGTTGCACCCACAGCGCCAAGGGCATTGCTGCCCGCATATCTTCCTACAACCACCATATCGGCAGTGTTAAAAAGAAGCTGCAGAATTCCCGCAGCAATAAGGGGTATGGTGAATTTGATGATTTTTCCAAACAACGGACCGTTGCACATATCGGTCTCATATCGTCTTGCCATTTCTGTTTTCCCTGTTTCGTTGGTTAATATATTATCCGGACGGCTTATCGTGCGGGTAAACCGACTGAGGAAGTGTTCATTTCAGGCAGTTCCTTAAATGTACGCTATTGAGTATAGATTATCACAAATGCAAATATGTAACAAGGCGTTTTAATCTCGTCTGATTTACTTTAAAATGCCCTGAAAAAATGCTATGATTAAAGGGTTAAAATGCCTGAATAGTTAAAAAGGTGGCCGGTATGAGCGAAATGATAATAAACAAAACCAGATATATTATCCCGTTTATGGTACCGCTTGATGCCGATGTTACAGTGCCCGAGAAGCACTGGAGGCTCGACAGTGTACCCCGTGGGGAGCATGATATGTACCAGTATATACTTGATTCGGTACATGCGGGCAGGAATACCATGCTTACGAATATCTGCACCGCATACAGGTATGAACCGGACAGACATCCGATCCTTTCTCTTGTGTTTAATTCAAAGGAAAGGTCATATGATTTTGATGTTGTGGATGCCGGTCTTTTCATGTTTGTCAGCGATATTGGCTTTTTCTGGTACGAGACAGCCATGCAGCCCGATATTCCGGATGATGAACTGTTTAAGTTCAATTCAAGCCTTAAGGAGCTGAATTATTCCTCGAATTCAAAGATAATACGTCAAAGGGACAGCGAGGGAACTTTTATGCTGGGGAACTGGATCGCTTCCTTACTGCATGATGCGGTGGGAGAGGTGACTTTCTTTGCGGAGCGTATCAATGTCCTGTACAAAAATGATCCCGGTAATTACCCGCTGTATGTTCCCGACAAGGCGCTTATCTGCAATTATATGGTTTATGAGTATATGGAGGATGATGAGCTTGCATATAACGCTTATCATCTTACGAAGGGGTATAAGCCCAGCTACCATATGCCGCGTAATATCGCACAGAGGATGAAGATGCCCTTTGACAATGTTCTGTGGTACTGCTGCGGGGAGGGCGTGGGGTACTATGCGATCGCATATGAGGACAACCGTGTATTCTTCACCAAGATGATGTCCAAGCGGTTTTTCAATGATTATTTCCTGATATACATGCTGGTCCTTAACAACAGATATGCGCTTATCAGGTTTGCGGAACGTATAGCCAATGAGCTTCCGGCGGATATAGAGTCATACCTGTCGCCCGATCTTTATCCCGACATGAACGGGATGTCGGTCCGCAGCAAGAAGGATCTGTACGACCTTGAACAGAGAGTCACGAGGCTTGTTACCGAGATCGATCTGTTCATAACGAAGAATATACGCGCATCCGTGAGTCATACCGAGCATCAGAACGAATTTCTTGAATATCTCACCGGTGTATTTCGCATTCATGAGAGTATCGAACAGCTTACCATGGGAGTTACGGCTCTTCAGCGGCTTCTTGCCAATCTGGTGGAGGCTGAGAGGTATTTTGACAACAATGAGGAGCTTATGTCATGGCGTAAGGACAGCGAATATTCGAAGCTGTGGCAGGAGAAGGAGGCTCTTCAGAGCGAAATGTACAAGGACGGGCTGACCGGACTTCTTAACCAGAAGGGTTATATACAGTTCTCAAAGGAAATATTTGACGAAGCTAAGGAGAATGATAAGATATTGTTCATCTGCTCTGCGGATATGAACGGATTAAAGCATATAAATGACACATACGGACATGCTGCCGGTAACAATGCAATAAAGGGATGTGTTGAGATACTTAAGGCGGCGGCCGGGAAGGATGACCTGATATGCAGGACCGGCGGTGATGAGTTCGTGGTTCTCGGATTAAGGGACAGGATCGAAGGTGAAGAGGAAAGGTTCAGCAAGGCGGCGGAAGAGATGATACATAAGCTTAATGACGGATCCGGCCTGCCTTATCAGATAGCGGTAAGTTACGGCCCCGTGCTTCAGGATATGACTTCCTACACGGGCAATCTGGAGATGCTGTTCAAACAGTCCGATGACAAGATGTACTCCATGAAGGTCCTCAGGGATAAATACAGAAGAGATTCACCCGGAGGTTTATTGTAAAAATGGGAATTGAGATAAAATGTACGAACTGCATACACTGCGAAACGGCATATTATCAGGATGATAATATGTGCGTTCCGCAGCGCTTCTCATCCTCCGATCCGCGGAGTGTTTCAGATAATATAGCTTGTAAGTTCTACGTTGAGGCGCAAAGAGAGAGAACCAGGGCGGGACTTTACGGTATTATGATCCATGAGGTATGGAATGAGGAGGAAGGTCACTACGAGGAAGACCGCCCTCCGATGATCTTTTAGTGTCTCCATGCTTCTTAATCCGCTGATGGCTGCCAATGTTGTACATGGGATAGTTATTGCGGGAGGAAGTGCATTCGGACTGGAGGCGGCGGGAGGTGTCCAGGCATATCTTGAGGAGCATGATATCGGCTTCGACGTAGGTGTTACGAAGGTGCCTCTTGTAGTGCAGTCGGATATTTTCGACCTCACTGTGGGTGATATGAAAGTGCGCCCGGATCGTGAAATGGGATATGAGGCTGCAAGGCTTGCGTTTGAAGCGCCCAATTACAGGGATGGTAATTTCGGTGTCGGTGTCGGAGCTACCGTGGGTAAATATTGTGGAATGGATACCTGTATGAAGACAGGTGTTGGAAGTTACGCATTGAGACTGGGCGATCTTGAGATAGGAGCGGTAGTAGTTCTTAATTCTCTTGGGGATATATTTGATCACAAAACCGGTAATAAGATAGCGGGTCTGCTTAACGAAGATAAAACCGGTTTCAGAGATACGCTCGAAATTATGAGATCAAGTACAGAAGTCGTGGAAAATAAGTTCACGGCTAACACAACGGTGGGCGTTGTCATGACGAATGCATATTTTGAAAAGGCACAATTGTGCAAGATCGCCGGTATGACGCATGACGGATATGCAAGAGCAATAAACCCGGTTCATACAACCGTAGACGGTGACAGCATCTATGCAGTTTCACTCGGTAATGTATCTGCCGATCAGGATGTGGTGGGTGTTCTTGCCGCAGAAGTTATGTGCGAAGCGATCAAGTGTGCTGTTTACAGTGCTGAGAGTGCTTACGGCTTCACTGCATTAAGGGATCTTAAGGTAGTGTAAAATAAAGTGTGTAAGTTGAGTAACCATTAAAAGAGATTACAGTTGAAAAAAACCCGTTATGGTGTTATACTGAATTTCGCTATCGTTGTGTTTCGCAGGGCTGGGGAGTCTTTGCGCGGATGTGTTATATGCATGATAGGAAAGGGGTTGAACAATAACCTTAAAGGAAGGCCTTGACAGCCATGAGTAACAGATTTACACTCCCCACAATACAGTACAGTAAGGCACAGAACAGATCGATCGTATCCTTTTTACAGGATTGGAATATAGTTTTTATGATGGAAGACCGTCGGAAATGACAGGGTAAGTGTACCCCGTTAATTTCCGGCGGTCTCTTTCGTAGCTTATGTGTATATAAGAAGCCCTTGGGAAAGGCGAAGTATATAACAAGACACAAGGAGGATTAAAATGAAAGAGAAAACAATGAGAAAAGTTCTCAGCGTATTGC
>CAMORO010000122.1 GCA_946623875.1 uncultured Lachnospiraceae bacterium | reverse complement strand
CCATTGTATCGTTTATCTTCTTGAAGTTATCTATATCAAGAACACACATCATACAGGTCTTGTCCTTGCCCTCCCCGCTAAGATATTCCTTGATCTTGTTTTCTGTTGATATCTTGTTGAGAAGGTCCGTAAGAAGGTCCGTTTCGGCCTTATTCTGGAGTTCCATGTTTTCTTTTGTGAAGTTGACCCTGTTAATAATGTAGATGACTATGATAAGTCCGACAAATATTCCTATTGATATCAGGACTTTCATTATCATGCTTCTGGTATCCCGATTCTCTTCCTGAATGCTTCTGTTTATCTGGTTATCCCTTACGGATACTATAACACATGCTCCGGTTGTTGCTATCGGCTGATGACATATGTAACAGCTTACACCTTTCCCGTCGTTTACATGAACTGTTCCGGCCCTTCCGGATTCTATGCTCTGCATGAACACTGTGCTGCTTCCTTCGTCAAAAGTCAGCTTATCCACAACTTCCGACAGTCTGTCTCCGGGCTGGTAAATACCGGACTCGGCACCATACACCTCTCCTATGATGCCATTCGCATATACAAGCGCATAACTGTATGCCGTTGAATCCATCTGTTTTGCGATCTTGTCGGCTTTGTAGACCAGAATCAGGTTTCCCCGCCACTCGTCTTCGGTTCTTATAGGCGCTGAAACCATAAGAACAGCTCTGTTTTTCTCATCTACGATCGCCGCTGAATAGTCCTTCGTACCAAGAAGTGATTTGAACTCTTCCGATGAATTGACTGTCTGATATGTATTTCCATATGAATCTATGGCATTTCCGTTACTCTTGACTATATATGCGTCAACAAGACCCATATGATTATCAAGATATTTGATCAGCTCAACTGCCCTGTCTGAGAAAATGTCATCTTCATTCATAAGATAATCCGCGATGGCATCCGCTCCGTTAACAGAGCCTTCATACAGTCCCTTATAATAACCGGCAACAGAAACAGCCTGACGGCTTACCCTGTCAAGCGCTTTTATCTTTGAATTCTCCTGCATGGTTTTGTTATAGCTGATAAGTGTAAATACAAGAAAGACCATCAGGATAATTGTGGGAATAGCCCACTGGGTCGTTATGGAATTGCTTTTGTTCTTCTCAGCCTTCCCCATTTATATCCTCCGCCGGATCGGAACTGCTATCCTCCTTCGGCATGTATAATACAAATATCTTATTAAACAATTTGGAATTGAAATATGCAGTCGCGGAAAACATTATCAGCACCAGTATAAACAGCGCCGGAAAAAACCATATAAGCACAACCGGGATCGCCGTTATGACCAGCATAGCAATCGTATATGGAAGATGCCTGATGCTGATAAGGAACGCATTTTTGGCTGTGTTTTTGATGGTGTTATCAAACTGTGCCAGAATCGGGAATATATACGTACCAACCATAAGAATAACAATCCCCATCAGGAAAACAGCAACCATTATCACGTTGCCCAAAGCCGGGCTGCTTAGAATCTCAGCTGTGTTACCACCGTTAACGATCCGAAGATCTGTTATCATTATCATTCCCACAACAAGAAAACCTATCCAAATAACTGTGGCCTGTTTAAAGTTTTCTTTAAAGGATTTGAAGTAAGACCGTGTGATATACCCCTCTTCATCTTTTGCCATCTTAAGTGTCACATAATAAAGTGCCGTTGTAGCCGCTCCGATCGTTATCACGGGTATGCAGCATACTATAAACAGCAGATTCAGCCAGAATAAATCTGCGAGTCTGGACAAAAATGTAAATACCGGGCCTTCAAAATTAAATGCTCTGCTCATTTTATGCAAACCTTAAGGCAAGAAAACACACCTTTTTTATTATAATTTAGCGTAGAAAAAAAAGCAATCAAAAGAGTTCTATCTTCATCGGGGTATATCTGATACCATCGGCGGTCTTTTCCTCATCCAGATCGGTAAACCCCAGTTTGTGATAAAAATCAACGGCAAACGGTGCCGAAAACACTGTCATCTCTTCTACTCCCTCAGCGGCAGCATCCGTAAATGCCGTCCTGAGTAATTGGGTTGCTATTCCCTGATGATGAAAAGCCCCATCCACAAACAAAAGTGATATGTGCCAGTGTTTACGGATACCCAGAATACCGATAATCACATCATTCTCATCAAATGCACCCAGTGCATAATAATCACCGAGCACAAACATATTCCTTAGTTCATCACCTTTTACAAACTCATGAAAGTTCTTTATTCCTTCATCGTTATAATCAGGCGCTTCATAGATCAGAAAAGTATCCCATGCCAGCTGCATGGCCATATTCCATTCATTTCTTTTTATATGTCTGATCTCATAGGTCATTTCTTGAACAATCCCGAGAAAAATCCCGCAATACTGTTTCCTATGCTTTTAGCAGTGTTTGTGATGGCATTTCCGATTATATCCGTCAGTCCGAGATCCTTGATATCTACTTTGTTGATGTCAAAAGTCCCCGCTTTAATATCATCCTTATACTTTGCATAGATATCATCGGCCTGCTCGGCAAGCACCTTATAATCAATGCCCATTGCCTTAACCTTCATCATAAGATCGACTATCTGTGCGATCTCCTCTTCCGAAAGAGTAACTTTCAGATCAACCATTCCCTTTCTGATGGCGGCGTCTATCTCTTCCTTTGTGTTAAGGTCGTTAGTCGCAACAACAGTTTTGATATAAGCAATAAGTTCTTCTGCCTGATCATCACCTACCGCCTCTTTTATCTGTCCGGTAGTCACAAGCTCATTAAGGGATGTGTCTATTGCTTCATTACTTACCTCTTTACCGCTCATACTCTCATAAGCCTTCAGGGCGCCGATCAGAGCTGCCGTACCCGATATGGGAGTAGGTCCGCATACAAATATATCCGCATCGGTAACTCCCGCGGTAATAAGGGCATTTCTGTACATATTCGTTGTACAGTAATTGATATTGTTTGTAGTAACAACAACTCCGTGTCCGGTTTCTTCGGGCTTGACAAGTACCGACGAAAGAGATTTTGTTCCTATTATTGAAGATGCTATATACTTATCAAGTGCTGCATGTTCCTCGGCATTGGTGGTGATTACAACTTCATAATCTCCAAGATCCGATTCCGATACACCCATTTGCGACAGAACGTTTGTCCTTTGCTCGGGTGTAAGATCTGCTCCGAGAGCTATGTACCCCTTTTTATCAGTCTTCTTTGATCCTTCATCCGCTTTGTCTGACCCACCGAACAGTGAATCTATGATCGAAGTGATCCCGCCGCCCTCAGAGGGTGCCTGCGTAGGCGTAGGGGTAGGTGTTGCGGTGATGATTGTCGTAGCTTCCTTGGCCTTTTCGGTAACCGTTCCGTTCCCCGAATCATCAAATGTTATAGTCTGCGTTGCCCCGACACTTACGGTCATTCCCAGTGTAAGTGCCATAATAGTAATCATACTGATAAATTTTTTCATAATTTTTATTCTCCCTTCTATGTTTAAACAAATCAGTCAATAACTCTAAAGAATTTCCGAACCTGATTTCATGTCCTTTTCCGGTGTCATTAATGACAGGTTTCCTTCATCATCCTCTGCACAGAGAATCATTCCTTCCGACTCGATGCCGGCAAGTTTTGCACTCTTTAGGTTAAGCAAAACCATTACCTTCTTCCCCACCATTTCTTCGGGCTTGTAGTAAGCCTTGATCCCGGAAACTATCTGCTTAACGCTGTCTCCGATCTTAACCTTTGAGCACAGGAGTTTTTTGGATTTCGGAACCTCCTCGCACGCTAATATTTCACCGACTACAAACTGCATCTTTGCAAAATCATTATATTCAATCTCGTCTTTTGCCTCTACATGCATTTCGGAACTTGCAGCATCCTCATCCGGCAGGATTCCGTTTTCTTTTTCATATTCCGCTCTTTGGGCTTCCTGTATTTTGGAAACCTCTTCCATTACATCCTCGATCTTTTTCCTGGCAAAAAGCATTTCCGGATTATCGGTGACTTTTGTTCCGCTTCTGTAGATTCCGAATTCCGAAAGAAGTTCGAAATCTCTTTCGGTACCGTACAGCTCCATCAGGATCTTATCCGCGGTTTCGGGCATGAACGGCTTTAACAGATTGGCTCCTATACATATTCCCTCAACAAGATTGTACATTACTTCGGAGAGTCTGTTTCTGTCAGCTTCATTCTTTGCAAGAACCCAGGGCTCTGTCTCGTCAATGTATTTATTGCATCGTCTGAATATATTGAAGACTTCCGTGAGGGCATCAGCCATATGCATCTCATCCATCTTCTTTCTGACCTTCTCGGCAGCCCCTGTACACACAGCCTTAAGGTCATCATCATATTCACCTGTCGCTCCCGTACTGCTCACAAACCCGTCAAAATACTTGTTGCTCATGGTTATCGTACGGTTGACAAGGTTTCCTAAAACGTTTGCCAGATCAGAGTTGTACCTCTCGGTCATAAGCTCCCAGGTGATCGTTCCGTCATTGTCATACGGCATTTCATGAAGAACATAGTATCTGACAGCATCAACACCGAAGAGCCTTATAAGATCATCCGCGTAAATAACGTTTCCCCGGGATTTACTCATTTTCTCTCCGCCCTGCAAAAGCCAGGGATGTCCGAACACCTGCTTCGGGAGCGGAAGATCAAGACTCATCAGGAAGATCGGCCAATATATTGTATGGAACCTGATTATATCTTTGCCGATAAGATGAAGGTCTGCGGGCCACAGCCGGTTAAACTGTTCCGTAGAATTCCCGTCGGCATCATATCCTATTCCCGTTATATAGTTTGAAAGCGCATCCAGCCAAACGTAAACAACATGATTATCATCAAAATCAACGGGAATACCCCATTTAAATGATGTACGGCTGACACACAGGTCCTGAAGTCCCGGTAGAAGGAAATTATTCATCATTTCATTTTTACGTGATACAGGCTGTATAAATTCGGGATGGGTATTAATATACTCTATCAGTCTGTCGGCATACTTGCTCATCTTGAAGAAATACGCCTCTTCCTTTGCAGGCTTTACTTCTCTGCCGCAGTCGGGGCATTTACCGTCCACCAGCTGGCTTTGTGTCCAGAATGATTCGCAGGGGGTACAGTACATCCCCTCATAGGAGCCTTTATAAATATCTCCTTTTTCGTACATCTTCTTAAATATTT
>CAMORO010000121.1 GCA_946623875.1 uncultured Lachnospiraceae bacterium | reverse complement strand
CCGGCAAAACATATTATGATATAGAAGTTGTAAATGGATATCCGGCGGCGGCGGTATATGGCAACACTACACAGGGAGATACTTCAACAGAGGTACAGATAGGAAGTATAACAGACAGCGGATTTAATTAATGTCCGGCTCTGAAGTTGTCAGAAAGAACCGTCCCTTTTGACAACTATAAACATATGATATAATATGCTCACTATTCATTTTCGGAGAGATTATGGGATTCGATTATTTTGTATTTTATACTGAAGCAAGCCTGATCTGTGTGATAATACTGGCAACGATTCTGATAACCGACAGAATGTATAACACAAAGCAGGAGAAGCAGGTGTGGTTTAGCCGGGCTATAGTTGCGTTTATGCTGTATTTTATCTCTGATGCATTCTGGGCAGCGATGCTGAGCGGTCAGTTTACGGTAAAACGCTCCTATGTTGTGCTTGTCAATCTGTCGAATTATATTCTGCTGAGTCTGATGGCATACGGGATGTTCATGTTTATTGCGGCATCCGAGAAAATGCCTTTCCGTAAAGATGCAAGGAAAAGAAGGCTTATCTGTATTCCGGTGATCATTTCCACACTGGTTATTGTAATTGCCTATATTGCAGATCCTTTATTCTGGATCAATGAGCAAAACGAGCTCAATAACCTGTATTATCCGTTAATGTTTGCGGTGCCTTCACTCTATCTTTGGGCAGGATTTATCCTTTCCATCAAATACGCCATACGATCGGAATCAAGGACCGATAGGCGGAGGTTTCTTGTTATCGGAAGCATTCCCGTGGCTGTAATGGCTTTCGGAATGATTCAGGTTGTTGCGCTTAATGCCCCGACATTTTGCTTTGGATGTACTGTAATGTGGCTGTTCTTTTATCTTGAAAATATGCAGACCATGATCTCGGTGGATGACCTGACTCATTTAAACAACAGAGGCCAGATAAACCGTTATCTGGAGCAGATACATTTCAACAAGGATATCCGGGTCATCATCATGATGATCGATATCAATAAATTCAAGAATATCAATGACACGTACGGTCATGCGGAAGGGGACAGGGCGCTGGTGATCGTATCGGAAGCCCTCAGGCAGACATGCGAACAGATAAAGGCTTCGGTGTTTCTCGGCAGATACGGAGGAGATGAATTTACGATCGTTATCAAGAATCCGGAAGAAGATATACTGCCTGAACATCTGGTTGAAGCGATTCATGAGATCCTTTCACAAAAGAGGGCAGAAAATCAATTGCCGTATGAACTTAATGTAAGCATCGGCTATGATGTGATAAGAGACAGTAACGATGATGCCAATGAGTGTCTTAAGCGTGCGGATAAGAACCTCTATTTAGATAAGCAAAGAAAAGGAGAATAATATGGAACCCCTTTTTTCACCGGACATTCACGTGCTATATGAACACAGTTCAATTCCGCTTGGAATATTTTATGATGATGGCGGAAGATTCCATGCTTACCTTGTTTCGGAGGGAGCATGTAAAATGTATGAAGCCACTGCCGAAGAAATGATGACGAGACTCAACAGCGACGATCCTTTTGTTAATATAGTCGAGAGAGAGGAAATGCTAAAGGCTGTGCGTGATTTCTCGCGAAATGACGCACATTACAATGTTGTATTTCATGAATATGTCGGGAAAAACAGAAAGCTTATAACCATACACGGGATAGGTGAGCACGAGTACACAAAAGACGGCAGAAGATACAGCATAATCCGCTATGATGAGATATCGGACAGATCAAGGCGTTTTCTGTTCAGAGACGAGGAGAAGGAGATTGAAGAGCGCGACAGGCTAAACGCGGAGATTGATGATGCGATAGCCAGAAGCTATACTTCCGTACTGTATGTAAACACGGATGATCTTACGGTTGAATACGTCAGGCTTAACAAGCACGGCAAACCCCTTGAGGAAGAATGCCGGAGGGATCCCCATCTTCGCCACGTTATAGATGTCTATGTAAATGCGCTTGTATACCGGGATGATATGGAAGGAGTCCTCAAGTTAGGTGATTACGATTATGTAATAAATGCTCTTGAGAAAAACAACCCTCTCTATCATACATACCGTACCGTCCGTGATGGGAGAATAGTATTCTACCGTCTTAAGATCATTCCTTTCGAGGGCGGCAAGAAACTCATATACGGTTTTGAATATTTTGATGATCAGATACGGGAGAAACTTGCCCTCAAAAACCAGTATGATACTCAGATGACACTTCTTGCGGGATTGTCATGTGAATATGATTCGGTCTGGCTTGTGGATGCGACCCTTCATCATTGCAAACTCATCCGAAGCAACATAAAGAATAATATTGCAGATATAATGAACAGGGATAATGAGGGATTATACGAGACAATACTTGGAAATTACATAGAGAGATACGTAGTACCCGAAGACCGCGAAAGGGTATATTCCATGGGCGATATCGGAAACCTTATGAGGTGTACAAAAGAGGATGAGATATACCATATCAACTATTACAGAGTGGATCCGGAGGGTGAGAGAAACTACATCCAGCTATGTATTGCAAGAGTTACCGATGAAAACGGAGTAGTCAGATTCGTATGTGGTTTCAGAAACATCGATTCGATCATAGAAGAGGAGAAGACCAAGAATCTTCTGTTCTCAATGGCGCACATAGATAATATGACTAATGTCAATAACAGAAGGACATTTGATGAATACATGGATACGAATGAAGACAAAGAAGTACCGGATGATCTGGTGTTCTTCTCGTTTGATCTTAATAATCTCAAGGAAACTAATGACAACTACGGTCATGAGGCAGGAGACGAACTTATAATAGCCGCAGCAACATGCATGAGAGAAGTTCTGGGTCCGTACGGGAGCATATACAGGACCGGAGGAGATGAGTTTGCCGCCATCATCAATGTGCCCGGGAGTGAAAGAGCTGCCCTCATAGGAAAACTGCGTGAGAAGTTTGAGAAGTGGAAAGGGAACTCATCATCCGTTCTGTCTATCTCTATGGGATACGTTACAGCCGGTGAAAATCCCGGAATGGCACTTCACGATATGAGGCGGGAAGCCGAAAAGAGGATGTATGCTCAAAAGAGCGATTACTATATGCAGGAAGGAAATGACCGGCGCAGAGGCCGGGGTATAAAGGGAAACTGATTATGAAAAAATCATTTAGAATTGTTGTGTCTTTACTTGTTATTCTGGCAGTCACATCTCTGTCAGCCTGCTCTGTCAATATAAACATTTCGAGCCAGGCTGATTTATCGGAATGGAATGCAAAGTCAAAGGCACTTGACTCTGTGAAGGATTTTGTAACAGCTTCAGTTGATAAGGAATCGGAAGGATACATTCCGGTAAAGGACAGGATCGCGGTATTTGACATGGATGGAACTCTTACATGTGAAACGTTCTTTACATACTTTGATACGTGCATGTTTATTGATTATTGCCTGAAGGATTATCCTGAAAAGGTTTCGGAGGAACTAAAGGAAGCTGCCCGTGCCATTAAACCGGGATACAAAGCTAATATGGAACTTGCCAGAGATTTTGCCAAAGCATATGCCGGAATGACCGTTGAAGAGCTTTATGAATATGCAGAAGACTTCGGTAACAAAAAAACGGACAGTTTTACCAATATGAGGTATTTTGACGGATTTTATCTTCCCATGGTTCAGCTGGTTAAATACCTGTATGACAATGATTATACGATCTATGTTGTCAGCGGAACGGAACGAACCACTTCAAGAGCTATTGTTGCCAATTCCCCAATCAGTGAATATGTCACTCCTAATCATGTGATCGGAAGCGAGTTCGAGGTGAAGATCAAAGGTTACGAGGATGTAAGCTTAAACATGGATTACAAATATGTGAATAACGATGAACTTGTATTTACCGGCGAGCTCATTCAGAAAAATCTGAATGCAAACAAAGCCATATGGATCGAAAGGGAGATCGGTCAGCGGCCGGTACTGGCATTCGGTAATTCATCAAGTGACACAAGTATGCTCAACTACACTCTTGATGAGCGCAATCCATATCCGTCAAGAGCATATATGGTTGTTGCCGATGATGATGTGAGAGAGTGGGGAACGCAGAATTGGGACGAGAAGTCAGCTGAATATGAGGAGCAGGGTTATGTTCCTATCTCCATGAAAAATGATTTCGTGAATATCTATCCGGCAACTGTTACAAGATCAGATGAACAGTACAAGGATATCGAGACGGATTCCGAAGAAGAATTGGATGAAGCTGCGTGATTTTTAAATGAATTATAATTGTCGTATTAATTTCGAACTTATTTACAAGGATTAAACGCTATACGGCTATTGGCCGGATCAGGCCGGAAATGACAGGAAACGCTTTAGGACTATGTGTCTTAAAGCGTTTTTTGGCAGATAGGAGGATGGCTTGAAAAACCCATGAAAATCAGCTATACTTTAGACAAAGTGGGAAATTATATCTATCAGTAAGAGGATTATGAAGATTAAGGAAACAGCAGCTGTCATTTCGCAGGAGAGTCTGTGCGGTGGCGTATATTCGATGTGGATCGAAACAAATGCCGCAGAATACGCATCTGCAGGGCAGTTCATATCGGTATATTCAAACAGTGATGCAAGACTGTTGCCAAGGCCGATAAGCATATGCGAGATCGACAAAACATCAAAGCCCGGAAAGCTGCGCTTGGTATACAGAATTGCCGGAGCGGGAACGGATGAGTTTTCCCGTATGACAACCGGTGACAGACTTGATATATTGGGACCGCTTGGAAACGGTTTTCTGGCTCCTGTTTCAGGGGAAATATCCCCGGATATGACGGCACTTCTCATCGGGGGAGGTATCGGGATCCCTCCGATGCTTGAGTTGGCAAAGAGCCTGCCATGCAGCGTTATAACAGTTGCAGGTTACAGAAGCAACATGGAAATGTTTCTTACGGACGACCTTGAGAGTGCGGGAAAACTGTACATAGCAACAGATGACGGAAGCTTCGGAACAAAAGGAACCGTTATAGACGCCATCAGGGGTGAAAAGATTGAAGCGGATATGATTTTTGCCTGCGGCCCCAAGCCCATGTTAAAGGGTGTTAAGGATCTGGCGGAAAGCATGGGAGTTCCTGCTTTTATTTCGATGGAAGAGCGAATGGCCTGCGGAGTAGGAGCCTGTCTTGGCTGCGTGTGTGAATCAACAGCCATTGACGATCATTCAAAGGTCAATAACAAGAGG
>CAMORO010000120.1 GCA_946623875.1 uncultured Lachnospiraceae bacterium | reverse complement strand
GATTCCATCCGGAGTACTTATACATTTCCGGATCTGTCCCAAACTGCTGATACAGTTGCTCGGCATCATCCGGACGGTATCTTCGAAGCACAATGTGCTCCGTCTGCAATTCAACCGTGCCATGCGGGACAATTTCTTCGATTGATTCAATCTGAGAATTGCAGATGAGAATGTCCTCAATAAAAATGCCATCCTCATCCATTCCCCATTCACATTCCAAAAGATCAACGCCTCCGTATCTTGCACGGCCTGAGTAAACATTCCCGTGCGTATCCCGGATACGGACATATTTTCCATCATATTCTGTCAGATTCAAGATTCCCTCCATAATATTCCGGTAGAATAAGCATTTATGTAAATACTGATATTTTTCTCTCTCCAATTTCAAGAACATATACATCGGATTCAAAAGTAACACTCCCATCGTTCTTTGAATATGTTGAACTATGATCATATATCATTCCAAGTTTCTGCAAAACTTTGGCACTTCCCACATTCTCTTTTGCACATTCCCCTTCAAAAGAATGCGCTCCATAGACATTAACTGCATGATCCATAAAAGCTTTCATTCCTTCTGTAGTATATCCTTTTCCCCAATCATCGAATCGGTTCACAAAAGATACAGTCCATACATCCCGTTCGACAACATGGTTTAATGCATAAGTACCAACGGCATGTCCATCCTCTTTATCAATCACAAGCATTAGAATATTGATCTTTGATGTGGGATCTTTCTTTGGAAGCCATACAAGTGGCTCTTCAGGATTCTTACATACAGAGCTCATTAAATATCTATATACTCTTTCATCCATATCCCATGCAGCCATTGCCAAATAATCCTCTGGCCTTAATCGTCTCATTATAAGTCTGTCAGTTTCTACAACTTCCTCGCCGGGATTATAAAACTGTTCTTTGTGCATTTTATTCTCTATATTTTTTGTCATATATCAAAACCTCATTATGCTTATCAGGTTATGCTGAAATAGAACTGACTACCCAAACAACTCTTCAGAAGTTATGATAGACTGTATATTTCCAGAGTAAGGTGTCTCCTTCACTTCATATGTTGTTATCAGTGTCGAATGGATTGCGTTGAGGAGGACTTTGTCATGTTGACTCTATCGGACTTCATAGCTATTATCAGCTTAGTTGTTACTTGCTTTGGTCTTGGCTATGCGATAGGTCGCAATAGCAGGACAAAAAAATAACCGCCCCGTCCTGAGAAAACGTGCGGTTATTTATTAACACTAATCTCGGGCAACCGTCTATCGGTAGCACCCTTTATGGTTAAATTATAACCGCTATAGGTATTGTTGTCAAATATGACTAAATCTGGCGATAACTGTTATCCACGGTTTACTCTTGTGGTGATCGGATTCAACCTTGCTAAATCCGGCACTTTTAAGTGAATCTTCTATTTCTTCTATTGTATGACATTTCATTCCGTCAATGATCTTCTCAAACTTCAGGCTTGTTTCATCAGTTCCGTCTGACTCGTTGACGATCATAAACGTTCCGCCGGGCTTTAACACTTTAGCCACCTGTGAAAAGCACTCTTTAAGCCCCGGCCAGAAATATATGGTTTCGAAAGCTGTTGCCAGATCGAACTCTTCCTCCGGCAGAGTCAAAGCCGATACGTCTCCATGCTGAACAACCATCCGGCCTGCTTTTATGGCATCTGCATTATATGCGGAGGCTTTGCTTACAGAAACATCGGAATAATCTATTGCCGTAACATGAGCCGATGGATACTTTTTGAGTAATTCTCCGGCGTTTCTTCCTCCTCCGCACCCAATATCAACGATCTTAGCCGGCATGATCGTTTTAAGATGCATCATTCCCCAGTCGGCCATCTTGGCATGACCGCCATTCATGCCATTTACCATCATTTTCCCCAGAAACCCTTCCGGTTTTCTTGTTTGACTTACATAATCCTTAAACAGTCCCATTTCTTCCTCCAGTTTAAAATGTATGAACCTGGTTTCCGTTTTTTAATCCTCCAATAGTTTGGTCGTACTCTTAAGACCGATTGCGACGGTTGACGCATTATGCAAAAGAGCCGATGTTCCCGGAGGGAAAATACCCAATAACCCCAATACGATGAGACCGGTATTGAATCCCACGATCGATCTGTAATTGAAACGGATCCTCTCCATCAACCGATCGCTCAGTCTTTTTAACACAACCAGACTTTGAAGGTCATCTGAGCTTATCGTAATGTCTGCGATCTGTCTGGCGATCTCTGCTCCTTCACTGATCGCAATACCCGCATCGGAGGCGGAAAGCGCCGGAGAGTCGTTGATCCCGTCTCCGACCATGATCACCTTTAAACCTTCCTTTTTCTTATCCTCCACGTATCGGGATTTATCCTCCGGAAGCACTTCAGAATGATATTCATCTACGCCGACCATATCTGCGATCCGTTTTGCTGTGCGTTCACTATCACCAGTCATCATGACGATACGGGCTATTCCGCTGTTTTTAAGGGCACTTATTACTTCTTTCGCATCATCGCGGACAGGGTCCTCAATAAGGATCACAGCGGCAAGTTTTCCATCTTTAGCATAATACAGATGCGAGTATTCATCCGGCAGTTGATCGAATTCGTCCTTTTTGTCTTCGGGTATGGTCGTTCCCTCATCCTCAAAGACAAAATGGAAGCTGCCGATAACAGCCCGGCAACCGTTTATCTTTGACGATATCCCATGTGCCACAACATAATCCACCTTAGTGTGCAGTTCATCATGTGTAAGATTCGCATCTGATGCCGCCTTTACCACGGCATTTGCAATGGAATGCGGGAAATGCTCTTCGAGGCATGCAGCCTCTCGCAGCAGTTCATCACGTTCCTCTCCGTTAAACGGGATTACTGCTTTCACGGCAGGCTGTGCTTTCGTAAGCGTACCTGTCTTGTCAAACACGATCATATCTGCTTCGGAAACGGCTTCCAGGAATTTTCCACCCTTAACGGTAACTCCATGTTCTCCTGATTCCCTGATGGCAGACAATACGGAAATAGGCATCGCAAGCTTGAGCGCACATGAATAGTCAACCATCAGTACAGATACGGCCTTCGTGATATTCCGGGTAAAAAGGTATGTCAATGCGGCACCTGCAAAAGTATAGGGAACAAGCCTGTCCGCAAGTCCTTCTGCCTTACTTTCCAGTCCTGATTTCAGCTTTTCAGACTCTTCGATCATCCGGACGATTTTTTCATATCTTCCGTTTCCGCCTATAGCTGTCACGCGTATCGTTACCTCACCTTCCTCTACGACAGTCCCGGCAAATACGCTTGCTCCTTCCGCTTTTCTTACCGGAATTGCTTCTCCGGTCATAGCAGCCTGATTTATCAGTCCTTCTCCATGTACTACCACACCATCGAAGGGTATAATACTCCCCATTCGAACCACTATAATATCCCCGGTTTTGATCTTATCAGCATCCGTCTGTATCTCATTCTCATCCTCGATTTTCCAAACCATGCTGATATTCAGGGACATCTGTCTTGCCAGATCCGTGGTACATTTCTTATGCGTCCACTCCTCCAGACTGTCTCCTATATCTAACAGAAACATTACCGAGGCAGCCGTGGTATAATCTTTTACCAATGCAGATGCGCTTATCGCTACGGCATCCAGAAGTTCTACCTTGAGCTTTTTCTCAGGGATCGTCTTAAGCCCCCTCCATATATAGCGCAGGCATTTCAAGCAAGTTAATGCTGTCCTTGCCGGTACCGGCAAAAACATCTTTTTTCCGTAATGCCACACGAGCGACATTACAATATCTTCATAATACTCTGCATTCATCTGCCTTGTTGAGCTTTCAAAGAAGCTTTCCGGTACTTCTGTTTTATCATACGAATACCCGCGTATGATCCTTATGATCTCATCACGGCTTCCGGAATACCTTATAACAGCATCCGCCGTACGTTCATAGACCGTCGCCTTATCTATGCATCCAAAGCTTTCAAGGTAATAAAGAAGTGTATCAGCTTCTCTGAAACTAAAACGAGGTTTCTTAAAATGAATACGCATTCTTCCGGGAATGTCATGTTTTATAACAGCATTCATTACTCACACTCTCCATTCATGCTTAACCGTTTTCTTCTGTGTTTTCTTCCATGTTTTCTTCTTTTATCTCAGAATCCTGTTCTTTTTCGGCTCTGTCATTATTGACACGCTTTGCATCCTCATAAATATCCTGACAGTTTTCCTGAAGGATCGTCGCCTGATCCACCACAACATCCTTCGCCCGAAGGACAGCCGCGGTGCAATGTGTATAAACCTTTTTTGCATCTTTGCTTGACAGTATCCTGACTCCTGCCGTCCCTGCCAATACTCCTCCTGCGAAAATACCCAATTTTCTCCAATTCATTTTGATTTCTCCTTTCTCTTTAGTTGATATTATTTAGTGATTCTGCGTCACTTTTAAACATTAATTAATCCTCCTGCCTGAGGCCTCGAAATATATTTCCGGATTACATTTTCCAGTTTTGTGATATAAGCTGCTGCGCAGTCATACGTTTATATATGCTCTCATATCCTGACAGAAATTCAGGACTGCCCTGTTCGGCAACTGTCCCGTCCTTAAGCACAACAATGTGATCTGCTTTCGCGATGGTTCTCATACGATGGGCAATGATCATAACCGTCTTGTTTTTTATCAGTCTGGACAAAGCTTCCTGTATCACCGTTTCATTCTCCGCATCAAGAGAAGCAGTTGCTTCATCGAGAAGTATCACCGGTGCATTTTTAAGAAAGGCTCTTGCTATCGATATCCTCTGTCTTTCTCCGCCTGACAGTTCACTTCCGTTCTCTCCTATATTTGTGTTGTACTGATCCGGAAGAAGCTTTACGAACTCATCACAGTTTGCAAGTCTCGCAGCTTCCATGACCTCCTCATCCGTCGCCCCGTTCCTGCCGATCCTGATATTCTCCATAACCGAATTATTAAACAGTGTCACATCCTGAAATACGATTGAGTAGTTTGAAAGCAGGGTTTCCGGATCCACCTTGGAGATATCCTCTCCTCCGAGCGTGATCTTCCCCTCATTCACATCCCAGAATCTCGCCGCCAGCCTTGATATGGTAGTCTTTCCTCCGCCGGAAGGGCCAATGAGAGCCGTTACCTGTCCCTGTTTCGCAGTAAAGCTGACATCCTTAAGCACGTCCGTATTGTCATCATACTTGAAGCCGACATGATCAAATACAATGTCATAGCCATCATTTTTCAGTTCTTCCGAACCTGTCTGGATTTCATGAGAAAGCACCTCATCCAGTCGCTCGCACTGTATGCCGGTCGCTATGATCGCAGCAAAGTTCTGCAGTGAGATTTCCATCGGAGCATACAATCTTGATACAAGCATAAGGAACATAAAGAAGGTAAGCAGATCTATATCTCCCTTTGCAAAAAGCGTTCCGCCGACTACAGCAGTTGTGCCTATGCCGAGTTTTAAAATGATCGCCGCCGAATTGACATATACAGCCATTTTTAATTCCGTAAACAGAGCAAACTTCTCTACTTTTTTGATCTTACCGTC
>CAMORO010000119.1 GCA_946623875.1 uncultured Lachnospiraceae bacterium | reverse complement strand
ATGCTCCTACTCCGATCACGAATTACGCTCTGTTTCATGATGGGCAATATGTTACCAATGAGCAGATGAACGATAAGAAGTTCTTAAAGCTGGTCAAGTAATTGGCAACTTCTGATTGTGTTAAATCGTTGTCTTCCCGCAAGTCTCTTATATGTAGATATACTGTCGGTTTTTCTGCCATAAAACTCACCTGATTACAGTATAAATAAAACGGTATCCCTTTCCTTGATTATTTAGATGAATTATGATAAAATACGACAAAATATATAGTTCAGATGAATTATGATGAATTGCGACGAACATGATCATTATGGTGAAATGCGAAAAAAGGAAAGGATCATTAAAACAGTATGAGTGATAGGGGCAATAATCCATTTACTTTGACTTTTGGTAAATATCCGGAACGATATATATCACGATATGAGAACACCGATATGATCTGCAGTGCCTTCAGTTCATCATCACCTCTTTCACAGATATACATGATAGAAGGGATAAGAGGGAGTGGGAAGACAGTACTGATGACTGCGGTTACAAAGCAGCTTCGCTCATCAGGTGACTGGATAGTGGTTGACCTTAATTCAACAAGAAATCTTCTGGATGATCTTGCGCATAGGTTGTATGACACATGTAACAATATCCCTAAGCTGCTTGACAAGGGCTTTAATGTTTCTTTAATGGGTGTCAGTGTAGGGATGGGAGGTGTAACCGATTATAGAGACAGTGTGAGTGTTATTTCCGATCTGCTTGGTACGGCAGGCAGGAAAGGCAGAAGGGTTCTTATAACAATAGACGAAGTTATGCATAATCAGGATATGAGGGAGTTTGCGGCACAGTTTCAGATATGGCTCAGGCAGGATCAGCCGGTATACCTATTGATGACCGGTCTGTATGATAATATATATTCCATTCAGAATGATCCCGCTCTTACTTTTCTTTTGCGTTCCCCTAAGATCCGCTTGGAATCGCTTAGCTTAAATCAAATAATCCGTCAATATAAGGAGATATTTGATATTGATGAGAATACGGCGCTTCGTCTTGCAGAGCTTACGAAGGGCTACGCCTTCGGCTTTCAGGCTCTGGGAATGCTTTGCTGGGAATATGGTGTGGACAATTGTGAAATTGTTCTTGAGAAATATGACGAGATGTTGGAAGACTTTGCTTACAGGAAAATATGGGATTCGCTTACTCAGAATGAAAGACGCATTATAAGGTGCATGGGTGAGGATGATGTGAAGGTAGAGAAAATACGGCAGGCTCTTGATATGTCGGCAGGAACGTTTTCAAAGTATCGTGAAAAGATGCTGAAGAGCGGGTTGATAACCTCGACCGGGCACGGATATGTGTCGTTAACATTGCCAAGATTCCATGAAGTAACAAGATTATACCATGTTTGATTCGGTAAGTCGGTCTGTTTCCCGGATAAGGAATCAGTCAAGTTAACAGTGTGTGGTACTGTTACGGGCGTGGACACAGTTACTCCCGAAAGGATACCGATGCTGTTTCACAATGACTCAGGCTTCTTTGACGTCGAGTTTCTAAAGGAGGGCGAATGACAATGAACGGAACTACAGAACAGTTCGAACCAAATGGCACGAAAGTTTCAGAAAACATCTGGCTTGGCTCTGACGGGGTGTACCGTTGGACATATGAAATGCATTTGCTGCGCAATCTCACCATCATGTTCTCAGTGTGGAAGGTTCTTGGCATTTCCCTTGGCGTGGTTTTCCTATTTGATCTTATCGTCAGCCTGTTTGGAGGCGATCTGAAGACCCTGGATGATCTTTTGGGAATAGGAAGGATTTTTCTGATATTGATGGGGATATTCCTCGTGCTTAGCGTCATTTCCTACATCATTCTGGCAGCACTTTACGGCTGGAAATATCAGGTACTGTTCGAAATGACGGATGATTACGTGAAGCATATCCAGATGCCCAAGCAGTTCAAAAAGGCAGAGGCCATCGGCTGGCTCACATCTTTCGCAGGGGCACTGACTGGGAAGCCTTACATGTTCGCTCTGGGGAACAACGTCGCCGTTAAAAATACGAAGACCTCCGAATTTGCAAGGGTGGAGATTGTTAAGGTACGCAGGAATCGCAATACCATCCATGTGGACTACCTGCTGGACAAGAACCAGGTCTATGCTGAAGATGCTGACTTCGATTTTCTGGAGAAGTTCATCCTTGACCGATGTGTTAAGGCGAAGATCAAATAGGAGATTTTTTTTCAATCTTTATCAATAATGCAGGTAAAGTCAATATTGTCTTTAATATTATCATGTTATTCGCACCGCTTGTAATGGTATATTTTGCCACTGACAATTTAAGACACTTGTGATCAGTACAGATTGATTTTTCAGATATAATTCACACATTTTTCTTAATTCCGGCATATACTATAGTGAACGAAATGATATATATCGTTTACTATAGTAAGTGTATTCAAAAACAATATTTTATGTGTAAGTATGAAGGTGGGATATGGATAGTATATATGGGACCAGATATCAGGACCTGGAAGAAATAATGAATTTCATACTGGATGAGATCAATAAGGTTAGGGAAGAGACCCTTGCCAATTCCGACTCTGATCCGATAGAGCATATAATCTACAGGATAAAATCGGAGAACAGCATGATCGGGAAGCTGAAGCGCAAGGGATTACCCCTGACGGCTGAATCGGCGACGGAAAGTGTGTATGATGCTGTAGGTATTCGTGTTGTCTGCGCATTTCTGAAGGATGTATATATGATATGCGATCATCTTAAGTGCATGGACGGGTGTGAAGTCGTGGAAGAAAAGGATTATATAAAGCATGCCAAAGCAAACGGGTACAGAAGTTATCACCTTATATTGAGAGTAAATGATAAAGGGTATGCGGAGATTCAGTTACGGACTATTTCCCAGGATACGTGGGCTGCACTTGAGCACAATATCCATTACAAAAAGGAAAAGACAGAAATGGAGAAGCTTATCGCGGAAGAATTAAAAAGATGTGCCGATGAGCTTGCTTCGACCGATCTTTCTATGCAGACCATAAGAGATATGATAGAAAATGCTGAAAGGAGTATTGATCAATGAAGATACTGCTTGCAGAAGATACGGCGGACTTAAATAAGGTTGTATCTGCAGCGCTTGAACATGAAGGTTTTTATGTGGATTCATGCATGGACGGGCAGGATGCTTTTGACCATGCATTATCAGAAAGTTATGATGCCATAGTCCTTGATATAATGATGCCCAAAATGGACGGGCTTAAGGTCCTCGGAGAGTTGAGATCCCGGAATATAGTAACTCCGGTCCTCCTTCTGACTGCAAAAACAGAGGTGGAAGACCGTGTTGCCGGACTTGATGCAGGAGCGGATGATTATCTTTCCAAGCCGTTTGCCATAAAAGAACTGATGGCTAGGGTAAGAGCCATGACGAGGCGCAAGCAGGAGTATGACCATGGAGTGATCGATTTTGGGGATATATCATTGAACGGTGAAACCTTTGAACTTAAGTGTGAGAATTCAATAAGGCTGTCTGTTAAAGAATTCGAACTGCTGCAGATGTTGATAATGAACAATGGACGCAGGCTTTCTGCAGACTATATTATTGATAACGTATGGGATAATTCCGGGAATGCCGACAGGAGTACAGTTATGCTTTATGTGCAGTACTTAAGAGATAAATTGAAGGCTGTCGCATCGAGGGTTGTGATAAGCGATGATAATGCCGGATATATGATCATAACGGCCGGGTGACTTGAGGGATGCTATGAATGAAAAACGCATTAGAAAAATCAGAATACGCTTCTTACTGATATCTTTTGTTTCGTTAACGCTTGCCATGCTGATCGTGACAGGTTTGATCCTGGGCAGTAACCAATGGCTGACCCGCAGAAATATCAGAAATGTACTCCAATATATCGTTGATAACAAAGGTGATCTGCCGGGTGCGAAGGATCTTAAAAAAAACAGGGATGTCTCAGCATCTCATAATCATTCAGTCATACGGTTCATGAATGAGATATTTAATCCCGAGACAATGATGGATGATGTGGAGGATCCTGAATTTTCATATAATAACAGATATTTTGCGATCATTTACGATAAAGACAGGAATATTCAAAATGTGATCACAAACCATACGGCTGTTGTCACCAAACAGGAAGCTGAGGTATATGGGAATTGGGCGCTTGAGAAAGGTCCGGGGTTCGGGAGATACTACGATTATTACTTTCAAGTCGCAGACCTTGAAGATGATGGTAAGATTGTAGTTTACCTGGATAGCTCCGATATCATAGATATAAATGCGAGACTGCTTTATGTAACGATAGGGATGATTTTTCTTGGTATGATATTTGCTGCTGTTTTTACGCTATTCTTTTCAAAGTGGGCAATAACATCAGAAATATGCAACATGGAGGCTCAGAAAGGCTTTATCACAAATGCGAGCCATGAACTCAAGACTCCGTTAGCGGTCATCAGGGCCAATACCGAGATGATAGAAATGCTTGACGGAGAAAGCGAGTGGACGAAATCCATATTAAGACAGGCGGAACGTTTGACCGGGCTGATACAGAATCTTGTAACGATCGCTCGGGCTGAGGAATATGAGTCGGATGCTATCTCTGACGACTGTGATATAACTCTTGCCGTATTGGAAACTGTTAAGATTTTTGAGCCTGTAGCTAAAAATGAGGGAAAGAAGATCACGCAGAATTTGACGGAAAATGTCCGTATGCGGGCGATGGATTCACAGATAAGGCAACTAACTTCACTACTTGTAGATAATGCAATAAAGTATTGTGATGATAATGGGACAATATGCGTTGTATTGAACCGAAAAGGCAGGTCAACCAGCTTGGAAGTATCAAACGACTACTTGGAAGGTGAAGGACAGGATTATTCCAGATTTTTTGAGAGATTTTACAGGGCAGATGAATCCCATAATCCGGAAAAAGGCGGGTATGGGATCGGATTATCAATTGCCGAGAGCATAGTAAAAGTATACAAAGGATCCATCGATGTATCCTGGAAGAACGGAAGGATCAGCTTCATCTGTATATTGAGAGGTTAGATAATATTTCTATCCATTCGTAAAACATACGTTTATCGCAGATGAACTTGCGGATGAGCATAACAGAGATTGGAATGCTTTGAATAAGATATTTATAGAGACTATCTAAGAAGAATCGTACATTGGGAGTAAATGTCGCCTGCCGGGTGACCCTGCTCCCTTTTGTTTGCTCTATACTGAACATGTAAACGATGAATGATTGATTTTGCTCAAATGGGCGGAAGGAGGCAGTTATGTACGGAGCAATAATAGGTGATATGGTAGGAAGCCCTTATGAGTTTGATCAGGGAAGGAAAGTAAAGGATTTCGGACCGCTGTTTATAAACAGGTCGGTGTTTACGGATGATTCCGTTATGACGATCGCTGTGGCTGAGGCCCTTTTGGATGTGGGGCCTGAAGCGGCAGAGGAGAAGATAAAGTCAGCCGTTGTTAAGTCCATGCAGAAGTGGGGGCGTAAGTATCCTGATGCGGGATACGGCGGCCG
>CAMORO010000118.1 GCA_946623875.1 uncultured Lachnospiraceae bacterium | reverse complement strand
TACATCTGAAGATATAGGATTCCCGTTTAAAGTGATGTAGGTTCAAAATATCAAGATTATGCGAACACCTCAGGTTGTTTCAATTATATATTAAACCATGCATTTTTACAAGGCTTTACGACACATTTTTGTACAAATATGACAAGTTTAATAGATTATCTCTACATCCTTTCCTTCCCATGTTTTAAGTTTGACATGCTCGTCATCACTTTCCTCGATATATTTCGGGAGCAAAGGTATCTTCCCCAGACCATGAGGCGCATTAAGTATATACTGAGGTATTGCAAGTCCCGAAGTGTGTCCTCTTAAATATTTCATGATCTTAAGCCCCTCCTCGACAGTTATCTCAAAGTGCTTGGTTCCCAGTACCTGCTTGGGATGGAAGATATAATAAGGCCTTACCCTTGCCTTCAGCAGCCCTTCATTAAGAAGCTGGACAATATATTTATCATTGTTGATGCCTTTTAAGAAAACCATCTGATTACCCATGGGTATTCCTGCGTTTACTATCCTCTCGCAGGCCTTGACAGCATCCTCGGTGAGTTCACCCGGATGATTGAACTGAACATTCATAAACAGGGGATGATACTTCTTAAGCATATCGCACAGTTCATCCGTGATCCTCTGCGGCATCGTCACCGGAAGCCTGGAACCAATCCTTACTATCTCAACATGAGGGATTGCCCTTACCTGTCTGATTATGTTCTCAAGCATCTCATCGGGCAGCATGAGCGGATCCCCTCCTGTTATAAGAACATCCCTTATCTCCCTTGTATTTCTGATATACTCTATTGCGGCTGCGATGTTTTCCTCCGACTCAATGCGGTCACTCTCACCTATCCTTCTGCGTCTCTGACAGTGACGGCAGAACATCGCGCAGGAGCTGGTCACATTTATTATAAGCCTGTTTGGATATCTCCTCGTGATACAGGGTGCGGGATTGGTATATTCCTCACTCATCGGGTCCAGTTCACCGTTTGTATCGTTCTCTGCCGCACTCGGAAGTGCCATCAGATTGATAGGATAACTCATATCCTCATAATCCATAAGCGACAGATAATACGGCGTTGTAGCCCACCTGAACTTTTTTGATATCTCCTCGAACATCTTATACTGTTTGTCCGAAAGCTTTATAAACTTGCTCAACAGGGATACGGAGCTTATCCTGTGACGAAGCTGCCAGTGCCAGTCATTCCAGTCATTCTCGTCCGCATCAAAATAATTAAGCAGCTCTTCTTTATGCTTTTTTGACAGCACATCCCTTCTCTCGGCAGTCTCTCTTAAAAATTCATCTTTAAAGGCAAGATAATCCTCGATCTCCTCATAAAGCTCATCTGCCCTTTCAAGGGATATCCTTCTTTTTTCATCCATTTTATACACCCTGTCTAACCATTTGTCACAAGGCTACGGTTTCCTTATGACGGTTCTCAGCTTTCATAATCTGCTTTACACTACCTGCACTTCCGCTTTCACGTCCGTGTCTTTCCTACGCCTGTGACAGCACAGTATATACAACTATATATCCATCTCTTTAAGCATTGCGTCCCAGTCATTTATTATCTTTCTGTCAGCAAAGTAATCTATACGCATAGCATTCTGCACACGCGCGAGCGTTGCCTCTGTCTTCTCTCTTGCCCGCTTCGTTCCGTCGACCAGGATATCATATACATCTCCGATGTTTGATGCCCACTTTGCCCTCTGTTCACGTATCGGAGCGAGTGTTTCCTCAAGAACGGCAATAAGGAACTTCTTGCACACACCGTCACCGAGTCCACCCCTCATGTAATGCTCCTTCATCTCATCAAGACACGAATAATCGGGCAGATACTCGGCAAAATGATCATTGGTACACAGAGCATCAAGATATGTGAACACTACATTTCCTTCAATGTGTCCGGGATCCTCGATCTTTAAGTGCTGCGGGTCGGTGAACATCTTTCCGTTAACCTGTTTCTTAACAGTCTTCGGTGTATCGGAAAGATATATACAGTTCCCGAGCGACTTGCTCATCTTGGCCTTACCGTCAACACCGGGAAGCCTTCGCTGCGTTTCATTCTCGGGTATCATAGCCTTGGGAAGTACCAGTGCATCACCATAGGTCTTGTTGAACTTCTCCACTATCTCGCGCGTCTGCTCGATCATGGGAAGCTGATCCTCTCCCACAGGAACAACCGTTGCGTCAAATGCGGTTATGTCTGCAGCCTGTGATATGGGATAGCAGAAGAAACCGACAGGCAGTCCCTCATCAGCAAATCCGCGCATCTGTATCTCCGATTTCACAGTAGGATTACGGGACACACGCGCTGTCGTAACCATATTCATATAATAAAATGTAAGCGAGTGAAGCGCCGGAAGCTGAGACTGTATGCATATGGTCGACTTATCCGGATCGATACCCACAGACAGATAATCAAGCACAACATTTATGATATTATCCCTGATCTTCCCCGGGTTATCCGCATTGTCCGTAAGAGCCTGATCATCTGCTATCAGTATATTGATATCATCATATTCTCCCGAATTCTGAAGTTCCACACGCCTCTTAAGGGAACCCACGTAATGTCCCAGATGAAGCCTTCCCGTAGGCCTGTCACCCGTAAGTATTATCTTCCTGTCAGTCTCCATTTATATATCCTCCTCTACCTAAATTCCGTTTCCACAACTCTATCAGTGTGCCATATATCGATGTCTGACGCTCTCAAGATTCCTTGCAAAATCATCATAACTTCTGCGATCCATGACATTGTAATTATCCTTAATATAGTCCGCAAGATATCTTGAGAACTTCTCGGCACCCGAAGTATTCAAATGACTTCCTCCATCCGGAGTATCGGTACTGTAATCCAATCCTATCTCATCATTAAGCTCATCGAAATTAATATAAGATACTCCGTACTCTGCAGCTATATCCGATATCTGTCTGTCGTAATCCCTGCTCCAGTTGGAAGAATGGGCGGGAACCTTGAAAAGCATTATCTGAATGCCGTTTTTCCGGCACAGTTCGATCGAACGTCGTAAGTATTCAACATTTCTGCTGCTAAGACCGGTGTCCCCGTCCCTTGTATAAACGAGATCGCCGGGTTCGGCCGCTTCAACGACATCATCCTTGAGATATCCGTTAAATGTCACCGGTTTATTGTAATACGCATACCGGAAATCATCAAGTGTCAGTTCCTTCCATCTCGAATGGAAGCGGAACAGCGGAACAAGATAATCCCACAGCTTCTCATCCTCTCCCATGGATGCTTCGATACATCTTATCTTCGACAGAGACATACGCATCCCGTCCAGTGCCTTTCTGGTGCTCGGTTCCTCTGCGAAATCATCGTCGTACTTAATAAAAGTAGTATCGAGACATACCAGCTCCGGCTTATGACATTTGACCGCATCCTCTATCATATAGTAGGATATCCACATGGTCTGTGAAGCATTGGCTCTTACAAAGGATGAAATCCCTGCCTCCTCCCACAGTATCACTGGTGATACTCCACTGTGCACCGTCGAGGATCCCGCGAAGATCACATCGGCGTACTTTTTCTGCGGATAATACTCCTGCGTGATACGCCCGTCCTGATTCTCGTGGATATACTTCGGCATAAATATTCTGTTCAAAGTAACAACCAGCACGAAGATCAATATGATTTTCAGTATAATAATGCCGGCTTTTGAAATCTTATTCATATTTTTCTATTTCCGCTTGATATTCGAACATACATTTGCTATAATTCATGCGGTGCTATCATATTCGGTAGGCGGTTAATCCTTCAGTTGAAGTAATGAAAACTTCATTTATCATAGAAATCTCTCATGAGAAATATTATAACTGTATTGGCATTTTGTGTTGCGTTTTACAGTCTTGGTTACATGCATGGACAGCATGATTCCAAGACACAAAAATAACCGCCCAAGCGTCCTGGAAGACTGGGCGGTTACTTATCGCTTATAAAACCGGACTAACCGTCTATCGGTAGCACCTTTTACGGCAAAATAATAACATCTCAATTCATCCAAGTCAAGTTGTGTATAGTATTTAATTATTCAAATAATACTCAGGGAAACTCAGAAAGCCCCGTATATAAAGCTTGCTGCGTCATATCCCGGACCATAATATCCAAATACCGAAACGGCAACAACAAGCAGCGAAAGAAGTACCCACTGCGTGGGAACCGGAAGCCTGAATATACGCTCCCTGACGCTTCCGCGGCGCTGTATCAGGTCAAACGCAAACATCACAAGTATGGCGATCACTGCGACAATGAAATCCTCCATCGGTAATGACAGCTGTTCATACACGGTAGCAAGACTGAATGTGCTCCAGTCCCTGAATATAAGCTTAAACGCATCAAATGCCGCCGGAACATCCTTGCTTATATCGAATATCCTTAAGAATGACATAAGCCAGAAGGTCTTGAACACACGATAGGACTTCATCATAAGTCCCGCTTCATTCAGCTTAAATCTTTCCACTATCTTAACGGATACGGGTTCAAGCTCAGTACCGAGAACTATGAACACAAAGTTGAACAGTCCCCATACCACATAGCGGTTCTGCGAACCGTGCCACATTCCCGTAGCCGCCCACACGATGAACATAGGTATATAGATGGGTATCCTCTTGCCGAGAACCTGACGGAAGGCAGCCATTCTTCCCGTTTTATCATCGGTCTCTCTTACTGCCTTACCCAGCTTGATGATCCCTTTGTTAAGGGACAGCGGATAAAAGATGTAATCCTTAAACCATGTACCCAGTGTGATATGCCATCTCTGCCAGTACTCTGAAATGGACTTGGAAAAAAACGGCCTCTCGAAGTTCTCATGTAACTTTACACCAAACATCTCAGCCACGCCCAGCGCCACATCGATACCACCCGAAAAATCGCCGTATATCTGCATCGAATAGAAAAATACTGCCAGCAGGATATACAGACCCCGGTATGTTTCACGCTGAGCTATAGTATCACTTACATATGCCGCCAGTCTGTCAGCTATGACAAGCTTCTTGAACAGACCCCACATGATCCTGTAGAAGCCGGATTTAATCCTTGTGAAATCAAATGTGACCTCTTTATACAGTTCACCTGCCAGATCACCGAAGCGGCTTATCGGTCCCTGTATGATCTGCGGGAAGAATGATACATATAAAGCGAATTTAAAAAGATTGTGCTCTCTCTCATACTTACCGTAGTAAATATCTATAAGATAACCCATTGTCTGGAAAGTATAAAATGATATACCGAGCGGAAGAAGAAGATTCCTGAACGGTATGAAATCCGTCCTTCCGAAATGGCTCAGCCGAAACAGATTGATATACGCAATAGCCCAGTCAACATATTTTAAATACACTAAAATACCAAAGTTGAGGAGAAGCCCCACAGTAAGTATCATACGCTGCTTCTTCTTTATAACAGCCTTGTAGGTCTTCTTGTCGTCTTTGGTAAGTGTTTCCTTATTTGCTTTAAGGTATTCCTTCTGCTCTGTACTCTTGTTCTCTATCAGAAGTGCACACACATATGCCGAAACCGTTGTGAAGACAATGTATACCAGGTTTCCTATCCCTGTCATGCCATAGAAAATATAGCTTGCAATAAGCAATACTGTCCATCTGTACTTCTTAGGGCACAGATAATACACTGCCAGTGCAATTATCACAAACAGAGCAAAATCGATAGTAATAAAGGACATTTAAATTACTCTTCCTCTAATGTCTGTACCAGTCTGTAGATCGCCTCTGCCGAATTGAAATTCTCAGGGATCATATGCTCGGCAGTGATCTCGATGTCGAACTCATCCATAAGCTCGCCGACAATATTTACCACATCAAACGAATCGAAGATACGCTTATCGATAAGTCCTGTCTCCGTCTCGTAATCAATCTCGGGATGTACGTTTTTCAAGATTTCAATAACTGTATCCATTACTCTTTCCTTTCTT
>CAMORO010000117.1 GCA_946623875.1 uncultured Lachnospiraceae bacterium | reverse complement strand
TGCCCTCAATACATATAAGGAATACGGTCAGCTCGATGAACTTAATGCAGATCTTATTAACAATCAGACGATAATGTCACAGGAGGATATAGACGTACTGATCGCCAAGCTCCTGTCCATGTAAAAAAGGTTCTCTCTGACACCCTGCGTGACACAGAGAACCTTTTTGCACTGTATACAGGCTTTACTCATCCCTGTGGTCGAATACGCGCTGCGTCTTCTTCTCGGAACGCGGCAGGGTGTTAAGCGAAACAATGGTAACCTTGGGCGTTACATTAAGCCTTGATTTAAACAGCTTCTTTAATTCTTCTCCCGCCGTCAGGAAATCAACTCTGCCGTCTGCTTCGGCCGTTATCATGATTATCTCCTTGTTCTTCACTTTATCATGGGCAAGGTCTATCTTGTATTCACTGGATACTCCGTCAACCATTCCCAGTATTTCCTCAACCTGGCTCGGGAACATGTTGACGCCGTGTATCTTGAACATATCATCACTTCTGCCCCTGATCGTATCAAGACGCGGATAACTTCGTCCGCAGCTGCATTCACCCGGTATTATCCTCGAAAGATCATGCGTACGGAAACGGATGAGAGGTGCCCCCTCTTTCACAAGAGTAGTGATCACTATCTCACCCTCCTCGCCGTCCGGAAGAACCTCTCCGGTTACCGGATCTACTATTTCCGTGTACAGATAATCGTCAAATATGTGCATGCCTGTCTGGTCGGGACAGTTGATCCCGATACCCGGGCCGTAGATTTCGGTCAATCCGTAAATATCATACAGTTCTATCCCCAGTTCCTTTGCTATGTAGTTTCTCTTTGCCTCGCTCCAGCGTTCTGAACCTATAACTCCCTTTTTAAGGCATATCTTATCCCTCAGACCGCGCTTGTTTATCTCCTCGGCAAGCAGAAGTGCATATGATGAAGTCGCGCAGAGCACGGTCGACTTAAGGTCTATCATCATCTGAAGCTGCTTCTCGGTATTACCCGGACCCATGGGTATTGCCATTGCACCAAGCAATTCACAACCCGCCTGAAAACCTATGCCGGCAGTCCACAGACCGTATCCGGGCGTGATATGGATCCTGTCCTTTGCGGTTATCCCCGCTATTTCATAACATCTTGCGAACATTACAGCCCAGTCCTTTACGTCCTTTGCTGTATAAGGTATTATAACGGGCTTCCCCGTAGTTCCGGAAGATGAATGGATACGTACGACCTCTTCATCGGGAACTGCCTGTATACCGAGAGGATAGGCATTCCTCAAGTCCGCCTTATCCGTAAACGGGATCTTTTCAAAATCCTCCGCTGACGATACTCCCGTTATACCGGCCTTCTTATACACCTCGCTGTAATAATTTCCGCTGTTAAGAATCCTCTTAATCTGCCTGTCTACAAGTTCAAGCTGCTTCCCACTGATCTTCATAAATGTGCTCCTTCCCTGTTTTCATGATCTGCTTTACGCTCTGTTAATTATGATTTACCGCATTTCCCGTTGTGAAACCCTTCCTGAAGGCCTCAAGGTTTATATCCGCATACTTCGCGGGTACATTCCTTCTGACAGTTTCCTCCAGTATCCCGGTATCTATACCCAGCCTGCCGGAGCCTGCCGCAACACCGAGCATAACTATATTGAAAAATTTATTTGACCCGAACTGTCTTGCAACCTCATCCGCATCAACAAATACGGTCTCATACCTGTCCCTTATATATTCAGTCATCTTATCCGCGCTGTAGCCCGATTCCTTAAGAGCCTCTGTTACAGGCATCGTCGCTGTCGTATTTACGATCGCGGTACCGTCCTTTTTCAGGTACTTCAGATTTCTTACGGCTTCCGCCGGCTCAAAGCCAAGCAGGATATCGGCATTTCCATAGGGTATCAGCGGTGAAAAGGCTTCTTCACCTATCCTGACATGACTTACAACCGAACCTCCGCGCTGCGCCATGCCTATCGTTTCCGCCGAATGAACTCTGTGGCCCTCCTCCGAAAATGCTGCAGCTATGATCTTCGATGCAAGGACCGTACCCTGTCCTCCGACACCGCATATTATTATATCCTTATTCACGGTTTCCACCTCTTTAATTATTCCTCATTTAATCTGCTCTTCATTTATCGCTCCGACCGGACATACCTGACTGCACAGACCGCAGCCCGTGCACTGGCTCCTGTCAATTGTTATGCATCCATCATTAAGAGTGATCGCCGGACATCCTATCTCTCTTACGCATTTTTTACAGTTTATGCATTTATCCGGATCAACCGCGTATTTTCCGGACGGTCTGCTTATCGCGATACATGGGGACTTAAAGATAACGGCCTTGACACCCTTTTCCTCCATGCATTCCTTTATTACTTCAATGCTCCTGTCAAGTTCGAACGGATCTACGGTCACCACCCTGCTGACTCCGATACCTTCAAGCACCTTTGCAATATCGATCTTATCAACCACATTTCCCATCATATTCCTGCCGGTCCCCGGATGCGGCTGATGCCCTGTCATGGCTGTAGTAGAATTGTCAAGCACACACAGTATGATATCCGCCTCGTTGTAAACCGCGTTCACAACTCCGGTCATTCCCGAAGCAAAGAAGGTCGAATCTCCGACAAATGCGAAGCTGACCGAATCCTTATGCATATGGTCAAAGCCCTGAGCCATGGTTATCCCCGCTCCCATGCACAGACAGGTGTCCACCATATCAAGAGGCATTGCATTCCCAAGTGTGTAGCAGCCTATATCCCCGCAGTAGAAGGCTTCCCTTCCCTTAGCTGCCTGCTTGACTGCATAGAATGAAGCTCTGTGCGGACAACCGGCACACAATACAGGCGGTCTTACCGGAAGATCAGGCATATCCGTCAGATCTGCCTGTGAACCGCTCAGATCCATACCGTATACTTTATTAAGTACTGATTTAATAATTTCAACACTCAGTTCCCCGTTGTGGGGAACGCTCCCGTCAAGCTTACCGTGTACATCAATATCAAGGTGCTTCCTTCCCGCGAGCTTAAGCAGTTGTTCCTCTATATAGGGACTCAGCTCCTCAAAACACAACACCTCTTTGATCCCGTCAAGAGCCTCAGCAACGAAATCATCCGGAAACGGATAGGACACTGCCACCCGTATAAGCCTTATATCATCAATATCTTTAAGGCATTCCCTGGCATAGGCATAGCTTATCCCCGATGCTGCCACTGCACGTACAGACCCTTTGCCTTCAACGGAATTGTAACGGTAGTCTGACATATCCTTTCCGATACGCACATTCCTTTCCTCGATCAGACCGTGATTTCTGTACGACAATCCGGGAAAGATCACCCATTTTTTCGAATCCTTTACGAAGCCTTCATACTTCTTTGGCTCATATCCTTTGTTTACATCTATCGCAGCATAAGCATGGCACACTCTTGTTGTCGGGCGGAACAATACAGGGGTTTTGTATTTCTCCGAATATTCAAAGGCATCCTGTATCATCCCGTAGGCTTCCTCGGGTGATGACGGATCAAATACAGGGATACGGCAGAAATCGGCAAATCTTCTTGTATCCTGTTCAGTCTGGGATGATATGGGACCGGGATCATCGGCGCTGACTATAACCATTCCGCCCTTCACACCGACATATGCCAGTGACATAAGCGGATCGGATGCCACATTAAGTCCGACCTGTTTCATGGTGACAAGTGCCCTTGCCCCACTGTACGCAGCAGCAGCAGCCACCTCCATTGCCGCCTTCTCATTTACCGACCATTCAAGATGCAGCCCCTCATGCGGATATTTCGACAGGGTCTCGATTATCTCGGAAGACGGCGTACCCGGATACCCTGCAGCAAGATTAACTCCCGCAGCCAAAGCACCCAGTGCGATCGCTCCGTTTCCCATCACATATTCCTTCATCCCTTATACCTCTCAAATTACTCAGAACAGGCTCAAAATACAATGTATTTTGAGCCTGTTTAACATCTGCTTACTACTCATATGCCCTGTACTTATCAGATCTAATCCCTTGCATCAAATACCCAGGGATTTGCCATCAGATATTCGACTGTTTTAACAACACCGTCCTCTATCGTTGCCTTGGGTTTCCACCCAAGTGAACGGACCTTCTTCGTATCAAGATATATGAACGGATTGTCACCTATCCAGCCTCTTTCACCGCCTGCGTATGTGAACTCGGGCTTGACATTAAGCTTCCCGCAGATAAACCTTACCGAATCGTTTACTTCCACATACTCATCCGTTCCGAGATTGTATATATTGACCTTTTCATTGGCATTACGTACTACGGTAAGTATTGCCTCCATGCAGTCCTTCACGTACAGATAGGATTTCTTCTGATGTCCGTCACCCAGAATATGAAGATGATCCGGATCATCCTTTAACCGCTTACAGAAATCAAATACATGACCGTGTGTATAACGCTCACCGAGTATCGAAACAAAGCGGAAGATATAAGCCGTATACCCGAAGCCTTCGGCATATGCCGCAAGCAGTCCCTCACAGGCAAGCTTGCTGGCTCCGTACAATGATGTCTGTACAGGAAAAGGCGCATCCTCGGGAGTGGGTATAACCTCGGCTTCTCCGTATACCGAACCCGTTGAAGAAAAACCTATCCTCTTGATATCATTGGCCCGCATTGCTTCCAATACATTATAGGTTGCTATCGTGTTCTGTTCAAGATCCTTCCTCGGATGCTCACATCCCATGCGCACGTCCGCATTGGCGGCAAAATGGAATACGAATTCACATCCCTTCATTGCCTCTGTCATGGCTTCAAGATCAAGTGTATCGCCTTCAACCAGCTTAAACCTGTCATTTTTAAGAGCTTCTTCAAGGAACTCCCTTCTCCCGGTCGAGAAATTATCATAAGCTACAACCTCATTCCCGGGCTCACTCAGAAGCCTGTCCACCATATTTGAACCGATAAATCCGGCACCGCCGGTAACAAAATATTTCATGATATAAATCCTTTCCTCTCTGTCTCCCGGAATAACTGTTCAGGACATATACACGTTACAGATCTTTGAGTGCTTCCTCTGCCATGCGTTTGAACCGGATGGCATCCCTGTCTATTTCATCATCATATTGTACACATCCAAGCATCATTTCAACACGGATATCATGCTCTTCATCCACACCATCGTACAATTCCTCATCCTTAAGCTTCTCAGCCAGTCTCTCCTCCACAAGCTCCGCGCCCGCAAGATCACAGGTAAGGATAACACCGAAGCTTCCCTCGGAATCTATCGCATATACCTTGTCCTCCAGCCTTACCGTATCACATACTGCCTTGGACAGCCTTACCACCACTTCATCGAATTCATCCTGTTTAAGTACCGCCTTCATTTCCTCAACATATTTCGGCTTCAGGATCATGAGACATATCTGCTTATTGTTACGCTCCGCATATGATATCTGTGTCTGTATATCCATATACATACTTCTTAAATTGTACAGGCCGGTAACAGGATCCGTCATAATAAGCTGATCCAACTGCCCGTTCATGACCTCTCTTAATCTCTCCTGCTCCTTCTTGGATCTGTCAATAAACGAATAACCCGTGACCAGCAGCCCGGGAACAAGTATCCAGCCAAACAAAACCTTGTTATCAAGCTTCCCGCCGGATGACATGGATAATGACACGCCTATAAATATGACAGTCTGAAGTCCTGCCAGTATCATTGCCCCGTTAATAACACGAAAAGCCGCAAGCACCGCCACTGCAAAGGTTACCCCGGCCATTGTCAGATTTATCTTAAAAAGTTCAATACCGCTGTTGGACATAACAATAGACGCTATTACAAAGGCACAGAATATAATAACCGTACCCATGTCATACAGCGCCTTCTCACTTAATCTGTCCGGCACTCCCCGGCTCTTATCCTTCTTATCCGGCTTCCTGTCAGGACGCTTAAGCGGTAGTCCGATCGAACGTTTGGACACGGCGGGAGCCTTCTCATCCTTTGCTTCCTCCCGGGGTTCCCTTTCAGCCTG
>CAMORO010000116.1 GCA_946623875.1 uncultured Lachnospiraceae bacterium | reverse complement strand
ATTATTTTAATGGGCAGAGGACTTTTTCAGTGGTCTCGAACCGTCCCCTGTTCCCATTACACGTGGTCCATTTAAAGAGGATTAGAGAAAAGGTAAGGATAATGGATAAACTGGAAAGATTACTGGAGGCGCCTTGTTTTATACTTGATATCTTACCGGGGCGTGTCCCAAGGCGAAAAGCAAAAGAGTATGCCGAGCTTGAGAAGGAATATCTTCATACGGAGGAGCTGGAAAAGAAATTTTTCAACGTACTGATGAAGCTAAGGTGTTATTATGATCTTAAAATAGTACTCCCGGATGGTGAGGAGACAGATGATATAACAGTAGCTGATCTTAAGGAATCAGTAGGTCGCAAATATTTACAGATATTAGTTGAGGATTCACTGATCGTTTCCGATCCGGATGATATGTATATGAGCCTCTTTAACCCTTCGGATGAAATGCTTGAGATCATAAAAGGCATTACCGCTTCTGAAGGTATGTGTGTATGGGAAAGCACTAAATGTGACTAAAGTAATACATTTAAGTTACTTTTGCACCTTAAATAAGATCTGATGGATTTAGGGAACTTTTTTGACTAAGATTTCAAGAAAAGTTCCCTAAAAAAATGGGGTTGGGAACGGAGAACCGTCCCCTGTTCCCAGGGAGTTTTATAGTACACCTGCATGCGCTATACTGGGTTCAGAGATGATAAGGAGGGAACACGATGACGGTTAATGAAGCAAGAGATATACAAAATGAATTTCAGGAGAATCAGAACCCTACCGAGGAGGAGGTATTTCTTTTTACAGAGGCGATGAACTTCCTTATCGAAGAAGAACATAATCCCGGGGATATGCTGAGCCTGGGCGGGTATTATTACGAGATCAAGCGTTTTGATCTGGCACTAAAGTACTATGAGATGGCTGCGACATATGATTATGATCCGGCATATGAGTGCCTGGGGTATATCTGGTATTATGGCAGGACCGGGGAGAGGGACTTTAAGAAGGCTTTCGAGTATTTTTCGAAGCTTATGGATAAAGGTAATCCGGTAGCGGCTTATAAGGTTGCGGACATGTACCGGAACGGGTATTATGTAGATAAGGATCAGAAAAAGTATGAGGAGATAATAGAAAAGCTGTATCCGAAAGTTAAGGGGATGACAAATGTATTTGATCCCGTGCCGGAGGTGTTCACCAGGCTTGCAAGGATCAGGACTTCACAGGGGCGTAAGGATGAGGCTGTGGAGCTTTACCTGTACGCTAAGGATTTCCTGGCGCAGAGGATAAGCTATAACGCTTTCTTCGGAAATATGAACATCATGAAGTGGCTGATAGATGACCTTTACGAGCTGATTGATCTTGATACGGATGACTTTGACCTTTATGATCTGTATTATCTCCTAAAATCACCTCACAAGATAACGTTCATATATAATGATGAACCTCAGTCCCTGGAATCCGTTATGGAAGGAGACGAGTGCACAGTCTGCTTTAACGGAAAATGGTATCATAGCCGCGATGATTTCTTTAAGGATGCCTGTGTGGATGATACCAAGATCACAGAAATATATGATGAATTCTGGGGATTCTATGTTGAGTCATAATCCGGGGATCACGGGGATAATGACACAAAGGTAGGGGTCTGCCCCTTTAGCGTACTAAAGTGCGGCAAATACTGACAGATCAAGGAGGGACGACATGGGAGACGCGATCATTAAAGTAAAGAATTCTTCATATGCCAGATATGAGGAGTTGCTGTTAAAGCGTGATGCTTTAAGAAAAAGTGCTTTTCAGTATGGGCAGGAATACACCAGGACTTTCGGCGAGCTGATCTTAAAGGTCTTTGAAAAGAAGATAGAGTGTATCAGGAAAAAGAAGACCGTAGAATATTGCCAGTCCTTTAAAAATCACGGAAAGAATGTTGACCTGGCAGGACTTCAGACTTACCTGGAAAGACAGCTGGCCGATTATGAGAAAAGATTAAAAGCCATGGTAGAGGAAAATGAAGCAGCTAAATCTGCCGGTACGGTCACTGAGACGGAGTTGCTGCAGATCAAAAGGATTTACCGGCGTATGGTCAAGAAAATCCACCCCGATATCAATCCGCTTACCAACACGAACGAGGAATTGAAAGGCTTGTGGCAGAGGCTTGTCATCGCCTATGAATGCAATGAACTTAAGGAGATGAAGGAGACAGAAGTGCTTATCAACGCACTTATGGCTAAGCTGGATATGGGTGTTATGGAGATCGAGATACCCGATATCGACACAAAGATAAAGGAGCTTGAGGAAGAGATCGATAATATCCTGAATACCGACCCGTACCAGTACAGATACCTGCTTGAAGATGAGACTGCTGTTGCAGAGAAGAAAAAGGCACTGGAAGATGAGCTTAAGGAATACGAAGAGTACAGCAATAAATTGGAGGAGATGCTGGATAGTCTTCTGGGATACGGGATGACATTTACTTTTATGATGAACTGATTTTTATGTCTTTCTTGGCGAAGGGATATATCAATATACGAAGTATTGGAGTCGAACGCTAAAGCATTCGACGTACGATGCCCTGCCTGGCGAAGGCAAGGTGCCTCCTTTAGGAGGCGGATGAGGTGTTGTAACATAGGATGAGGCTGGAAGTTCCCCAAGGTGGCGAACAGACGAAAGGAGCAATTATCATGTCAAATGAGCTTACTAAACAGGAGCAGGGGCTTGTATCTTTGGTGGATACACATGAACTGGGCGACATCATAAAGCCGCTTATAAGGGAGATACATCTGTTTGATTCGTACATAGCGGGTACCACACACCTTGATGACAGTTCCGTACTGGACCGGATCAAGGCCGGCGATATGCTTACCCTTCAGCGTGAGAGCAATAAGTTCGACAGCAATGCCATCCTGATGCTTAACGCCGATGGCAAGAAGCTTGGCTATGTCCCTGAGAAGGACAACCTGATATTTGCCAGGCTTATGGATGCAGGGAAGTTATTAAAAGCTAAGATCAGCGATATAACAATGAAAGGGTCTTTTAAGCAGATCAGTGTGGGGATATACCTGGTAGATTTCTAATGGACCGGGGGACGGTGGCAGTGGTCCATTTTAGCGCAGATAATATCGGATGTTCACAACCGATAATAGGAGGAGCCTATGCAAAAAAGAGTAAGAGTCATAAACAATGCAGCCGGGATGAACAGAATGGCACAGCGTTATGAGAAAAAAGGCGATAAGGAAATGGCATACCGCTGTTACCTGGAAAATGCAATGACCGGAACGGACGGAAAGTCGCTGTATGAACTGGGAAAAAAGTATCTGTTTGGAGAGTTCGTTGATTTTGATTATGATAAAGCGGGACATTATTTCAAAATGGCATACGAAACCGGCTTCAGGCTGCCGGGATTTGCATATATAGTGATCGGTTCATGGGAGAAGAACAGTAATGATGCGACATGGGATTCCGAGATGAACTGGTACCGGCTTGCTGCTGATAACGGATGTGAGCATGGCTACGAATGCATGGGCAGCCTGTATATGGAAAAGGGCGATTATAAAAAAGCGATCGAATCATTCCTTACACCTGCAAAAAACGAGTCCCTTTCCCTGTACAGTCTTGGAAAGATATATGAAGAAGGCCTGAGTGTGGAAAAAGATACGGATAAGGCTATTGAATACTACAGAAGGACGATCGTTGACTGTGAATATTGCAAGGATAAAGGTGATGAATATTACGAGAAAGCGAAAGCCAGACTGAAGGAACTGGGTGTGGCTTGAGTATCAGCAGATCAATGTATGAATCAACTTTGGGGTTTGAAAAAATATGTTAATTTGGTATAATAAATGCATAGTCGGATATAGCTATAGTAGAGAAGGGGGTATAATATGCTTTTTTCAAAGAAGAGCCGGGAACCGGAGATAAAATATGATCCCCCCGGGACGGGGTTAAGCAGCAGAAGAGATGGAAGGAGTGGCAAAAATGATTTACAATGACTTTAATGGAATTAAGCTTTCGGCACTTGGTATGGGAAATATGAGACTTCCCGTATTAAATGGAGATGACAATACAATCGATGTTGATACGGCAAAAGAAATGCTTGCATACTGCATGGCTAACGGGATTAACTACTATGATACAGCTTATGGATATCATGGCGGTCAGTCTGAACTGGTTGTAGGAAAACTGATGAAAGCCTATGACAGGGACAGCTTTTATTTGGCATCCAAATTCCCGGGTTATGATCTTGCCAATATGCCTAAGGTAAAGGAGATTTTCGAAGAGCAGCTAAAGAAGTGCCAGGTAGAATATTTTGATTTTTATCTGTTCCATAATGTTTGTGAGATGAACATTGACGCATATCTTGATCCTAAATTCGGGATATATGATTATCTCATGGAGCAGAAGAAAAACGGCAGGATCAGGCATTTGGGCTTCTCCGCACATGGTGACATTGAATGTATTACGCGTTTCCTTGAAGCTTATGGCAAGGATATGGAGTTTGCGCAGATAGAACTTAATTATTATGATTATCACTTCCAGAATGCCAAGGGGAAGGTAGAGCTTCTTGAGAAATGGAATATCCCGATCTGGGTAATGGAGCCCGTAAGAGGCGGACAGCTTGCCACGCTTTCTTCAGATGCCACAGCGAAGCTGAAAGCTGCAAGGCCTGATGAAGAGGTGCCTGCCTGGGCATTCAGGTTCCTTCAGAGTATTCCGTCTGTAACTATGACACTGTCGGGTATGTCCAATATGCAGCAGCTTAAAAGCAATATCAAAACTTACGAGGAAAGCAAACCGTTATCAGAATCGGAGATGGAGCTGATCCTCGGTATTGCTGATGAGATGATCAAAAAGACTGCTGTACCTTGTACCGGATGTCATTATTGTGTATCAAAATGTCCTAAGAAAATAGATATTCCGTTTATGTTAAAGCTTTACAACGAATCTGTAGCAGACGGCCCGGGTGCATTTATTGCTCCTATGGCTCTGGCTTCTGTGGATGCAGACAGGCAGCCTGATCGCTGTATCAACTGTCAAAGTTGTGAAAAGGTATGTCCTCAGAAGATCCATATCCCTGAGGAACTTAAAAAGTTTGTAAAAAGAATGGGAATGTAAGTTGTTGCCCGTTTTGAAGGCATGTGTGTATTGGAAAGTAGGTAGGCAGATGGAAGAAGACATGATCTATACCCGAAAAAGGAGCATAAGCTCCGCATATGTTGACTGGAGCGTGAAACTCGGTGTGGCACAGGCTCAGCTTATGCTGCAGGACTGTATGACGGAGTGTTTCGGAAAGTTAAAGTGTGATAATATCAGCTTTATGAAATTGGGATATTTTTGGGTGATGACCAAATCAAAGATTAAAGTATTTAAGCGCCCCGGATGGAACGATACGGTTGAAACATCGACATTCCCTGTAAAGAATTCGGGGTTAAGGACATGTGTTAATACCGTATTTAAGGACATGAACGGGGAGCTTCTTCTTGTGGCAAATCAGGAGATGTGCCTTCTCGATATTGAAAAGCACAGGCCGGTACCGCTCTCAAAAGTCCCTTATCCTGCTGGAGATTTCCCGGATGCGGTTCTTGCAGATGATTTTGAAAAGATAAACTATCCGGATTCTGATTATACCGAAGTATATGAACAGGTGATCCGGTCGTCCAATCTTGATATGCTGCATCATCTTAATAATACGGAATACGTAAAGTTCGCACTCAATGTATTCCCTGAAAAGTTCCTGTTAGAGCACGAGATTGATGAGATCGAAGTGCATTTTAAGGCAGAGAGTAAAGAAAATCAGACCCTTAAGATCCTGAGGAAGGATGTCGGAAATACGGTGTATATCAGGATCAAAGAGGGCGAACGGTGTGTGGCCGACCTGAAATTGGTGTTGTAATGGACCGGGGGGACGGGGATATGGAGATTAAATCTATTTTGATAAAAGATACCACAAAGGAAGAGCGTGAAGCAATCATACGTGAGTCCATGGATTGTGGCGGTGGATGTGAAAACTGCTCGTCTTGTTGGATAGGCGGCGGGT
>CAMORO010000115.1 GCA_946623875.1 uncultured Lachnospiraceae bacterium | reverse complement strand
ATATGCTTGCATTTCAAATCTGTGCACCGATATTCTGGTTTGCGATCGGACGTTGCGGTGATCAGGTAGAATAATCAGCCTTCATTTTGTTTATATTGTACAAAAATAACAAAACCCCATTTACAATACCGGGGTCTTGTGGTAAATTTGACGTCAGATACACTAGTATACAAGTAGACAACGATGAAATTTACCAACAGATTACAACAGGAAACGGCCAGAGACTACGCATTCAGAGTTTTGAGAGACAACATAGTATCTCTTGAACTCAAACCGGGTACGCTTATTTCGGAAAACGAGATGGCAATGGAACTCGGTCTTAGCAGGACTCCGGTAAGAGAAGCGATAATTGATCTGGCAAAGGTTTCAATTATCGAGACAATTCCACAGAGGGGATCATATGTTGCTCTTATTGATACCAAGATGGTGGAGGAGTCAAGGTTTCTCAGAAAGGTTCTTGACAAAGCGGTTATCGAAGTTGCCTGTGATATTGCCAACAGTGCTTCGATAGAAGCTATGGAAGAAAATGTCCATCTTCAGGAGTTCTACCTTGAAAAGTCCGATACAAACAGGATATTTGAACTGGATAACGCGTTTCATAAACTGATATATTCGGCTGCGCAGAAGGACATAATATATGATATCCGATCAACGATGATGCTTCATTTTGACAGAGTCAGAACTCTTTCGGTTGAAGCGGTTAAGGATATGAAGATCGTCGGAGACCATCGCGGAATGCTTGAAGCGATCAAGGGTCACGACAAAGAAGCAGCAGTTGCTCTGGTTGAAAAGCACCTGGGCCGCTACAGAGTTGATGAAACAAAGATAAGGGAAGAGTTTCCGGCATATTTTAAGTAACGTAAAGGAGAAGTCAATTGGATAACGAAACAGTTGTAAAAGTTCCGAGGAAGAAATTCAACAGCGCATATATTAAGAGACATTATCAGCTGTATCTGCTTTTGCTGCTCCCGCTGATCTATCTTATTATCTTCAAGTATCTTCCGATGTGGTATGTTCTCATCGCTTTTAAAAAGTACAGTATAGTTCAGAGCATAACTGAGATGCCATGGGCTAAAAATCATGGGTTCGAATATTTTATAAAAGCCTTTAAAAACAGGGATTTTCTGAGAGCATTGAGAAACACCGTAAAACTAAATCTGCTTGATCTGCTGTTCGGTTTTCCGGTCCCCATAATCTTTGCGCTTATTCTCAATGAGCTGCGACTCAAGAAATTCAAGAAGGTGGTTCAGACTATCACTTATATGCCCCATTTCCTTTCATGGGTCATCATATACGGACTGGCACTTCAGTTGTTTGCTCCTTCAACAGGCTTCGTTAATCTCCTGCTGGGTAAGATGGGACTTGAAGCGATACCTTTCCTCAATGATGCAAACACATGGGTCAAGACCTATATAGGTTTGGGAATATGGCAGAGCTTCGGATGGAATTCAATCATATACCTTGCGGCGATGGCAGGAATATCGCCGGAACTGTATGAGGCGGCAAGTGTTGACGGCGCCGGGAGATTTCAGAAGATGTGGCATATCACCCTTCCCGGCATCAAGCCCACAATAGTGGTGCTGCTCATCATGGCGCTGGGTAACGTCATCGGGTCGGGATTCGACAGACCCTTCGCACTTCAGAATAAGCTTGTAATGGAAAACGCGGAAGTAATAGCGACATTCGTGTACAAGATAGGTATCAAGGGCCTGCAGTTCTCGCTGACAACGGCGGTAGGTCTGTTCCAGTCAATAATAAACGTGTTCTTCCTGCTTGGAGCCAACTGGCTGTCAAGAAGGCTGGGCGAGCGCGGTATCTGGTAGGAGGTGCGATATGGACGATAACAGGATGATACATTCTACCGGATCAAAAATAGGCGACTGGTTTTTCGTAATACTGTGTGTATTTATCGCGATAATCTGTTTGCTCCCTATGGTCAATCTGCTGGCAAGATCTTTTTCGGGAGCCGACTATCTCGTAAAGCACGAAGTATATCTGTGGCCGAAGGGATTTAATTTCGAAGCATACAAAACGGTCCTTACGGATATGAAGTATATAAAATCATTTATCTGGACCGTTATCCTTACCGTGATATGTACGGTTGTCTCACTTACAATGACAACACTGTGTGCATATCCGCTGATATTCGAAACTCTCAAGGGACGCAAGCTCATTAATATACTGATAACGATCACGATGTTCTTTAATGCGGGAACGATCCCGAACTACCTGCTCATGCAAAAACTGGGGATGCTGGATAAGCCCATAGTACTTATCATACCCGGATGTATGAGCGTCTATAACATGATCATCATGAGAAGCTTTTTCTACGGAATTCCGGAATCGCTTCGGGAGTCTGCGGAAATCGACGGAGCAAGCTTTATAAGGATTCTCTGGTCAATTTATCTTCCGCTTTCAAAGCCTGTTCTTGCAACTCTTGCACTGTTCTATGCGGTAGGAAGATGGAACGGTTATTCGGATGCCCTGATGTATATGAAGAACAAGGATTATTATCCATTACAGCTTCTTTTGTATAACATTCTTAACAACATCAACTCGGTAGAAGTTGCAACGCAGGAAGGATTTTCCGCACCTGGATTATCGGAATCGCTCAAGGCGGCTATAGTAATGTTTTCGACAGTTCCCATACTGTGCATATATCCTTTCCTTCAGAAGTACTTTATACATGGTGTCACACTTGGGGCAGTAAAAGAGTGATGAGTAACAAACGGTAACCTCGGCATTTGCCGTGATTATAAAAATCAAATTCTTCATGGGAGGTAGAAAATGAAAAGAAGAGTAATATCATTAGTACTTGCGTGCACAATGGCATTCTCACTCGCTGCATGTTCGGGCGGCGCAGCAGAAGCACCTGCAGAAGCTCCTGCCAATAACGAAACAGAGGCAGCAGCAGAGGAGCCGGAAGCGGCTGCACCTGAAGAGACTGCAGAAGTTGCCAGTGAGCTTGTTGATGGGAAATTCCCTGATACCAGACACATTTCCGTTGAGGTATATGACCGCGGTAACGACGGCGGATCTGACCCTACCAACAATATGTATACGGAATACATCAAGAAGGGAATGCTTGATAAGTACAACGTGGAAGTTGAGTTCGTAGCGGTTCCCCGCTGGACAGAGACAGATGAGATCAACAACCTTCTTGCAGGCGGAAGTGCACCGGATATCTGCGTTACATACTCATATCCTACCGTTAAGACGTATGCAGATATGGGCGGAATACTTGATATGAGACCTTATATCGATGATTACAAAGATATTCTTCCCAATCTGTGGGGATGGCTCGGCGAGTCAAACCTTTACTGGGATTCGGATCCTAACGACGGAACAACATGGGCGATTGAAGCAAAACTTGCCAACATGAACCGTGTGCTAACATTCGTACGTAAGGACTGGCTTGACACGTTAGGACTTAAAGAGCCTACAACAAAGGCGGAGTTCCATGACATGCTCGTTGCTTTTAAGGACAACGCTGACAAGCTTCTGGGCAAGGATGCGGGCAAGATGGTTCCCTACTCTGTTTCATATGACGTAGGCTGGAGAGCAGCTACTCTTATCGAATCATTTATAGATCCCAAGATCTCCGACAAAGAATACTACGTTAACGGATTTGATGACAGAAAACTTACCGAGAACGGAACTAAGGATGCCATAAAGCTTCTTAACGAGTGGTATAACGAAGGTCTGATGTGGAAAGACTTTGCAATATACGGATCAGGTGATACAACGGAAGATGATATGATGAAAGCAGGTTATGTGGGAGCATTCACACATAACTGGGATTACCCTTTCAGAAACGGTGAGGATTCGATCCAGGCTAACCTTGCAAGACTTGTAGGACCGGAAGCAAAATATGTTGCCATAGATCCTTTTGAAGACAAGAACGGCGGACATACAAAGTTCCTTGCAGGACCTATCGACCGTAAGGTTTTCTTCCCTGCAACAAACGATGAGCCTCTTGCATCTATGCTCTACCTTGATTTTATCTCAGATCCCGAGACTATCCAGTATCTGCAGATAGGCGATGAAGGCGTTACACATAATGTACTTGATGACGGATCATTTGAGATCATCGCTGCAACAGGTGATGCAATTCAGAATTCCGGAATGAACATCGATTACACGATCACATGTAACGGACTGCACCTTACAACAGACGAACTTACCAAGAACTCACTTGCGCATTCATATGCAGGTATAGATCCCGAAGATGTTCTTCATGCTAATGACATTGCCAACACCGATACTATTATCGGAATTAATGTCAAGGTTGGCGATATCGAGGCAGAAGGCGGAGTCGGTGAAACCCTTTCGGCGAAGAGAGATGAGATCTATGATAAGGCTGTGAGCGCACCGGTTGCAGATTTTGATAAGGTTTGGGAGGAAGGACTCTCAGATTATCTGTCGGCAGGCGGGCAGGCTATAATAGACGAGAGAACCGAAAAATGGGATGCCCAGTACACATCCGAAAATATCAGATAACCAGGTTTTAGAATAAAACCATATATATGAGGCTCCATCATGCGGTGGAGCCTCATTTTAAGAAAAACGATAAAAAATGAAAAAGATACTTATTGATGACAATTGGAAATTTAAAAGGTCGGAGTATGATGAGGAAAAACTTGACATAAATTTCGGCGCAGACAAGTCAGGTTACCGTGATGTCAGCATCCCTCATGATGCGCTGATCGATGATGTTTCGCTGCTCTATAAGGATCATGTGATCTGGTATGAAAGAAGCCTTGTGATAGGAGGTGAGTTATCTTCAGACAGGAGATTTTATCTGTATTTTGACGGAGTATATACCGATGCGGCGGTTTACGTTAACGGGGAGTGTGTTTTCGAATGGGTGAATGGTTATACTTCATTCCATTTTGAAATAACCGACAGGTTAAAAAGCGGAGATAATACAATACACGTCAGGATAAAGTACAGGTGCCCGAATGCAAGATGGTATGCCGGTCCCGGAATAAACAGGCACGTATATCTTCTCGAATCAAACAGGGAGTGCTTTGAGATTGACAGTCTCTACGTATATACCACACAGGATGAGGATTGCTGGAGGGTACACGCATTTATCAAAACAGGAGAGTACGTACCGAATTCGAGAAGGATAATCTTTACGCTTGACGGAGCCGATCGGGAGGCTGTATTAAATGGGGACGGATTGTATGAGGCAGAATTTGAATATCAAGATCCGCTTTTGTGGGATATATCCGACCCGCATTTGTATGAAATAGGAGCAAAACTTGAAGGGGACGGACAGGTGCTTGATGAAGCGTCTGATCGTTTCGGTTTTCGAAGCATATTTGCGGATCCCGATGAGGGACTGTTTCTTAACGGCAGACATATTAAGATCAAGGGAGTGTGTATTCACAGCGATTACGGTGCCCTGGGAAGCGCGTATGATGAAGACGTTGCGGCGAGGCAGCTGACTATGCTCAAGGATGCCGGCGTAAATGCGGTTAGACTTGCGCATAATGATTTTGCCCCGGGTGTATATGAACTGTGTGACAGGATGGGACTCCTTGTTTTAAGTGAAGCTCTTGACTGTTGGAAAAAGCCCAAGACCGAATATGACTATGCGCGCTTCTTTGACGAATGGATCGAGAGGGATATCAAGTCCTGGATAACAAGGAACAGAAATCATCCGTGCATCTTCATGTATTCGGCCGGAAACGAGATCAGTGATACAAATGATTATCCGGATGGCAAGCGGATACTTGACCGTATAGTCTCCAAGATCAAAGAGTATGCATTCGGCGGAACGGCACTTATTTCGCTTTGCTCAAACTATATGATGCGGGAAGACACGCTCAGATCGATCGGGGATCTGGATGTATGGGGTTACAATTACGGCGAGAGATTATACTCCGACCATCATAAAAGGTACCCGGAAAAGTGTATATTCGGTTCAGAAACGGCAAGTCTTGTATGTTCAAGAAGCATATATCATTTTCCGTATGAGCTTCCGATACTGGCGGACGACGATCTGCAGTGCTCGGCTCTCGGAAACGGCCGGACAAGCTGGGGAGCATCAAGTTATGAAGCGTGTATTGCTACTGAAAGAGATACACCGTACTCACTC
>CAMORO010000114.1 GCA_946623875.1 uncultured Lachnospiraceae bacterium | reverse complement strand
TGCCTCAGATCAAGGGAGCGCTTGGGATTTCGGGAATATCATCTGCTGAATATTCATGGAGAAGCAGCAATGCCGATCCTCAGGTGCAGGTGGATCTGATCATCGACCGTAAGGATGATGTGATAAACATCTGCGAAATGAAGTTTTCAAATGATGAATTTGTAATAAATGCTGATTATAAAAAAGAGCTCAATCATAAAATAGATGCTTTTCGCTCAGAGACAGGAACCAAGAAAGCATTGTTTCTTACGATCGTAACACTGAATGGATTAAAGGCAAACGAGTATTCCGGAATGATACAGAATGTGATTGATGGGGATAAACTGTTTGCGTAAGAGATTGGACATATTAAATGAAGGTACTGTATTTTAAATGGAACAGCTTCGGGACCGAAGACATAGAGGAAGAGATCAGGGAACTGGGTCATGAGATTGTTATCATGCCTTGGTCTCAGAATGATGTTGACAGGGATAATGAGGTTATAAAAAAAGCAGAGGATAAGATAATTGAAGAAAAACCGGATGTGGTTTTTACTTCGAATTATTATCCGCCGATAGCCGAGGCAGCACATGAAACAGGAATAGCATATATAGCGTGGGTGTATGACAGTCCGCATGTCCTTCTGTATTCCTGTGCCACAATATATGAAACCAATCACATATTTGTTTTCGATAGGGAACAGTATGAAGAGTTTAACAGAAACGGTATTAAAACGGTTCAATATATGCCGCTTGCTGCCAATACTGTAAGGCTTCGTAAAACCATAGAAGATAAGGGACAGCAGGAATTGTTTGTGAACAGCAGGTTTTATAACAAGGCAGAAATTGCATTTGTCGGGGCAATGTACGATGAAGAACATACATTTTTCAGAAGGCTTAAGAATATATCAGGTTATACCAGAGGCTTCTTGGAAGGTGTGATCTCGGCTCAGAAACAGGTATGGGGCTATAATTTTGTTAAAGACCTTATGCGCGAAGATATCATGGACGATATGGCCCGTGATCTTCCCATGCAGCCAAAGTCCGACAGTGTAGCAAGCCGCGAATATCTCTTCGCCGAGTATTGCATAAACAGGGAGATAACAAGCAGGGAGAGGATGGAGTACTTAACGGCCATTGGCAGTACTTTTGCAAAGTCAGACACACCGGGCCTTGATCTCTATACCGGGAATAAGGATCTTAAGATCGAAGGTGTATACAACCATGGCTCCATAGACCACTATGCTACGGCTCCTTTTGTTTACAATAAGGCTAAGATTAATATAAACATCTCCCTTCGCAGTATCCATACCGGTATTCCGCTCCGCTGCTTCGAAATTCTGGGCTCCGGTGGATTTTTACTAAGCAACTATCAGGCTGATTTTGCCGACTGCTATGTTGACGGTGAGGATTATGTGTCCTATGGTAGCAAGGAGGATATGCTTAATAAGATTGAATACTATCTCTCGCATGAGAAGGAGCGGCACGAAATAGCTGCTAACGGACTGAGAAGAACGATGGATAATCATACCTATGAACACAGGATTAAAGAAATGCTGGCATTTGTGTGAAAGAGAGGTATGAGGTTAAAGTACCGTTCGAAGCATATCCTTTAGCCTGTGTATATGCGTATGGTTTGCACGTACCTTTTCATAACCGTTACGAGCAATGGCGGCACGCTCATCTTCGTGGGTGAGGTAATAGGAGCATTTATCAACCAACTCTTCAAGGCTTGAATAGGCTTCCAAGTCCTCCCCTATAACAAACATATCCTCTAATTCGGGTTGGTAGTTGGTCATAAGGAAACCGCCGCAGCCGAGTATGTCAAAGCATCTTAAGGGAAGCCCGGTTTCTATCGGGCGCATAGTGATATTTAGGTTGATGCGTGAGAGGTTGAAGACCTTGGGCATTTCGGTAAGAGAGTTAACTCCCGGATGAACATGGAGACCGGTATGAGAGAACCCGGTCTGGGACAGTCCTGAAGCTGTGTGGTCGTCTGCTAAGACATTCTTACCATCAATGCTGTCGGAGTTGAATATGCTGTTTGTTTTGTCTGTTCTTTTTGCTCTATCTACTCTATCTACTCTATCCGCTCTGTTTGCTCTATCCCTTCCGTATAAGGTTCCACGGTTGTCCATTATGACTGTAGCAGTATTTGTAAGTGAGGATATATCACTTCTCGTATATAGATCCACATGGAAAAATTTCGATAACAGACTAAGCGTCCGTTCTCTTTCGGCCACTGCAATATGCGAGCCTATATATCTGTGGGAAACCACGTAATTATCAGATTCGGCCACATCGTCTTTAAATACCGGGAAATCATCTCCGGCAGCTTCCTTTATTTCCGAAACAACCCTATTATCCAAAGCATCCTTAACGGTATAATATCCGTATATCTTCATGCTGCTTTCGACCATTGCATCGATATATCCTTTGGTATAATCCGAGAGACCTGTTAAAGATGCAAGAGGATCTTTTTCCCGGTAGGTGGATCCGACAAAGGAAATATCGGATGAGAACCTCTGCCTGTCTTTATCGTTTATGGATGAAATGACTTTATCAAATCGGTCTGTTGCGGAAGCAAGCGGCAAATGGAAAATCCCGTCCGGATTATACTGTGAATATAGGTCATATTGTGCCCTGTCAAATAAAAAGATCCTGTTTGTTGAATTGCGTATCGATCTGTCGAACAATGTAAGTATGGGAGAATCAACAGTCTGTGACAGGTAAGGCACATTCATTATACGGCATACTTCGGCTATGGCCGGATAATAGTTGATCCCGTATACGAACAAAGGCGAATTTTCAGAAATGCAGGCTTCAAGCAGTTTTATCCGTCGGGCATTTGAAATATCCTTATCCGTCATTTCTTCTGTTATTTCGATGACGTTAAGCCCCGATCTTGTGAACGCATCTATCATATCGGGCTCATATATGCTGTTGTATCTGTAAAAAATTATATTCATGAAGGACTCTCCTGTTTTTCTTGTGATTAGTTGCATACTTTTCCGCGAATTATAACAATGATATCTTCACTTTATTATATTAAAAGCTATAATATAACTATAATTATATAGTAAAATCTGTTCACGGTGAACAGATTTCATCCTAAATAATCTTTACAGAGGAATACAGATGGGAGAGGTATTTGATACAATAGTGGTTATTACGCCGAAGGATTTCCTGCGGTTAAGGAGCAATTATATAAGGCTTATAAAATGGCTGCCACGGGGAAAGATTGTATTTATAGGAAATGAAGAGGTCGGGAGGCTGGTTAAAGAGCTTGCCGGGGAATTATTGCCGGATATAGATAATACGGTTAATGACGGTTCCGGAAAAGAAGCGTCAACAACAGTTGTATACGGCAGCAGGCTTGGATTCATCAATGAAAATGATGTGCTCCCCTTCGTTGATGTCCACAGAGTCGTGGCCGCTAAGATGGAACCTCTCCTTAAGGGAAGGGAGCTTCCGCGGGGTGTTACTGGATGGTATTACCAGCAGTTCCTTAAGATGGAGTATAGCCGGATATGCACTCAGAAATCCGATCTACTGCATAATGAGGAAAACAATCCACCCCGGGATAAGGAATGCGCGGAAGAATATAAAATAGAAGATATAAACAACGAAGGATATAAGACCGCATATTATATGTCCTGGGACGGCGACACAGTGCCATGTAAGGAAGTGGTTATGTTCAACGACGAAGGTAAGCCATACCTTGACCTTAAGCATGAGTATAATGAGCTGTATTTTACCACCATGGGCAAGCTTATTCCGGGACTTGGGAAGTTCATTGAGCCATCCTTTATTTCGGAGCATATGCTATTCAGGTGCGATATCATGAAGAGGCTGATCGATAAGATCGAAGCTAATGATACTATCCCGGGCAGCAGGTTTTATGAAAAGATAATTAACTGCATTCCTCTTGAGGATATTCAGGGGAATGGATTCTCAGAGTTTGAAACCTATGGTAGCTTCGTGTGTCTTACTTCCCCACAGGCATATAAATTAAGGGAATGGCATTCATTCAGGCTTGCAGGTGAGTTCTTTAATCCGGAGACTATTTCGGATGATGATTATGAATGGCTTTCGCATGATTTTGATGCTGTATCTTTTGAAAAGGGGATGACAGTAAGGGAAGACCATAAGAACCTATTTGATAATAAGGAATATCAGTCGAAGCTTAGCGCGGGACAGATGCTCAAGATCGCACAGGAGGAGTTCAAGGACGGATATATCGAGAAGTTGTAGTAAGTGTCGCTTAATTTTTCCCGTGTGACTATTACATAATAATTGTCAGAACCCTTGATCGCTTCCGCGAATTCGACTGACTTCACGAATCTGCTCTGTTCGTCGATAAACACTATTGATCCAGAGATATTTATGAGCCTGTTCATCCAATCACGATCGTATAGTACTGTAAGTGGTTTTTCACATTGAACTTTGATACCGGTATTTTCCGCCATTATATGGTGAAGGTTGATGGTAATTTTTAACATACCATAAGTCCTTTGCACCTGTTCTGAATAGTTGCTGCGTTTTTTTGATATACTGAGAATATCATAAGTAGGCAAGTTTTACAAATTTATAACTGTTCTTTCGTCCAAGTCGATTATGCTCGAATTGTATTCACTTTCGCTATATAAATCGTTATAATATCCCTATAAGTTTAGAATAGTGAAATGCATTCTATTCGACAGAGATATTTCGGAGATGAGTGATATGGTCAGGACATATGATGAAATAGTATCGTGGTGGCGGGCAAAAGAAATAAAGGACAGTGGGGATCTGGATGCAGTAGTTAACGGTCAGGCTGTTACCTTAGCATATAATACTACCAAGCTGGAGATTGCGGATGTGACTTTCCATGATACAAGAGAGATATTTGAACATGGGCGGGTAGCTAATTATACAGGGGATGTAACGACGCTCTTTGCTCTCCAGAATGCCAGGAGAGGATGGGAGGTATTCCTGAATGCATTTGATGACAAACGCGACATTGATGAGCAACTGGTGAAGGATTTCCAATATGTTCTGACTGCAGGTACGTATGATGAACGAAGATATAATCATGGGGAACGTCCGGGAGAATACAAGAAGGGTGATTATGTTACGGGAATACATGAAGTCGGGGCACATCCGGATGATGTTGAGGAAGAGATAAATGAGCTGCTTGATGATATCGGTAATGTGGATAATAAAGATGCCCTGACTGCGGCGGCTTTCTTTCATGCTAAATTCGAGAACATACATCCGTTTGCTGACGGGAACGGCAGGGCAGGAAGGCTTCTGATGAATTATTTTCTGATATTGCACGATCATCCGACTATTACGATCCATGAGGAAGACAGGAATGATTATATGTCTGCGCTTGAAGCATGGGATATATCGCAGGAGCTTGATCTGCTGAAGACATTTCTCAAGGAACAGACGGTTAAGACATGGGGATCGGGAGGAAGATGTATATGAAGTGTATTCGCGTTTACTGCGATTCGCTTTGTGTGATCATTAGCTGGTATAATATCCCTATAAAAAGAGACCACGGTGGATACAATTGTATTATGAGAGGATGTAGTTATGGGTATATATTTGAATCCGGGAAACGAAGTATTCAGAAGGATCACGGCAGCAGAGATATATGTAGATAAGACGAAGATGATTTCTGTTACGAACAAGATACTTGATTCGGCGGATAATTATATTTGCATTTCAAGGGCAAGACGGTTTGGGAAGACTATAACCCAGAATATGCTTGCTGCCTATTATTCCAAGGGATGCGATTCACGAGAACTTTTTGTCGGTTTAAAGATTGCGGATGATCAATCCTTCGAACAGTGCCTTAATAAGTATAATGTCATTCAGATCGATATGAACAGTGAATATCAGAATACGAAGCATAAGGATGAGCTTATATGGAAGCTGACAGAAAAGATCGTTAAGGAATTCAGAACAGCTTTCCCGAATGTCATTTTTTCAGATGATGATACTTTGGCGGAATGCATATTGAAGGTGTATGAGTCCACCTCCCAGACATTCATAATACTTATAGATGAATATGATGTGTTGGTGAGGGAACAGGTGCCTAAGAAGCTTTTTGACGTTTTTTTAAGCTTTTTGAACGGGTTATTTAAGAGTAATACCCTGCGCCCGGCCATATCACTGGCATACATTACAGGCATACTGCCCGTAGTTCGTGACAAGGTTCAGAGTAAGCTCAATAATTTCAGGGAATATACATTTTTAAATGCCGGAAAGTTCGCTGAATA
>CAMORO010000113.1 GCA_946623875.1 uncultured Lachnospiraceae bacterium | reverse complement strand
GATTTTGTAGAGATGTATGTAGGTGTCGGTGCATCAAGAGTAAGGGATCTGTTCAGGGATGCACAGAAGAACGCTCCCTGCATAATATTCATAGATGAGATTGATGCCATCGGAAAATCAAGGGATTCGCGTTACGGCGGAGGAAATGACGAAAGAGAACAGACCCTTAACCAGCTTCTGTCGGAAATGGACGGTTTTGACAGTGCAAAGGGTATAATGATACTTGCCGCAACAAACAGACCGGAAATACTTGATAAAGCGCTTCTGCGTCCCGGACGTTTTGACAGAAGGATAATCGTTGACAAACCTGATCTTAAGGGACGAAAAGAGACGCTTAAGGTTCACTCGAAGGATGTTCTTCTTGACGATTCGGTAGATTTTGATGAGATCGCACTTGCTACGGCAGGAGCAGTTGGATCCGACCTTGCCAATATGGTAAACGAGGCTGCGATAAATGCCGTAAAGAGCGGCAGAGAAGCGGTCAACCAGAAGGATCTTCTCGAAGCGATAGAAGTCGTTATGATGGGTAAAGAGAAGAAAGACCGGATAATGACCAAGAAAGAGCGCAAGATCGTATCGTATCATGAAATAGGACATGCACTTGCTTCGGCACTCCAGAAGAATACCGATCCAATTCAGAAGATCACCATAGTACCGAGGACAATGGGCGCTCTCGGATATGCGTGGTACGTTCCGGAAGAGGAAAAGCATCTGGAGTCAAAAGAAGAGCTTTATGAACAGATAGTTACCGCTCTTGCCGGACGTGCAGCCGAGGAACTGATATTTGCTTCTATTACGAACGGAGCGAGCAATGATATAGAAAAGGCTACATCACTTGCAAGAGCTATGGTCACGCGATTCGGTATGTCGGAGAGGTTCGGACTTATCAAGCTTGAAAGTGTAGAGGACAGATATTTAAGCGGACGCATGGTAATGGAATGTGCAGATGAAACTGCGGCCGGTGTTGATGAAGAAGTTATGAGGATACTGTCGGAGGCGTATGAGGAAGCGAAGCGTCTTCTTAACGAAAACAGGGATCTTCTTGACAGGCTGGCGGAATATCTTCTTGAGAAGGAAAGTATAACCGGCAAACAGTTTATGGAAATATTCAGAACCAAATATCCTGAAGAAGAGAAATCCGAAGATGAGTCGGAAGGAGACACCACCGAAGACAAAACCGGCCCGGATGAAGTCCTGACGGAGGATACAGTTCGGGAATATCATGAGAACACACATAAAGGTACGATAGTAGACGCGACAGTATGATTTTTGATAAGAAGGAACCAAACGGGGAGAGTTACTCTAACAGATCATACAGATTTATGATAGTCGGAACTGTGATCATGATCGTTGCAGCGGTTGTCACGGGGATTATTTTTCGTGTTATCACTAAAATGATCAGAAATGTGGAGCAGGAGCAGACGATGGAGTATGATCTTCACTATGCTTTTGTTGTTGAGGACTCGGACAGTGATTTCTGGCAGGAAGTTTTTGATGCGGCAGATGAGCAGGCAAGAGAGTACAATATTTATCTTGAAGATATAGGCAACAATCTCGGAAGAGAATATTCCACGGAAGATATTCTGCGTATAGCAGTTAATTCCGGGGTGGACGGAATAGTATACTCCGGGGCGGTAAGCGACAAAGTGGCTGATCTGATCGACAGTGCAGCCGATAATGGAACAGGCGTTGTTGTTCTCCAGAATGATGTTGAAAAATCCAAACGTCAATGCTATGTCGGCCTTAATTATTATGAGCTTGGCCAGATGTACGCAACACAGGTTGAAAAGCTTGTCGATACTGCAAACATGGAAGAAACATCCATCGATATACTGGTTGATACGGATATGTCGGAGGGGGCTTCAAACCTCATAGTTATGGCAATTGAGGACTATCTTCGCGAAAAGAACGAGGAGGATTTTCTTCCGGAGATAGTTGTAACGAGAATAGAGGCGGAAGATATATTCAGTGCGGAAGAGAGTATCAGAAACATATTTCTGGAGAAAGAAACTCTTCCGGACATAATGCTGTGCGTCAACAGCGTATATACCCGTTGTGCATATCAGGCTGTTGTTGACTATAATCTGGTGGGAGAGATCCAGATAATAGGATACTTTGCGAATGATACGATTCTTGATGCTGTTGATAAGCAGGTCATCTTTTCCACGATTTCGGTTGATACGCAGGAGATGGGAAAATCATGTATTCAGGCATTGTATGAGTACAACAATATGGGTTACACCAACTCATATCTGCCGGTAGGGGTCGAAGTTGTGGACCAGAACAAGGCACATAATATGATAAGCGAAAAAGCGGACAGGACGGAGTGATAATGACCGGAGCGATCAGAAGAAAATGGAATAACGCTTCGGTAAGATCCAAGATGCTGGTCGCTTTTATCATTCCGGTCATACTTATCCTTGCTGTCAATATTTATATGTACATAAGTATAAATACGATGATCGAAAGGGTTGATGAGATCTATGTCGTAAACGTAAGCCTTAATGAGCTGTCCGACAACCTTACCGCCTTGCAGAATTCCATGAGGGAGTATCTGGAAAGTAAGGGAACAAGCGCACTTAACGATTATTATAAGGCTGAACAGGATTACAGAAACGGGCTGGCCACACTTGATCTTAAAAACTCGGGAACCGCCGTCTATGCCATGCAGGAAAACATAGTTCATCAGTCGGAAAAATATCTCAGGACGGCCGGGGAGACAATAACCGCAAAACGTGGAAGAAATATTGAAAAATACAAGTCCTCCTACGAAGAAACCGTTGAAATGTATTCCGATCTTCAGACATGCATCTACTCTCTTAACAACAACCAGTTCAAGAAGAATACATCCGATTACAGCATTCTGCTGTCGTCTCTTAGATACATGGAAATGATAACGATACTTATTCTGTTTTTTATAGGATTTGTAAATGTTATTGTCGTGTTTCTCATGACAAAGAGTATGACACTTCCTCTAATAGACCTGTCACAGGCTGCAAATGAAGTTGCAGAAGGAAACTTTGATGTGAATGTTCAGGTAGCCGAGGGCGGTGACGAGATAAGCGTAGTGTCCAAGGCATTTAAGCAGATGCTTGCAAGTATCCAGAGATATATTGCCGAGATCAAGGACAGCGTCATGCGTGAAAGCATGCTCAAAGAACATGAACTAGTAATGGAAAACCGAATGAAGGAGGTTCAGCTTCGTTCTCTTCAGGCCCAGATCAATCCGCATTTCCTGTTTAATACTTTAAATGCCGGAGAGCAGCTTGCCATGATGGAGGGAGCGGACAAGACTACCGAATTCATTGAGAACATGGCTGATTTTTTCAGATATAATATTAAGAAGATAAATAACGATGCCACTATCGGAGAAGAAGTAGCTCTTGTGGATAAATATGTTTACATTCTGAATGTAAGGTTTACCGGAGAGATACATTATTCCAAAGATGTAGACGAGGATGTTGCCCATGTGCGTGTTCCGAGTATGATCCTGCAGCCGATAGTTGAAAATGCGGTAAATTACGGCATAAGGGATATCGACTGGGAAGGACACATTGACCTTAAGGTTTATAAAGAGAATGGATATGTTCTTCTGTCCATAAAGGATAACGGTATCGGTATGGAAAGAGAGCAGATAGAGAGGATACTCTCCGGAGAAGCCGTGGGTGAGGTATCGGCGGATCATGCGGCATCCAACGGTATCGGTCTTGGAAACGTTATTGAGAGACTCCAGATATTTACCGGCAGAAGTGATGTAATGGAAATCTTCAGTGAAGGTAGGAACAAAGGAACGGAATTTATTATAAAGGTGCCACTGCATGTATAGAATTTTACTGGCTGACGATGAAGGAATTGTTATCAATTCGTTATCGATGATAATAACCAAAAATTTCGAATCACAGTTTGAGATTGAAACAGCAAAGTCCGGAAGAATGGCGATTGAAGTTGCCGACCGTTTCAGACCCGATATCATATTTATGGATATCCAGATGCCGGGAATAAACGGTATAGAGGCAATGAAAGAGATCAGATCCATACTTCCGTCGGTTATATTTGTTGTTCTGACCGCATATGATAAATTTGACTATGCCAAGGAGGCTATCAGCCTCGGCGTTATCGATTACCTGAACAAGCCCTATAATCAGAAATCTATCGTTAATGTCATTAACAAAGGTATAGAAGAGCTTGATATGAGGCGTGAGAAAAGAAGACAGGATCTTCAGACAAAAGAGCGCCTTGAGACTGTTGTTCCGATCATTGAAAACGGATTCATATCCAGCATAATCTTTGAAGAGCCCTTTGAGGAAGACATAGATAATTACAAGAGCCTTCTCGGTATAGACAGTTCATACGGATATATGGCAGCTGTAATGTTCGGGGACATGCAGCAGGGGAGCCATCTGACAAATGCGGTAGGCTCGGCGGTGAGGGCCCAGACAGTTTATTACACGAAGGTACGGGATATTATAAAGGATACTTTTCCCGATGCGGTTGTAGGCAGCATAAGCTCCAACAAGATACCTCTTTTTGTTCCGAGAAACGATATGTCTATGGAGTACAACGAAAGGGACGATCTTATCGAAAAGTCAAGGGTTGCTGTCAGGGAGATGCGAAATGCCACGGATATACAGTACCGTATCGGAATAGGCGGTATAAAGCGTCTGAAGAACTGTCACGAATCATACGAAGAAGCCCTTAAAGCCCTGTATTCAACAAAGGGAAGCGTAGCTCACGTTGACGATCTGCCCATTGCTGTATCCTATGAGGAGAGCTACCCTTCGGATATCGAGAACGAAATATTCGAGAAGCTTAGGGACGGAGACGTGGACGGGTGTCTGTTAAGTTCCGGCAGATTTTTTGACTGGATGAGCGGCAAGTATTCCGATGATGTTATGAGCATCAAGTTAAAATCATTGGAGTTCGTTCTTCGTGCGGAAAGTGATATGTACAAAAGCGGAGGACACCTGTACGAATTCGAGAGCCGCAAGAATTATCTGTCTGACATAAACGGTATGGCTTCAATGGAAGAAATAAAAACATGGTTTATCGACAAGATGAAGACCGCAGCTTCCAATATGACCACCGGAACAAGCGACCATACACATTATCTGATAAAGCAGGCACTTGAGTACATTGAGAACAATACGGAAAAGGATATTTCATTAAATGAGATTTCCGAAATGCTCAATATCAGTTCCTATTATTTCAGCAAGCTCTTCAAAGAGGAAACCGGAGAAGGCTTTGTGGAGTTTCTTACGAAAAAGAGAGTTGATAAGGCAAAAGAGCTGCTTAAGGATCCTGCAAAGAGTATCAAGGAAGTCGGTAGCGACTGCGGATACTCGGATCCAAACTATTTCTCAAGAATATTTAAGAAAGCAACGGGAATGACACCTACTGAGTACAAGGAGAGAGCCGGAAGTGGACTATAGAAGAACTCTGATTGCAATAGCTGCATTAATTGTATTGGGATTGACGGGATGCGCCTCTGCGACACCCAAAAACGCACCGCAGCCCGAGCAGAAAGATGACAGCATCCAGATAGGACTGTCCATAGATTCCCTTCTTATAGAGAGGTGGTCGAGAGAACGGGATCTTTTTGTGTCAAAAGCGCAGGAACTGGGCGCCGAGGTAAATGTCCAGAACGCCAACGGGGAAGTCGAGGAGCAGATAAAACAGATACAGTACTTTATTGATAAGAAAATGGATGTCATCGTTGTGATTGCCATAGACGATATAGCCCTTAAGGATACCGTCGCTGCGGCGAAAAAGGAAGGGATAAAAGTTATAGCCTATGACCGGCCCATCAGAAATGCAAATGTAGATCTGTACCTTTCGGTTGATAACGAAAAGGTCGGAGAATTGATGGCGGAATATATAAGGAAATATATAGGTAACGAAGGAACGATCATCCAGGTGAAAGGATCGCCTACCGATTACAATGTACAGATGGTACAGGAGGGATTTGAAAGGATACTTTCCACTACAAAGATAAAGATAGATTATGCGGAGTATTCCAACGGATGGGTTGCGGAAAACGGATTTACCGTGACTGATGAGTACCTTAAGACAGGAAAGGTACCTGATGCCATAATGTGCGGAAATGATAATCTGGCGGCTCATGCCATAAGGGCTCTTATAGAAAAAAGACTGGGCGGAAAAGTATGTGTGGTCGGACAGGACGCCGATCTTGAGGCATGTCAGAGGATAGTCGAAGGAACGCAATATATGACTGTGTACAAGCCGGTGGAAAAGCTTGCCATAAAAGCGGCCGAAAGAGCGGTTGACATGGCAGGAGGTGTTCCGCTCGGACTCAAGGACACTTTTAACGACGGAACCTATGACGTTCCCTATGAAAGACTTGAGCCTATAGCCGTAACAAAGGCCAATATGGATGAAGTGATAACCGGGAAATATCACCAGAAAAACGAGATTTACCTTAATGTTCAGTGACTTTCAATATCATATAAAAGAATGACTAGCA
>CAMORO010000112.1 GCA_946623875.1 uncultured Lachnospiraceae bacterium | reverse complement strand
GGGAAGCTTTCGATATATTCTCAGTGGTTCGCTTCTTGGTGTTGAGTTGAAATCGCTTCGTTCCGCTCCGGTAGGATATGTCCATGAATTAAAGATGTTTCCGATGGATTTTGAGGAGTTTATGGAAGCATCGGGAGTTCCGGATACGGTAACAGTACATTTAAGAGAATGTTTTGATCAGAAAAAGCCTGTCGGAGATGTTGTTCATGACAAGATGATGAAGCTTTTTAAAAGATACTTGATTGTGGGCGGTATGCCACAGGCGGTTAACGAATATGTCGAAAGTAGAAACATAAGCCGCGTCGGAGAAATACAAAGAGATATTATAAATTATTACAAAAGAGATTTTACAAAATATGAATCAGAAGATAATTCATTAAAACTGACGACTGTTTATGATCTGATCCCGGCAGAATTACTTAAGCAAAATCGAAGGTTCAATTACGCAGACATAAAAAAGGGTCTGCGTTTTGAAAGTGTCGAGAATTCATTTGTTTGGTTGTATAAGGCAGGAGTTGTCTTACATGCTTTTAATGCAACCGAACCCGGAGTTTCACTAAAGATGAATGAAAAAAGCAGTCTTGTAAAGCTGTACTATTCTGATGTCGGTCTGCTTACATATGCTTGCGGTGAGGCGATGAGGAAAAACATCTTATTTGAAGATAAGGGTCCAAATTTAGGAGGCGTATACGAGAACGCAGTGATTCAGGAACTCGTTTCATGTGGTCATGAGGTATATTATTATAACAGCAAAAGACTTGGAGAGCTTGACTTTTTAATGGAATACGGAACCGGAACGCTCCCGATAGAGGTTAAAAGCGGAAAGGATTATTATGTACATTCCGCTATAAATAATGTTTTGAAGGTGGAAGATTTTGGAATAAAAGAAGCCGCAGTTTTCACCGGATATGATCTGTCAGTTAATGAGAACATAACCTATTATCCGGTTTATATGGCAGGTTTCATGCGAGAAGATATTGAAGCTGCAATTGTTGAGCCTATCACATTTTAAAGCAAAATAAGACAAAAGAACCGTCCCCCTGTCTCGCGTCGGCTTGTTGCAGTCCGTGGGTTATTAAGGTATAATGTAAATCGCGTTTGGGAGCTGAAAGGAATAAATTCGTTTACTATAGTAAAGACAGAGTGTTGAAAGGAATAATACAATGGACAGGAAATACAATATTGCGGTTGCGGGAACAGGATATGTGGGTATGTCGATGGCGACACTTCTGTCTCTAAACAATCATGTAACCGCAATCGATATCATTCCGGAGAAGGTTGAACTCATCAATAAAAAACAGTCTCCCATAGTAGACAGGGAGATAGAGGAATATCTATCCGCGAAGGAGCTGGATCTTAAGGCAACTCTTAATGCGGAGGAGGCATATAAGGATGCGGATTATGTGATCATCGCAACACCCACCAATTACGATACCAACAGGAATTTCTTCGATACATCTGCGGTTGAAGCGGTGATCAGGCTTGTTCTTGAGTACAATAAAGATGCGATAATGGTGATCAAGTCAACCATCCCGGTCGGATTTACCGAGTCGGTAAGGAAAAAGTACAACACGGACAATATTCTCTTCTCACCGGAGTTTTTGAGGGAGAGCAGGGCACTGTATGATAATCTCTATCCTTCAAGGATAATCGTCGGAACAGATATGAATGATGAGAGGCTCGTTAATGCTGCAAAGGTGTTTGCCAAACTGCTTACGCAGGGCGCTCTCAAAGAAAATATAGATGTACTTTTCATGGGCATGACAGAGGCTGAAGCGGTTAAGCTGTTTGCCAATACCTATCTTGCGCTCAGGGTATCCTACTTCAATGAACTGGATACCTATGCAGAGACCAAGGGACTCAATACTCAGGATATAATAAACGGTGTGTGTCTTGATCCGAGGATCGGCACTCATTACAACAATCCGTCATTCGGTTACGGCGGCTACTGTCTTCCCAAGGACACCAAACAGCTTCTTGCCAACTACAATGATGTTCCGCAGAACCTTATACAGGCCATCGTTGAGTCTAACAGGACACGTAAGGATTTCATAGCGGATCGTGTGCTCAACAAAGCCGGATATTACGATTACTACAACAGCAGTTCCTACAATAAGGCGGATGAGCGTTCCGTTGTTATCGGTGTTTACAGACTTACCATGAAGAGTAACAGTGACAACTTCCGTCAGAGTTCCATTCAGGGTATCATGAAGCGTATCAAGGCCAAGGGAGCGACCGTTATCGTGTATGAACCGACTCTTGAGGACGGAAGTACCTTCTTCGGAAGCGAGGTTGTAAACAATATTGATGAATTTAAAAAAAGGAGCGATGCCATAATAGCCAACCGCTATGACGCAGTGCTCGATGATGTGGAGGAGAAGGTATACACAAGAGATATCTTTAAGAGGGATTAGTTTCGCGGCCATAATTTGGAGTGTATGTAAGGAAATTCATAGAATAATCATAAGAAATCTAGTGAAATATCTGACAAATTAAGTTATAATCATATTTATAGGCGTTTGGTTCTAGCACATAAAAGGAGCGGGGTAAATATGACTATAAGCGAGAGGATATTTGATCTTATCAACAAAAAGGGTTACACACAGAAGGAATTTTCCAAAAGAACGGGGATAGCCGAGAGTACTATCAGTGATTGGAAGAAGAAGGGGACGAACCCGGTTTCGGACAAGATACTGGTTATATGTGAGGTGCTTGAGGTATCGCCGTACTTTTTATTGTCGGGTTCCGAAAAAGGAGAGGCAAAGGTAGGTGTTTACAGGAGTGTAAGCAAGAATGCCGACGTAAGACCGGAAGGCAGGAACAGGGAAGACCCTGCAGGCAGTAAGGAAGATGATGTGAAACCGGAGAAGAAAACAGAGGATAAGAAAGCACCGGATAAGAAGGAACAGGATAAAAAGGAAAACAAAGACAGGAAAGAAAGCAAAGACGGGAAAGAAAACGGAGATAAGAATAAAAACGAGGCTCCTTCGATGAGTATAGTGCTTCCCCGGATATCCGCGATCGCTAATGATGATGACGGCTATCATATCAGGAAAGAGAAGGATGATAAGCCCGTAAAGGATAAAAAGGACAGATCAGACAAGAAGGACAAAGCGGACAAGAAAGATAAAAAAGACAAGAAGGATAAGAAGAAAGACAAGAAAAAAGATAAGAAGAAAAAAGGAAAGGAAAGCTAAGCTTAGCTTATGAATGTAGTATTACTGTCCGGCGGCTCGGGTAAGAGATTATGGCCGCTGTCAAATGATATAAGAAGCAAACAGTTCATTAAAATATTCAAGAATGAAGACGGTACCTATGAATCTATGATACAGAGGATGTACCGTCAGATTAAGAAGGTGGATAAGGATGCCAGGGTGACAGTGGCGACATCCAAGATGCAGGTGTCGGCTATCAGGAACCAGCTTGGTGATGATGTATCCATATCTGTTGAACCAAGCCGTAAGGACACCTTTCCGGCAATAGCTCTGGCCAGTGCATATCTGGTGGATATGGAGGGTGTATCGGAGGATGAGACGGTTGTTATCTGTCCTGTCGATCCTTATGTGGAGGAGGATTATTTCCGTTCGATATATGAAGTCAGTGAACAGGCTGCGAAGGGTGAAGCCAATCTTGTACTGCTCGGTGTTGTTCCCGGAAGTCAGGAGGGCAAGGGGCAGCCTTACAAGAATCCGGCAGATGATTCGTCAGCGGAGTTATACGGGTACATAGTACCGGCAACGGATGAGGAAGTATCTGATGTTGAGGTATTTAAGGAGAAGCCGACGGAGGAGGAAGCGGCGGAGTATTTAAACCGTGGTGCGCTCTGGAACGGTGGCGTATTTGCATATAAGTTAAGATATGTGCTTGATAAGGCTCATGAACTGATCGATTTTACCGATTACAGGGATCTGTTTGATAAATACGATACACTGGTTAAGATATCCTTCGACTATGCTGTTGCCGAGAAGGAGAAGAAGATGCAGGTTAAGAGGTTTGCCGGAAAGTGGCAGGACCTCGGAACATGGAAATCCCTTACCGCTGCAATGGGCGAGAAGGTGGTCGGCAAGGGAATACTGGATGAAGGATGCAGGGATGTCCATATAGTAAACGAGATGGATGTTCCGGTACTTGCAATGGGACTCTCCGATGTGGTGATCTCGGCATCGCCAGACGGTATACTGGTAACGGATAAGGAGAGCAGCAGCAGGATAAGCTCTTTTGCAAGGAACTTCGAACAGCAGATAATGTTTGCCGAGAAGTCATGGGGAAGCTACAGGGTTATGGATGTGGAGCCTGAATCCATGACGATAAAGGTTACTCTGAATGAAGGTAATTCGATGAACTACCACAGCCACAGGAACAGAGATGAGGTTTGGGTGGTTCTGTCAGGAGAGGGAACAACGATCGTGGACGGAATGGAGCAGAACGTAAGTGCCGGTGACGTGATCACAATGAGTGCCGGTTGCCGTCATACGATAATCGCCCGTACCGAGCTTAAGATCATAGAGGTGCAGCTCGGTAGGGAGATAAGTGTGCACGATAAACAAAAGTACAGGCTGGAGTATTGAGCAGATGGGAAATAAGCCAATGATGCTGCGGCCTTCAGGCAAGGATTATCTGTGGGGCGGACGTCGGTTAAATGATGAATTCGAAAAAAATATAGATATGTATCCGCTGGCAGAGACATGGGAGTGTTCGACACATCCCGACGGTCCGAGTTACGTGTGTGGCGGGATATATGACGGTAAGACACTGAAAGAGGTTTTGAAGGAACATCCCGAATACATGGGGACTCATCTTACCAGAGAAAATGTTGAAGATCCCGAACTTCCGATCCTCATTAAGTTCATTGATGCGGATAAGGATCTGTCGGTTCAGGTCCACCCCGATGATGAATATGCCAAAGAGCATGAGGGAGGTCAGCGCGGTAAGACGGAAATGTGGTATGTACTTGATGCCACAAGGAATGCAAGACTTATATACGGCCTTAACCGGAACATGACCAGGAATGAGATGAAAAGGGCCATAGACAACGGAACTCTGACACGATATCTTCAGTCGGTTCCCGTTAAAAAGGATGATGTCTTCTTCGTGGAAGCAGGTATCATACATGCGATCGGTGAGGGAGTACTGGTAGCCGAGATCCAGGAGAATTCGAACCTTACTTACAGGCTGTATGATTACGACAGGGTAGACAGGGAAGGAAAAAGGCGCGAGCTTCATATCGACCGTTCACTGGATGTTGCGAAGCTGACGCAGGAATCGGAACCCAGACAGCCGCTCAGAGTGCTTAAGTACAGACAGGGAGCAGCGTCGGAGCTTTTGTGCAGATGCCGTTACTTCGAGGTATACAGGATGCTCATAAACACCGAGAGACGCCAGACGGTCACATATATGGCGGATGGCGTGAGCTTCAGGGTTTTACTGTGTGTCAACGGGTGCGGAACGATAACCTATGACGATGAGAGCCTTAACTTCTACAAGGGGGACTGTATCTTCGTTCCTGCCGACTCTGCCACACTTAAGCTTCACGGGCAGGCTCAGTTTCTGGATATACACGGGTAGGGACCTTGTCCGGCATGGATACTGTGTCTCATACTCCCTGCACAGGGCATGTTTGAATTAAAAAGTGACATTTCTGCCACCGATTTATGCTAAGAAAGTCATAAATACCTTGCTTATAACATTAAATTTAGGTATCATATTTGTATATTCGGATAGTTATATTAAGTATTTACAATAAATTAGCACCAACATAAAGGAGGAACAGTATGAGTAGGAAATGGGTGTATTTATTCAGTGAAGGAAGCGCTGACATGAGAAATCTTCTCGGTGGAAAGGGTGCCAACCTTGCCGAGATGACCAATCTGGGACTTCCCGTACCGCAGGGCTTCACTATCACGACCGAGGCATGTACTCAGTACTACGAGGACGGAAGAGAGATCAACGACGAGATACGTGGTCAGATTGAGGAATATGTCCTGAAGATGGAGGAGATCACCGGCAAGAAGTTCGGCGACAAGGACAATCCGCTGCTTGTATCAGTCAGATCGGGAGCACGTGCTTCAATGCCCGGTATGATGGATACCATCCTTAATCTGGGTCTCAATGAAGATGTGGTTAATGTAATTGCCGAGAAGTCAAATAATCCCCGTTGGGCATGGGATTGCTACAGACGTTTCATCCAGATGTATTCGGATGTTGTTATGGAAGTGGGCAAGAAGTACTTTGAGCAGCTCATCGACAAGATGAAGGAAGAGAAGGGCGTTAAGCAGGATGTTGATCTTGATGCCGATGATCTTAAGAAGCTGGCTGAGCAGTTCAAGGCGGAATATAAAGAGAAGATAGGAAATGATTTCCCCGATGATCCCAAGGATCAGCTTTATGGAGCTATCAAGGCAGTGTTCCGTTCATGGGACAATCCGAGGGCTAACGTATACAGACGTGACAACGACATACCTTATTCATGGGGAACTGCCGTAAACGTACAGTCAATGGCTTTCGGCAACATGGGTGA
>CAMORO010000111.1 GCA_946623875.1 uncultured Lachnospiraceae bacterium | reverse complement strand
GTAAGGCGCACAAGGATTGCGCAGGAATATAAACTATGATAAATTGTAACTATTCAGAGCCATGCACATAAAATACAGCTCATGCTTGCATGGAGGCTGGATTTGAACATCTTAAGGAGAATGCCATGGGACTTGAAATAGAGAGGAAATATCTTGTTAAGGAACTTCCACAGGGGTTTGGGGATTATCCTTTTCACACGATAGAGCAGGGATATCTTAATGTATATCCGGCGATCCGTGTAAGACGAGAGGATGACATTTATTACATGACCTATAAGAACGATAACAAAGAAGCGGAAGCGGGCGATATTGGCAAGACGGAGTACAATATGCCTCTTGATGCGGCTTCTTATGAGCATATGGTAAGCAAAGCGGACGGAAACATGATCCGCAAGACAAGATACCTTATTCCCCTGAATGAGGATGCATTTACACAGGACTATTTAAAGATCAATACAGGACTTGCAGGATTGATAGAGAATGGTAATATATTGATTGAACTTGATGTTTTTAAGGCGCCTTTTGAAGGGCGTGTGATCGCCGAAGTTGAGTTCCCTGATGAGGAATCGTCGCGTAATTACAGACCTGCGGAATGGTTTGGTGAAGAGGTTACGGGTGATCACAGATACAGTAACGCATATATGTCAAAGGAGAAGGTATGAAAGCCGTATCATGGAATGTTAACGGGTTGAGAGCCTGTGTGGATAAGAACTTTATGGAAGATTTTAAGAGACTTGATGCGGATATATTCTGCCTTCAGGAAACCAAGCTTCAGGCGGGGCAGATCGAGCTTGATCTGCAGGGATATCATCAGTACTGGAATTACGCTAAGAAGAAGGGGTACAGCGGAACAGCCGTTTTTACCAGACAGGAACCGTTGAGTGTGACCTATGGCTTAGGGATAGAGGAGCATGATCAGGAGGGCAGGGTTATTACTCTTGAATTTGAGGATTACTACTTTATAACCGTGTATACACCCAATTCAAAGCAGGAACTTGAACGCCTTGAATACAGACAGAGATGGGAGGATGATTTCAGGGCATACCTGTGTTCGCTTAAGGAGAAGAAGAGTGTGATCTTCTGCGGTGATCTTAATGTGGCACATAAGGAGATAGACCTTAAGAATCCGAAGACCAATCATCATAATGCAGGATTTACCGATGAGGAGAGGGGCAAGATGACACAGCTCCTTGATGCGGGATTCATTGATACATTCAGGTATTTTTATCCTGACATGACAGATATATATTCATGGTGGTCTTACCGTTTCAGGGCACGTGAAAAGAACGCGGGATGGCGTATCGATTATTTCATTGTTTCAGAGGATTTCAGGGACAGGATAAAGGATGCGAAGATCCATACAGACATCTTAGGTTCCGATCACTGTCCGGTAGAACTTGACTGGGAGTAAGCGGACATCCACGCCAAAGGACGGACATAAAGGTCATAAACAGATAAGAGACAGATGATAAACAGGGAGTATAAGCGGGAGTAAAAAATGAAAACAGGATTTGATAACGAGAAATACATCAAGATGCAGTCGGAGCACATAAGGGAGAGGATCAGCAAGTTCGGGGATAAGCTGTATCTTGAGTTCGGAGGAAAGCTTTTTGATGATTACCATGCTTCACGTGTTCTGCCGGGTTTCGAGCCTGACAGTAAGCTCCGCATGCTGATGAAGCTGTCGGACAGGGCAGAGATAGTTATAGTTATTAATTCGGGCGATATTGAGAAAAATAAGGTCAGGGGAGACCTTGGAATTACATATGATGAAGATGTTGTAAGGCTTATCAAGGAATTCGAAGGCAGGGGACTGTACGTGGGAAGCGTCGTGCTCACGCAGTTCGAGGGACAGATAGGTGCGGTTTCCTTTAAGAAGAGGATGGAGAAGAAGGGTTACAGGGTTTACAGGCATTACAAGATAGACGGTTATCCTTCAAATGTGGCACTGATAGCATCCGATGAAGGCTTTGGCAAAAATGAATACATAAAGACAAGCCGTCCTCTTGTGGTGGTTACGGCACCCGGACCCGGCAGCGGCAAGATGGCAACCTGTCTGTCACAGCTCTATCACGAGAATAAGAGAGGCATAAAGGCGGGATATGCCAAATATGAGACCTTTCCGATCTGGAACATACCGCTCAAGCATCCGGTTAATCTGGCTTACGAAGCGGCAACGGCAGATCTGAATGATGTAAATATGATAGACCCGTTTCATCTTGAGGCATATGGTGAAACAACAGTCAATTACAACAGGGATATTGAGATATTTCCGGTTCTGAACGCAATCTTTGAGGGAATATACGGAAACAATCCGTACAAGTCACCCACGGATATGGGTGTCAATATGGCGGGCAACTGTATAATAGATGATGATGTCTGTTCCGAAGCGTCACGTATGGAAATAATCAGACGTTATTACACTACGGTCAATGCGGTTGTAAATGAAAAAGCTTCCGAAAATGAAGTTCTTAAGATAGAACTGATCATGAAACAGGCTAAGATAACCACCGATGACCGTAAGGTGACGGTTGCCGCGAACAAGCGTGCGGAGGATCTCGGAGTTCCATGTGCGGCGATCGAGCTTAAAGACGGCAGGATCATCACTTCAAAGACTTCCGATCTTCTCGGAGCTTCGGCGGCTCTGCTTCTTAACGCGCTTAAGGAGCTTGCTGGGATAGATCATGATATGCATGTTATTTCAAGGGAGGCGATAGAGCCTATCCAGCGGCTGAAGACAGAATACCTTGGAGGTCACAATCCGAGGCTTCATACGGATGAGATACTGATCGCACTTGCCATGTCAGCCGTTAATGACTTAAATGCCAAAGCGGCAATGGATCAGATCCCCAATCTCAATGGGTGTCAGGTGCATACATCGGTGATGTTGTCAGCAGTTGATATAAACACATTCAAGAGACTGGGAGTAGACCTTACCAGTGAGCCTGTGACCAAACCCAAGGGTCAGGATGTGTTATAAAGGATATCGTAATTATACAAAAGGAGAAACAGACGATGGATAAACCGGTATTGGTTATAATGGCAGCGGGAATGGGATCGAGGTACGGCGGACTCAAGCAGATAGACCCGGTAGATGAACAGGGAAACAAGATAATCGATTTCTCGATATATGATGCGGTAAGGGCAGGCTTTTCAAAGGTTATATTTATTATAAAGAAAGAAAATGAACAGGATTTCAGATCATGTATAGGTGATGTGGTCAAGGATCATATAGATGTGGAATATTGCTTTCAGGAGCTTTCGGACATACCGGAGGGTATGACTGTTCCGGAGGGCCGGGTGAAGCCCTGGGGAACTGCTCATGCGGTACTCAGTGCCCGCAGGGTGATAAACGGACCGTTTGCGGTGATCAATGCGGATGATTTCTACGGAAGGGAAGCATTTAAAATAATCTGCGATTATCTGGTAAAGCTGCAGACGGAGGAAGAAAAAGGAACGGATAACAGGCTCGGAGCGGTAATGGTAGGTTATGAGCTTAAGAATACCCTCACTGAGAACGGATATGTTTCCAGAGGGGTGTGCTCTATCGATAAGGACGGTTATCTTACCGATATAGTTGAGAGGACCCATATAGAGAAGAAGGATAACGGTGCAGCATATACCGAGGATGAAGGGCAGACATATGTTGATATTGCGGATGACAGTATCGTTTCCATGAATATGTGGGGATTCACGCGGGGATTTGTTGATGAAGCTGTTAAGAGCTTCGAAGTGTTCTTCAAAAACACTGTTCCGCTTAATCCGCTTAAGGCGGAATGTTATCTTCCGGGAGTGGTTGACGAGCTGCTTAAGGCGGACAGGGCTACAGTTAAGGTGTTAAAGTCGGCAGACAGGTGGTTCGGGGTAACCTATAAGGAAGACAAACCGTTTGTGGTGGAGTCGATAAAGGCGCTTAAGGAAAAGGGTGAGTATCCGGAAGTGCTTTGGCAGTGAGACTGGTTGCGGATAAATGAGCAGTGCTTAGTGGAAGCACTGCTCATAATAATATGTGCTGATGAAATTGTACATTTCAAGAAGAACATCATAATAATCGTCGGAAGTGAGCTCATGCGTACCGTCGCGCATGGCTTCATACATATAGCGGTTAATGTCTATCTTATAGTGGGAATAATCCCTGTAGTTGGACAGATTGGTTATGATCGATTCATCGTTCTGGAAATAGAACAGCCTTACATTGTCGCATTCAAGGAGCCGGGCGTATTCACGTTCAAGGACACATATGGTCGCTGTGGAAAAGCCTCTCATAACAACATCATCCCAGTACAGTATACTGTAAGGCGGTGCATAGATATAGAAAGTGATGTCAGGGTGTGACTTTATCTGCTCAAGAAGAGGTTCCGTGACCTCATCCCCGGTCTTAAAGAAGAAATCATAGGGAAATTCATCCAGTCTTGTGATCTGGCGGGTCTGCATATATGCAAGACGTGCCGCATATTTGGAATACTCGTAGTCATCACTCCACAGATATGCATCTTCCTCATTGAAGCCTTCCCTGACATTTGTTACCAGAAATCTGGGGATATACTCAAAAAACACCGATTTGTTAAACAGATAATTCAGGTCACTGAAGCCAATTCCGGAAACGTAGTAATCCTCGATCGTCTGAGGGTAAGCCGATGTAAGGTCGGTATACAGATAGTTGTCAAGACAGAAGACAACATTCTTAGTGCCCCTGTGTGAAAGGACTTCATCAAGGATAATGCGATAGTCACCGTAATGAGCTCCCTGCAGTGGTATTTTGACACATTTATTCCCAAACACTCCGTCTTCAAACCATGTGTTTTTGAAGTTCTCGCTCATCGAAGAACCTATAAGCACGGTATCATAGTCAAGATTACGTGCGATCCCGGTAGAGGACGAGCGTTCATCCGTTTCGACGGGAGCAAGTCCGAACCAGGGGGCATGATATCGTGAAAACGGGTCGATCACGATTACCAGAGCAGCTATAACAAGCAGGGTTATAAGTGTATATGAAATTGTTTTCCTGATAAAAGATCTTGGTTCCATTGATGCCTCTTTTAACTGAAATTCAGAAGTTCGTGTAAATAAACTTACTTACACCGGAAAGGGAAAGTATTGAGAGTACCATCAGTATAACGGTTGTAGCCACTGTTCTGCCGGAGAATTTCAAAGTGGCTAGACGCTCGGTCGAATTCCTGCAGTACATTGAGATGAACACCGAAGCAAGCAGAAATCCGATCGCTATTATGCATCCGCTTATATAAGGTGTCTTGTCCGCACCGGTAAGGATCATCCACTGAAGAAACTGCATTTCATCAGGTGTTGCCTTGGCGACAAGCTCCATATTTACCGGATAGAAATTCATTGAGAACAACTGTCTTAAGAATGCTCCCGCATCCTTAAGATCCGGAGCCCTGAAAAATACCCATGTAAGATTGATGAAACAGAAGGTACCAAACCGGCGCAGAAACAGGGGAAGCTTAGCCATGCGCTCCTTAAGGATCTTGCTCATTGTGATACCCGCGCCGTGAATAAGCCCCCATATAATGTAGTTGTAGGAGGCCCCGTGCCACAGTCCGCTCAGGAAAAAGATTATGAACATATTTATATAGGTACGGATCTTACCCTTTCTGTTTCCGCCAAGCGGAATATAAACATATCTTGTAAAGAATGATGTGAGGGTAATGTGCCATCTCTTCCAGAAGTCCTCAACAGATACAGCCCTGTACGGGGACAGGAAGTTATCCGGAAGATCTATGTTCAGCATAAGACATATGGCCTTGGCCATATCACAGTATCCGCTGAAATCAAAGTAGATCTGCATTGTATATGCCAGTATTACTATCAGGGCATTGGAGGTACCAAGGACTTCCAGGTTTGAAAAACCCCATGTGACGTAGTTTTCAAGATTGTCTGCAATAAGAACCTTCTTTGAAAGCCCGACCGCGAAGATTACCATTCCCTTAGCTATATTGTCATAAGACAGCACCTTCCTCAGATCATCATTAAACTGAGGGATCATATCCTTTGCAAAAGCTATCGGACCGACGGAAATCTTGGGAAAGAAGGAAATAAACAGCGCATAGTCAAGAAAACCGTAGTGGGTTTCGGGATCTCTGTATGTGTCCACCAGAAAGGCGATCTGTGAAAAGGTGTAGTAGCTTATTCCAAGTGGCATCAGCACTGCTTCGACCGTGATCCCGGCACCGGACAGTGAATTTATCACATCACTGAAGAAACCGAGATACTTAAAATATATGAGCAGTGAAAGGTTTAATATTATGCCTGCGGCGGTGACAAGCCTCCCAAGGCCGGTCCTGTCAGCGTTTTTGTTCATGCACAGAGCAAGCAGATAGTTAACCGTAATGCTTATCAAAAGCACCGGAAGGGCTTCAGGCCCGTTAAAGCAGTAGAACAGCAACGAGGCGGCAAGAAGCATAAACTCAGAGGCACGAAAAAATCCTGCCCTGTTTAACCCGTGGTAAAGAATGACGACCACCGGCATATATAAAAAAACGAAAACGTAAGAATTAAAGATCATTATCTGCCTCCAAAAACAAATTATAAAGTATTTCCCTGTTTAATGCCATTCATTTTTCA
>CAMORO010000110.1 GCA_946623875.1 uncultured Lachnospiraceae bacterium | reverse complement strand
ATATTATTAATGTGTTCACTCAGAGTTGCCTGCTTTACGCCAAACAATTCTCCCATTTGTTTCTGCGTCAGCCAGACAGTTTCCTGATCAGGACTAACCTGCACTTCAATACTTATTTTACCATCAGTAAATAAGACTACTTCGTTCTCCATCGCAGTCCCTCCGTTCTATCTATAATGAAATTATCATGCTTATGCAGATATGTCGAGTTGTTTATATGCCTGTATCATATAATATCTGATCTTATATCCTAATAAAAATGCCTACAACACAGCCATGAGGTAACCTCCGGGCCAACCGGTTTAGCGCACTAACCTTTTCCATGGATTTCAGCGTATTTCTACGCCTAAAAGAATGTTAGCCGTTTCTGGTTTAATCTTAAAGAAAGAACCGTTGAACATTAATCATTCATGGTTCACCCAAAACGCAAAACAGTTGAAATCTGGAGGCCGACATTGGGCGCGGCCAGCCCTTTATCCCCTTACGGGGATTCAGAAGCAGGATTCGAACCTGCGACTTTAGCTTGGAAGGCTAACGTGCTATCCGCTGCACTATTCTGAATCTCATCCAACATTTGCGGTATTGGAATACTTGTAACTTAACCCTGTTACAGGGAAACCGGGTTTGGAGTTTTCGTGTTGCAGACAATGATTTCTAAATCTCTATGAAGGTCGTTGCATTAGATACTTTAATCTGTGTATCCAGCTCAGAGAGCAGTTTTGATCTTCTCTCCCGGATTTCCTCAACCTTCTTCTGTACATCCAGCGGATCAACAAGCTCAGCCGTATTCTCCTTAACATATGTGGTAACTACCTCAAGAGGCTTATCATCCTTTACCTTAGAGTCCTTGCCCAATATACTAAGCCTCATACTCTCCGCCGTTGTTTCCAGTTGCTTGTTCTTACTCTCGATCGTAAAAAGACGTTTATCCAGCTCACTTTTCATCTTGTTATAAAGATTCTGCTCGAAATCTGCTTCATCATCATAGCTGCCGGAGCCACGCATCCTGCTACGTAGGGAAATTGCGCCGGCAACTGTGTAATCGCCAAAAGAAGTATGGATAATTGTTGCTGCATTGGATGACACTATTGCTGCATCAATCCTCTGAAATCTCTGTATCAGATCCATAATCTGCTGATATGCACTCTCAGCATCCCTCCGATAATCATCCTCATTGAGCCTTCCTTCCATCACCTTCTCTTCATTATGCTTTTTCACATCCGTAAAAGAAGCTTTTGCGATCTTATCGCCAATCTTTTTCACAAGCAAATCTCTTTCATCAAGAGCCTGCGTAACTAACATTTTTTCTGCCATCTGTTTTTTCCTCCCTTTCATTTTTCTACTATGAAACAATTGTAATTCCCGAATCACTCTCTGTCATTGAACCTGTAGTATAAAACTCGTTTATTCACCACAACATCCACCACAGGTCATACAACCTCTTATAATCACCGTGATTGAGCAGATCATCCTGCGGGGCTTTTCTTACTTTCCTTGCTGCTTGTCTCTTAAGCCATTTTTTTCGTTCATTGATTACTTTAAGATATGGCTTTCTTGGCAGGCTGTTCTTTATGTAATACCTATACCCGTATCCAAATCTTTTTGCATTCTCCATCCTTATCTTTTTTATATGTTCAGATTCGATCCGTCTGAGGCTACTACGATATTTTTCCTTTAACTTCGATGTGCAGAGTTCGTCGGTTATGTTTTTTACCTTGGACATAGCATTTTATCCATCCTTATCAAAACAATACTCCTTGATAATCTTCTCCATTTTAGATGCATTCAGCATGTTCATCAGTTCATCCGGCGTTTTATCGCTGTCAAGAGCCGCAAAACCCGCCCATGCATATGGAGAATCCTTTATCTCGTTTGCGACCGCACGCCTGTCATGGTCATATTCCTCGAAAAGCGCCCGTGCATATCCCGCCATCTCCCTAATCTTATGCATGACCTCTTCAAACTGCCAGTCATAATACTTGATGATCCGCGCTTCATTTGGAAAATCTTTCGCAAGCTTGATAAGGTCAGCCCCCTGCAGGAATAATTCGGTCATCCGTCTGGCAGTAAAGACCTTATTGGTAGCTGCACGATGCAAAGCGACATAGGCAGGGGATTTTATTTTTATGCGGTTATGCTTTCCATCGACCACAACGAAGCCTTCATCCGTAAGATTCTCTTCATGATCCTTATTCAGTCCCTCTGCTGCTTCAAGACACTCGTCTATCGTTTTGAGCGGAAAGCTTTCCGGTCTTCTGAAACCTTCCAGTTCGAAATCTATCTCTTTCCCTGTCCCGTTATCCCTTGCGGTAAGATAATAAAGTGTAGTCTTGTCATACCTGATCACGACCTGAGTCATCGGGGATACGAGTTCAAAAAGATATGTGCATTCCTTATTAAGATCATCAAAAGGTATCTTCCCGTAATTGTCCGCGCGGGCAATTACATCCCGATAAGTGATATCTTTATATCCCGCAACGGAAGCCTCACCGGCATCACAGGTAGAACTGGTCGCAAAAACCCACTTACCGTTATACCAGTAAAGCTTAATAAGCGATCCATCGATCTTCTCAAGCACACGGGCTGTGTTCCAGTCGATATCGGCGGCATACTGTTCCTGAACATTGAAGAACTTGTCAAATGGCCGGCATACGACTATCTGATGTGCGACATCAATGATGATGCCTCTTGCCTCACATACGAGAGGATCCGAAAAATCAGCCTCTATACCATACTTAAAGCAAACCAGATTACCAAAGTGGCTTGTCCTTATAAGCCGGTCATTCAGTTCCTTCTCCCAACTGTCCGGATTATGCTTTATGAAATATAGGATCCGGGAACCCGTATATGTTTTCTCTTCGTCGTTTTCAATGGATTTGATCTCCGATTTCAACTTTTTAATAACCTCTTCTAATGGTATGGTATTTCCCTTACGGATACTCTCCTCACCTTTTTCCAGTTCAGAAAGTAACCACTTTTCATGTGCCTGAAATAAAACTGCCTCGTCATATGAGAACAATTCCTCAAAGAGATATGACTGATAGCCGTACCTTGACGGCAGTTCTTCAAGATAGACCATGTTCCCATAGCTCTCCGCAGAACCGCCGACATAGGAATACAGTTTTCCTACTTCAAGTTCCTCTTCCGTTATGGGATTGCCATCCCCGAGATAATCGTGTGTCTTTTCTATGCATCTTATCTGACGGGGAGTCTGATCAAACACATTTACACTTTTTGTCTTCTTACCGTACTCACCCCCGGATAATCCTCTTAAATGCCCTGTGCTACTCATGCTATCGTATCCTTATGATCTGCTCATACAGAAGGATCTCCTCTGCGTTCACATTCTTGTTATCATGATAATGTCCGAAAAACCACTTTTTGAATTTCACGGTCTGTCGGATCTCTTCGAGATATTTCGTTTCAATATCCGTTGTATAGAAACCCCTGCCCAGCAGTGCCTGTGTGCTGGATGCGCAGCAGTGCGTTATGATAAAGTCAACGCAATTACCATGTGCTTCAAGATTCCTTCGCCCTTCATCCATCTCTTCCTGTGATGGAAGTTCCTCCTTCCACCAGCTGATATGATTGATCCTGTAGGGAAGTATGCCTTTATTAAGTTCCTTCCGTTTCTTCTTGAAATCGGGATCATCCGGTTCAAGGATCCCGCCATCTATATCGTGGCTGGATGCTCCGCCAAACGCAAAAAAGCATGCTCCATCTATATCAAATACCTGGCCACGCATCAGATGGATGACGGATGGTCGTATCATATGTACCCTACCACCATGCCATTCCTCTACCGGGTAGGCATACAGCCTGTCGAAGTTCTCATGATTACCGTCTATGAACAATGTCGTATACGACTTGCAATCCAGCCAGTCCATGAGCATGGTCTCTTCATTGCTTTCTTTATCCTTGTTCCAGACACCGCCAAAATCTCCGAGTATGATCACATAATCATCCTTGGTCATTTCATTCTGCTCCGGAAATATGCTGTTGTTAAACCTTTCAAAATTCTGGTGGCAATCACCGGTAACGTAGATCATTGCCCTTCCCCTTCCCATAATTTACTTAAACAATTGATACTTCCTGATGATCTTTTGTGCGATCTCCTCAGTCAAGCCAAGTACGTTGATACTCGTTTTCATCCGAATGATCTGTATCCCCTACCCTAAGAAAAGGAAATCTCTCGACAAACTGTCTGTTAACTTCCCTTTCATCTATGTGTTCATCATTGCTTTCTTCTTTATAAGCCATCTCAATACCTCATCTTATATAGTCTCCGGAGAGGGGTACAATTTGTACCCCTCTTTGCTTTGTATCTTTCGTATCTTTCTGCACCATCAAAAAGGTGTTTTCTCTTACATATTACTGATAAAATCAACATTTGTCATTGTACCGCTAGTATAAAATCATAGCGTCCGGATCTCATCATCTCCGCTCTTCTTTTATAAAAGAAAAAGGACACGCCCAAGGGATTTTGTTCCTCAAGTCGTGTCCATGTATACACTTTCTTAAAACCGACAAAGCTTATTCCGTCTTTATCTTCACTTTCTTTCCGGAAAACGCAATACCAAGTTTAAGGATTTCAGTTATTCCATCTTCTATCATTTCCTCGGCATATCGCTTTTCATCTATCTGATCAAGGGCTTCTGACGATAAAGAATCAAGAGCCTCTTCACTGAGATCTTTCTCTGATTTCAGTTCCATTATAATGCCCGGGAATCTTTTTTCCCGTGGGAAAAGGCTTATATCATATCTTCCATCCCCTGATTCACGATTAGACTTTATCTTGTACTGATTATCCATCATAGCTATCAATCCAAGGACAAGTCCATGATAAAATCCCTCTGCGCCGGAGTCATAATAGCTTATGGATTTGTTCAAATACTCTGCAATTCCTTTTTGCAGCTTATCTGAATCAAGAGCATACAGACTTTCGGCGATCCTGTTGGCCGTCGTTCTTGTTATTGCTCCTATCTGCATAAGATGTAACAATATTTCACTCTTATAAACTGCGGCGATCTCACGATTAGGTATGGACACCTCGCATAGCCATGCCCCGTCTCCCTGCAGCTCCTTCTCAGGAGCTTTCAGATAGCCTGCTACTAACAGAAGACTGTATATGCTGGCAGGATCCTCGGAAAGTGATCGGTACACCACATTCTGGTCTATCCTTGCAATTACCCGTTCTCCCTGCAAAAGCGAAAACAGCCTTTCCGTTATATCCTCTGTCGCTGTTTTCAGGACATCTTCCAGCACCTCGTTTTTTCCTGTATTGACCCAATATGCCTGTGGTAAGCAACCTTTCGAGACATAGTTGATCACAGACCAGGGATTATAGATCTCCTTACTGCCGAAAATGTACCCGTCATACCAGCTTCTTAACTCCTCTTCCTTATCAGATACTCCGTATTCCTTCAGCATCTTCTGCACCTCTGTTTCAGTGAACCCGAAGAATTCATCATATTCATCATCCATCACCGAATTCACCGTCAGATTGTTCAATCCGCTGAAAATGCTCTCCTGCGCGATCCTTAAAATGCCGGTAAGGAAGCCATATGACAGGTACTTATTGTCCTTAAAGGCTCCCGAAAAAAAGTTTCGCATAAACCCGATTATCTCATCGTAGAAATCCTTTGAGTAACCCTCCTGTATAGGCGTATCATATTCGTCTATGATTATGACAGGGGCCTTGCCGTAATGCGCAGACAGCATTTTTGAAAGTTTCTGAAGCGAGGATGTCAATTCGACCTCATTCGCCTTCCCTTCCATCACCTTCCGGAAATACTCTTGTTCATATTGCTCCAGTCTGTCACTTTCCTTAAGCTCAGCATGTCTGCCGAACTCATCCTGTAACAGCTCCGAAATCTTTGTAAAGGTTGCCTCCCATGAATCGAACTTAACATCCTTAAAGGACAGGAATATAACCGGATATTTCCCCTGATGCTCACGGTATTTGACTCCGCACTTCCATATCGCCTTATCAGCAAAATACCTGCTCGTATCTTCCTTTGATATCTCAAAGAAAACCCTGAGCATATCCATGTTCAGTGTTTTCCCGAATCGTCTTGGTCTGGTAAATAGCGACACGAAGGCCTTACGATCCAGAAAATCACGGATGAGGAGCGTCTTATCCACATAATAATACTCTGACTGTGCGCGAATATAATCAGAAATTCCTACAGGAAGTGGTTTTTTCTTTTCTTTCAGGTACTTTCCCGAGCTTACCCGTCCATCAGCAGGCTTTTCTGCATCATCAGGGATCTGCCAGGCTTCCTTCACTTTTACTGCGCCGGGTACTTTCCCCCTTTTGCACAACTCATTGACTGCACGCACAGATATTCCCCACTCTATGGCTTTTTCCTTACATGTTCGCATATATTTGATCTCCAATTTCCTGCGATAAATATGATCCATCTGACGAATATTATAATAGTTTCTTCGCATAATATCAAGCCATTTTGATATTATGCGGGATATATGCGGATTATTTTTTTAACCCTTTTCGTTATTATGGTATCCGACCCATTTTTCTGAAGGATGTCTTTGCATCGAAGCCATGCATGATAACTTTATCCTCGTCGGTGGTTCCTTTTGCCTCGGTGGTTTCGGAGGCAGTCTTTTTCATGGAGAAATGCTCCTCAATGGCACAGAACACGCTTACGGGATCGACAAGTTCAGATATACCGCACGCTTTGAGGATGGGTATATTTTGTATTTCATGTACAGAAGTACCCTTGTGATCGGTGATCTTGGTGTGGGATCCAAGATTGTGTTCCAGACGGTAGTTTCCCTGATCAACCGCATCCTTTAGATCGTTAACATGAGTCCTGGCCTTTTCGGGATTAATATCGTGAATCCTGTAATCCCACATATATGTATAAAACGAG
>CAMORO010000109.1 GCA_946623875.1 uncultured Lachnospiraceae bacterium | reverse complement strand
CCCAGTCCGAACAGTATTCCTGTTGAGATCATCAGTGTCTGAGAAAATATAAGTTTTAATCTGTTCATCTATACACCCAGCTTTCTCTTAAGATCCTTCACATAGCTTCTGTTGATCACAAGCTGTTCACCATTTAGAAGTACCGCAACCATTCTTCCGTTCAGTTCGGACTTCACCGATCTTATCTTGCGAATATTAACGATCAGAGACTTGGAACATCTGAAAAAGTTTGCACTGAGTGACTCTTCCAGTTCATACAGCCTGAGCCGTGTCCCATAGCACTTATCCTTGGTATAGACAAAGGTTTTCTTATCAATTGATTCGGTGTAATAGATAAGGTCAGTGCCAAGCATTACCGTTTCACCCGGAGACCTGTCTTCAGTTAATTCCGTAACCGAAATACTGCGGCAATTGTTTTCGAGGAGATCCATAGCATTACGGATCTCCTCGGTAACTTCTGTCGCTTTTATCAGCGCACACTCTTCATTTACAGTTGGTACTTTTTCCAGAATAACTTTCATATCAGACTTAGGCGGTTCATGGTTCAGCACATGAACACAGGAACCGCCCGCTCTTTCATCAGATTTCAGTTGCGGTTATGGATGTTACGCTGCCTGCAGGAAGCTTAACCTTAATTCCTGCTCCGCCGTCAGTAACGGTAACATCAAGAGCCTTAAGAGTAACCTTCTCGGGATCATCAAAGGTGTTATGGTCATGGATATCTCCGGCAAGTGTTCTTGCAGATGCGTCTGAAACCTTAACGCCGCCGAGGATAATATCAATCTCTGCTTCCTTAGCAGGATCAACATTGACAACAGTGATGGTGAGTTTTCCATCCTTTTCACTTGATGAAACACTGAGTGAAGGAATGACGTTGTCACCGTCTACAAGATCCTCTGTCTCTGCATAGCTCTCAACCTGACGTGCATCCATGTGATCTTTGTAAAGATCATATACATGATAGGTGGGAGTAAGAACCATCTTAGGTCCCTCGGTAAGGATCATAGCCTGAAGTACGTTGATCATCTGAGCTATGTTAGCCATCACAACGGTGTCACATCTGTCCTGGAACATATTCAGGTTCAGGGCTGCAATGATACCGTCACGAATGGTGTTCTGCTGATAGAGGAATCCGGGATTGGTTCCGGGCTCTACAGCAAACCAGTTGCCCCACTCGTCAACTATGAGCTTGAGCTGATGCTCGGGCTTGGATGCCTGCTTGAGGATGGAAATATTGTTATCCATTATCTCACCGAGGAACAATGTCTTCTTGACGGTCTCATAATACTCACTTACGGTAAACTCTGTAGCCTTACCCTTGTTGAACCAGTCGGGACCGGGTACGGTGTAATAGTGAAGTGAAAGCGCATCAACAAAGGGACCTGCCTTCTCTGCAACAACCTTGGCCCAGTTATAGTCTGCAGCGTTTGCACCGCATGCGATCTTGTAAACAGGATGATCGTTATCGTAATTTCTTACGAATGTGGAATATCTCTCACACTCATCGGCATAGTACTCGGGAGTCATGTTACCGCCGCATCCCCAGTTCTCATTGCCGATTCCCCAGTACTTAACATTCCAGGGCTCGTCGTGACCGTTTGATCTTCTGAGTTCAGCCATGGGAGATACACCGCCCATGTTACAGTATTCAACCCAGTCACTCATTTCCTGAACGGTACCGGATCCTACGTTGCCGCATATATAAGGCTCGCATCCTACCTGTTTGCAGAGTTCAAGGAATTCATGTGTTCCAAAGGAATTGTCCTCAGTTACTCCGCCCCAGTTTGTGTTAACGATCTTCTTTCTGTTTTCCTTTGCACCGATGCCGTCCATCCAGTGATAAGTGTCGGCAAAGCATCCGCCGGGCCATCTGATAACAGGAACCTTGATGTTCTTAAGCGCATTAACAACATCGCATCTCATTCCGTTTACATTAGGGATACCGTCTTCTTCTTTTACGAAAACGCCCTCATAAATGCATCTTCCGAGGTGTTCAGCAAACTGTCCGTAGATGTTCTTATTGATAGTGCCCTTGCTCTTTTTTGTGTTTACAACAATATGTGCCATAAAACCCCCTAGGTTAAAAATATTTACGGGTAAAACCCGATGCTTAATTATTTAAATATGACTCCTGATGATCATTCATTCTGCGAGAAATATTTCAAATCAGTCTTCCCAGACTATTTCGGACGAATACTCCTCACTTGCATAAGGTCCGGGGATAACCCTGATACCTCTCTTATTTCCGAAGTAATCTTCGTTGAAAGTGATCGGAGTTCCGTCAGTGTTCTCATAATACTCTTCAGGCTCGAAAGCTTTGCCGAGCGTTTCTGTATCTATCATGTGAACACTGAAATCCTTTACAAGATCGAATACATTGGTCTTGAGAGAATACTTGCCCTTTTTCTCCTCGAGCTTTACATATGCCTTGCTCTTCTTATCAACGAGATGGTCCTTTTCATGCTTATATGCAGCAGCTCCGTTAAAGTAAGCATTTCCGTGAACCCATACGGGAAGGTGTCCGAAATGCGCCGATGCAAGCTTGCCCATATCGGGACGATGTACCTCAAGATCGAATTGCTTTATCCAGTCTTCATAAAGAGGATATTCATCCCATACATGTGTACCGACTTCAAGATTGCAGGGCTCGCGCTTAGGATCCCATCCCTTGAGATAATCCTTCGGTATCTTCGTATTCTGGATGAAGATATTATTGTAGAATCTGTCATCGCCGTGAAGGATGGTCATAAATCCGAGAACCTCGGTGCGGTGAGCTATATGGTACGGAGTATATCTGGGTTCGCGCTGTCCGTTTACTATCGAATCAACACCGCTTCCTATCATGCAGAAGGATCCGCATATAAGGTTATGAACCATTGCAACACCTTCTGTAGGAACTCTCAGGGTTACAGGTGAGAGAAGGATGTTATTGTCTATGGTTATCGGGCCGTGTCCGACCTCTACGAATATATCCTGGTCAAAGCGGTCGGGACGCTGCTTAAGGAATTCGGGAATACAGTTATCATGCATGAAGTTGCGTGTGATCCTGGTTCCCTGTGCTTCCCAGTCTGTCCAGATTCCCATTGAGCAGTGATGAATATGGTTCCTGCGGAAAATAACATCTATAGCCGCATGGAACTTGATACCTGCGATCTCAGCACCGCCGAGCTGCTTCATATTGTTGATATGATGAATGTGGTTGTCCTCAATGATCGAGAAGACACATCCCATTCTTCCGACGATACCGGTCTGTTCGCAGTGATGGATATTACATCTTCTTACGATATGTCCGCCGACAGTCTCCTTGGTCCATCCGTCATACTGTGCACGGCATACGGCATCTCTTTCCATCTGGGTGGGACTCTTTACATGCTTGTAGAAGAAATAATTGTCATTATTTTCCTGGGAATAATTTCCAAAGGAAATACCGCAGCACTTTGATCCGTATACTTCACAGTCTTCAATGATCCATCCCTTGGACCAGTGTGCTCCGATCATGCCGTCCTGATAAGCTGCGGGAGGTGCCCAGGTTGTAGCAGCCTTACATACCGTAAATCCGGAAAGTGTGATATATCCGATATATTTTTCCGAAGGCATGAAGCAGTTCCTGCGGACGGTGATCTCTATCTTATTCTTAGAAGGAACTTTGTCCTTAAAGTTAGCATAGATAACTGTTTCGTTAGTCTTAGTATCCTGCTCACAGTACCACTTATATACGGAAAACTCAGGATCCCAGCTTTCCTCATATACTTTTCCTTCAAGGCATTCCTTAAGAGATCCGGTTTCATACATCATACGGTCATTGAGGAATACATTTCCCGTATGCATATGATTGTCTGCAAAGTACCAGTCTCCTTCAACCTCCTGAATATAAGGATTGTAGGCACCAAATACTGTATTATCGATCCTGGTAACGTATGTCGTGTCCTTATATTTCTTCCAGTCGGTAACAACCTCTGCTCCGGTAATTACGGCCTTCAGAGGTTTCTCGGAAATATAGCTGATTCTGCTTTCTTCTGTTCCTGCGTTTTTGGGATTTACATACTCCCTGTAGATACCCGGTGCAACTATGACCTCATCACCGGGCTTGGCGATGTTTGCCGCATCCTGAATGGATTTAAACGGTGATTCCTTGCTGCCGTTTCCCCCGCGTGCAGCGTTCACATTTACATAGATCTTCATGTGTACCTCCCTTTTATTCGGTTTTCAGTTACATTTCGTTTTATGCCCCGATCAGATGCAGTTACACCCCTGTATGCATCTGCTACCCTTATGTTCAATACTTCTTTCTGGAAGCAAGTTCAGCATATATCTTGCAGTAATTATCATATCTTATATCAGATATTCTTCCTTCGGATACAGCTGCCTTGACACCGCAGTCAGGCTCATTTATGTGGGAACAGCCTGTAAATCTGCAAAATTTTTCCGGCTCTGCAAATTCAGGATAATATTTCCACAGGTCTCCTTCCGTTATTCCTCTGTTCTCAAAACTTGTAAATCCCGGAGTATCACAGATGAATGTATCATCCGAGATCATGAACAGTTCGGAATGTCTGGTTGTATTCTTGCCCCTGCTTATCTTCGCACTTATCTCTCCGGTTTCCGATATTTCCCTTCCGAAAAGTCTGTTTATGGTTGATGATTTACCTGCACCGCTTGGTCCTGCCAGGGCTGTTGTCTTACCCTTAAGAGTCTTTTCAAGTTCATCAAAGCCTTCACCCGTCCGGGCACTTATCAGTCTGACATCATAGCCTATGGTTTTATATACGGACATAAATTCTTTTCCGAGGCTGTCCGTATCAATGTCCTCTTTGTTGAAGGCGATGATACAGGGAAGTTTTTCTTTTTCCAGATTAATAAGGAATCTGTCCAAAAGATTAAGAGAAGGATCGGGATTTTTCACCGCAAATATTATCAGAAGAAGGTCAACATTTGCGACCTCGGGACGAAACAGTGAATTCCTTCTGGGAAGCAGTTCTACCACATTTCCTGTTTTCTTTTCATCATCGATAACATCAATGACGCAATCATCCCCTACAAGCGGTTTGAGGCCTTCCTTTCGGAAAGCCCCTTTCGCTCTGCATTCAAATGTATGTGAACCCGAGGCTACATAATAGAAGCCTCCAACACCTCTGATTATCTTTCCTTTCAGAGAATCCATCAATCGTCTTCCTGTATAAACTCTATCTCCCTGGTAAATGATCTTTCAATGGGTGTTCCCGGCGTTGAATTTCCGTTTTCATCAATGACCGGTTCTCCCATAACTGTATACGTCATGGTAAGTACACCTGTGGGACATCCAATACCATAGAAATTGGCGGTATAAGGGAACTCATATGTAGTCTGGTCGAGAAGAACCTTACCGTCTGTTCCGACCAGTCTCATCCTTACTTCGGTGCCTCCGATAAAATCAGGTGCCTCTGCAGTGGTGGGAGCTGAAACATTAAGATTACACTTATATGTGTGCTTAACAGGGCCGGAGCTTACTTCAAAATCCATGACGGTTCCGACACCTACAGAAGTATTTTCTGCAAGTGACTGTGATACGACCTTACCCGCTTCATATTGATCTGATGCGACGTATGTGATCCTGCCTATCGAGAGCTCATTTTCGATGCAGGTTATAGTGGCGTCGGTTTCATCCATTCCGATTATACGTGGAACAACCACCTTGATATCCGTTGCACCTACGCTGACAGTAACGGTTACGGAAACACCCTTTGCAGCCATGACTCCGGGTTCGGGATTCTGTGAAATTATATATCCTGCAGGCACTTCATCAGAATTAGCCTCGATGGTATTAACCGTAAAGCCCTTGAGCACAAGAGTACTTGTTGCATCGGAAAGCGGCTTTCCGACTACGTCAGGCATTTCTACCGAATCAGTTCCTGAACTTACAAGAAGATTTACATTAGTTCCTGAAATGACCGTTGTTCCGGCTTCAACATCACAGCTCATGACAGTGCCGGAAGGAATGGTCTCGGATTCCTGGAAATCAACAAGAGGATTCAGGCCAAGCACCATAAGAGCATTTCTTGCAGTCTCGATATCCGTACCTATTACTGTGGGCATTGTAACCTCAACAACCTCTACAGTATTACCGGGAGTATCGTTGATAACATAGGAACTTGATGTATCGGGATTACCGGATGATTCCATCCTCTTTCCTATTATCTTGATAGCAAGGAAAATGATTATAAATACGATTATGATTCCGGCGAGAATTGAAAGGATCGTAGTCACCTTCTCTGTCGTCGAAGGTCCGTCATAATCACTGTTCTTCTTTCCTTTTCTTTCCTTATAGTCATCCTTAAGTCTCATATGATCATAGTCGGGATCATATTCGTTCTCATATTCAGGATCGTATTCATGATCATACTCGGGATCATATTCGGAGTCATATTCAGGAAAATATCCGTCCTTATCGGGAGTCTGGTTCCTGATAGCCTCCATCTCCTCATCGGTAACATTCCTGGTACCGTCTGTCTCCACACCGGATCTTACAACGAAATCCGCATCGGGAGTCATGAGGCACTGTTTAAGATCCTCAACAAGCTCCTGCATATTCTGATATCTTCTGTCAGGAGATTTCTCACAGCATTTAAGAACAATATCTTCAAGGGAATAAGGAATCTCAGGAACAAAATCCCTCGGTGAAGGCATTGCTTCCTGGATATGCTTGATAGCTATTGCAACTGTTGTCTCACCGTTAAAGGGTACCCTTCCGGTAAGCATTTCAAACATGGTAATACCGAGTGAATAGATATCACTCTTTTCATCGGAATAACCGCCTCTTGCCTGTTCGGGCGAAGTATAGTGAACAGATCCCATTACATTGGAGGTTATGGTATTGCTGGTTGCAGCCTTGGCGATACCAAAGTCCGTAACCTTAACCTTTCC
>CAMORO010000108.1 GCA_946623875.1 uncultured Lachnospiraceae bacterium | reverse complement strand
AAGCACGCTGTCCGTAAAAAGCTGATGATTAACATCTTGCATGACCATATAAATGGCTTGCCGCCTCTTTTTGTTCTTCCAAGCCTCACCGTCAACATTAAGTATAGCTTTACATGAGCGCTCCATGCCACACAGGCATCTTAGAAAGGTTGACTTTCCCGCACCATTTGCCCCTACTATTGCAACTATTTCTCCTGCGGGGATTTCCATATTGGGAATATCAAATACAGGCTCTTCTCCCCTGTATGAAAACGTCATGCGAGACAGGATCAGTTTCTTTGCCGTATCTTGATTTTCCATATTATCCAAGATCACATCCGCCGGATCCTGCATGTTTTCGGCTCTGAGTCCCAGTTTATGAAGATCAGTCTCCGAAAATGCTTTAATCTCATTTGCAGAGTATTCTTTAACGATCTCTCCCTCACTCATCAGAAGTGCTCTCGATATATATGGGAAAAGATAAGCTATCCTGTGTTCGGTTATAAGAATTGTCTTATGTTCATCCCTCCATGCCGCAATCATTTTCTGCAGCTCACAGATCCCCTTATAGTCAAGATTCGCCGAGGGCTCATCCAGTATGATCACATCGAGAGGTTCCACTGCAATGCTTGCACATGCAATCTTCTGCTTTTCGCCGCCGGAAAGCTTAAAAATGCTTCTGTCCATCAGTGGGGCAAGCCCATGAACATTTACAACCCGATTGATCCTCCGCTCGATCTCATCCGGATCAAGTCCGAAGTTCTCACATCCAAATGCCAGTTCACTTGTAGTGTCAACATTAAAAAACTGACTCCGCGGATTTTGAAAAACCGTTCCCACATGACGTGATATCTTTCTTAAGGTAGTCTGCGATACATCGATCCCGTTCACGGTTACGCTTCCAGTCATTGTCCCTTCATAAAAATGCGGAATCAATCCGTTAACACACCTTACAAGTGTTGATTTTCCACAACCGGACGGACCGCAGACAAGTACGACATCGCCCTCATTTATGGTAAGGTTGAGCCCCTTAAGACTTTCCCGGTCTTTAGTATATTGAAAAGAGACATTATCAAAACAAATCATGTAAAAAACCTTCCGATTCCCCACCAGATAAAACATATCAGACATAGTGCGATAATGATCAGATCCAAAACTCTGAATCTGATCTTCCATATACAACTTCTCTTTTTTCCGACATCCAGCCCTCTTGTCATGGCTGCGGCAGACAACTCTTCGCCTATGATCGAGCAGGATGCTATCAGTGGAACCATCCTGTACTCTATCGCTTCGCTTGCCTTGTTTGCTCCCATCTCGATCCCGCGCATACGCATGGCATCATTTATAGCCCTCGATTCTTCAATCACAGTGGGAAAGAATCTGAAGATCACACTTATCGGAATGGTAAGTTTATCCGTGACATGCATTCGATTCATAGCTGTCAGGAACTCCGAAACCTTGGTCGTCTTCACGATATATCTCGCAAGTATGATTGTCGGTAGTATCTTTGTGATTATATACAGCATCAGAGCCAAAGCCGATTCCAGTGCGGTAAGATCGTGTCTTAAAGCCAGCTGGGCATAGTAACTCCCTACATAGATCGCAATCGCAATAAGTCCGGACTTCCACTCTTTTTCTGCAAATAGCAGCAGGACGGGAAGATATACCAGTATCCAGTAAAACACATACATCCAGGTTTCGCCTGCATTACCTATGACAAACACGGAACTTGTAAAAAGCAGGAGCAGCTTCGTCCGCGGATCTAACAGTGAGTGGACATTTCTGTCAAGTTTGTATTCCATGATCAGGCTATCCCTGCCTTTTCAAAATGTTTCCTTAAAACCTTGGTTCCAATCCATCCGCCAATTATCCCGCATACAAGATCAACTACCAGGAGAACAGGGCACATCCACATCGGAAGCATGCTTGTAACCGAATCGATATATTCCTGTCCGAAATTCTGTCTGGTGGAAAAATATGCTTCCGCATTAAAGAAAATACCAAAATAATTCGCCCAGCAATATATTCCGGAAACAGCGTATGCTATGATCCCGCATTTTTTACTTTTGTAATCGCCGGCCCGATATATGAATTCTGCAATGAGTCCTGATAACGTCCCCACTATCAGGGCATAATAACTCATACCGGTAACCCACATCAAAGCTCCCATCAGCACATTCAGGATCAATATCATTCCAAATTTCTTAACCTTAGTCAAAAACATCATGTACGGTATTCCGGTAAGTATCGGGACAAACACAATCAGGAGCACCATCATGATCGGAATCACCCCCGTCATGGCTACGGCGCAGCATATTACGGCACAGATTGCCGTATATATTCCGACATTGATCAGATCTTTTGCATTCAAGCGGTTATCATTTTTCATTTCTTTTTCCTCTCTTGTATGTTTTTTTATGTTACATCTTCCAGTTCTGTGATTTAAGTTGCTGTTTTGTCATATGGCTGTAGATGCTGTCGTACCCATTAAGAAACTCGGGGCTTCCCTGCTCGGCGACTACTCCGTCTTTAAGCACTACTATATGGTCCGCATTTGCGATCGTTCTCATCCTGTGTGCAATGATCATTACGGTCTTATTTTTAATCAGCCTGGACAACGCTTCCTGTATAGCCGTTTCATTTTCCGCATCAAGGGATGCCGTGGCTTCATCAAGCAGGATGATCGGTGCATCCTTAAGAAATGCCCTTGCTATGGATATCCTCTGCCTCTCTCCACCTGAGAGTTCACTCCCGTTTTCCCCGATATATGTGTCATACTTATCGGGAAGCAGATTTACAAACTCCTCACAGTTGGCAAGCCTTGCTGCTTCCTCGACCTCTTCATCGGTCGCACCGCTTTTACCGATACGGATATTTTCCTTTACGGAATTGTTAAAGAGCGTCACATCCTGGAACACTATCGAATAATTCGTAAGAAGTGTCTCAGGATCTATCTTAGAGATATCCTCCCCTCCCAGGGTGATCTTTCCTTCATTTACATCCCAGAATCTTGCGGCAAGTCTTGATATGGTCGTCTTACCTCCGCCGGAAGGACCGATAAGAGCCGTTACCTGACCTTGCTTCGCCGTGAAACTTACATCTTTAAGAACCTCTGTAGCATCATCATACTTGAACCCGACATGATCGAAGACTATATCATATCCCTTATTATTCATTTCCTCGGTACCCGTCTGCATGGGAGTGGAAAGCACCTCATCAAGACGTTCGCACTGCACGCCACAGGAAATGATAGCAGCAAAATTCTGAAGTGTGATCTGCATCGGATCATAGAGCCTTGCCACCAGCATAAGGAACATAAAGAAGGTAAGGATACTGATCTCTCCTTTTGCAAAAAGCGCTCCGCCTACAACTGCGGTCGTACCGATACCGATCTTAAGGATAATGGATGCGGAATTGACATATACAGCCATCTTAAGCTCGGTAAGGAGCGCTTGCTTCTCCACATTCCTGATCTTGCCTTCCAGTTCATCCATATATATATCTTCGGCATTGTTTGCCCTGAGATCTCTCACGGATTCCAGACATTCCTGTATCCCGTCAGTCATGGTAAGCTTGACTGCAGAGTTCTTACGGATCGCATTCTTTTCCGCTCCCGAACAGGTGATTATGATGATAAATGCCACGGGAATGACCCAGAAACTTGCAAGCACCATTCTCCAGTCAAAGGCAAAGAAAAGGCTTATTCCCACTATAGTCACAGATATCACGGCTCCTATGAGCTCCGGGATCCAGTGACTCGAAGCTGTCTCTATCTGTGCGCAGTCCCCCATGATATTTGTCGTAAGATCTGCAATATTTTTCTTACCGAAATACGACAGCGGAAGCTTTCTTAACCTTTCGGCTATCGTCGTCCTCCTGACACCGCTCTCCCTGTATGTCGTAAGGAAGGTCGCATTATACTGTATGAAGTTGGTCGCTGCTATGAGAAGAATAACCGATATGGATGCGATGGCATAAAACCCGATCCTGTCCCTCGTAAACATCCCTTCCAGAAGATCCTTTATAAGGAAATACAGAATTCCCGCAGGCATCATAAGTACGATATTCGTTATCGTAACACTGATACATGCCCTGGTCATATCTATGGCTCCCTGCTTTGACAGGGCGTATTTATGTTGTAATTTCTCTATCATCTTCATGCACCCACCTTCCACTCGATCGATCTTGAATATTCATCAAACATCCGCCTGTACAGGCCTTTTTGCCGCATCAATTCCTCATGAGTGCCGCTTTCAGTGCACTGCCCGTCATCCATAACAAATATACGATCTGCATTCATAACCGTGCTTAATCTGTGGGCAATCATGATAAGCGTCCTGTCCTTTGAAAGCTCTTCAAAGGCCGCCTGCACCTTTGCCTCGTTATCGGGATCCGCGAATGCGGTCGCTTCATCAAGTATCAGAATCGGTGCATCCTTAAGCACTGCTCTTGCTATCGTTATCCTCTGCTGTTCACCTCCCGAAAGGTAGGTTCCCTTTTCGCCTATCACCGTATGTATCCCGTTCGGAAGCTTTTCTATGATATCCATACACTGTGCTTTTTTAAGTGCTTCAAGCACCTCCGCTTCCGTAGCGTTCGGCCTTGCCATTCTCACATTTTCAAAAATGGATTTCTTTATGAGGCGGCTGTCCTGGAACACGAATGAAACCCGTTTCATAAGCTCAGCCGAGGGTATGTCCCTGACATTCACACCGCCAATCAGAATCTGCCCTTCGCTTACATCAAAGAATCTGACCATAAGCTCCGCAAGCGTGGTCTTGCCCGATCCTGACGGACCCACAAGGGCAACATGCTCTCCCTGTGCGATCTTCATGGATACATTCTTCACCGCATCCCTTGTAGCATCCTTATATCTGTATGTTACGTTTTTAAGCTCTACACTGTTATCCGCAGGCAGTCTGTCGCCTTTATTATCTGCAAGCGGTTCTATCCCCATGATGTATTCAACGCGCTTTAATGCATCGATCAATGTCATCTCCGCCTCGCCTGAATAGGCCACCTTGGTAAGTGCCACAGTGATTAGAGGTGTCACGATGATGTAATACATAATGTTTAAAATAAGTCCTGCCGTGATACCATCTTTTGAAAAAGCAAATGCAGCAATCACGATAAATGCAAAGATCGCATTGATGCAGGTCATAAATCCCGTCATAGGAAGCCTTAGCATAAGCGTATAATCGGTCGCCCATTTTCCGAATCCGTCAATGCATTCCTTGAATCTCTTGAAGGAATGAACGGTCTGACCGAAGGTCTTTACCACGGGTACGCCCCTGACATACTCGGTAGCCTCACTGCTCATAGTCTCAAGCGCATTCTGGTATTCAGCCATCTTTTCCTGCATTCCCTTGCCCATCATGGACATCATGACCATAAATCCGAGAACCGCGGGGATCATACAGATAAGGCCTATCTTCCAGTTGAAGGCAAAGATCAGCACCAAAAGCCCTATCGGTGTTACGGCAGCGACAGTTTTATCCGGAAGCTGATGTGCTATAAAGGTCTCAGTAGCCGCCGTAGAATCATTGACTATACGCCTGATCTTTCCGGTACCGTCTTCATCAAATATCCCCAGCGGAAGCGTTATGATCCTCCTCATAAGCGAGCTTCTCATATTTGCCTGTACCCTGAATGCCGCTATATGCGTACATAAAAGCGCCACGATATAGATAAGCAATGATGCCACCGTAAGGATGACTGCCTGCCATGCATAGTGACTTATCCCGGACAGATCATCACCGTTTACTGCAATGCTAATGATCTTCCAAAGGTCATAGTAGGGTATGAGCACTATCACTGCGCTTATCCCGGCTATAAACCTGCCCAGCGTGATGAGGTGCTTATGTCCTCCTGCATACTGTCCGATCAGTTTCATATGATCGAATTTTTGTGTTTTGCCCAACTTTTTCTCCTCCTGTTCCGGATTAGTTATCACTAACCCACATTTGATAACTAACGACATTAAAAAAGAGCCTTGCGGCTCTTAGTTTAATCCCATGATCTTTAACCATCCCGGCATGAAAAACTCCTGTATGGTACTTAGATATTTATCTATCTTAACTTTGTCACAATCATGTATGATCGGTTCGAAACATGCAGTTAAATATGCCGAAAGCAGCATATGTAATTCCTCCTCATCAATGTCGGTTGACGGATATCCTTTCTTCTTAAGATATCTTATAGCATCCAGCAGTTCCTTCTGGTTTTCACGTGCATATTCATGAATAAAGTTCTCGTACTTTGTCCCGGCAGAACATGTCATGAGTAATTTGAATTCGTCCCTTCTGGGAAGTATCACTTCCCTTACCATATCAACAAATGATTCACCGAATATATCACCGCCTCCGGCCTGAGCATCAACAAGACTGTACTTTCTTTCCTTATGTTTCGTTGTCCAGGCCTTTATCTCCTCGATCAGAGGCTCAACCATGGCGTTAAACATGGATTCCTTATCCGCATAGTGCCTATATAATCCGGCAGAAGTCATTCCTGCGCGGGCTCCGATGCTGCGTATTGATGCAGCCTCAAAGCCCTTCTCCAGGAATTCTTCTTTGATAGCTTTATTAACCTTAATATGGCTTAACGTCTTATCTCTTGGCATTTTTAACTTGTATATTATTGGTTATCAATGTTCGCTATCATAGTTTACTATTTAGCAATATATTTGTCAAGCATGCCTCATCAATCCAAAAGCCCCATCTGCTTTTTCATGACTTTCTCGGCAATCCTCATGTCGATGATTGAAACCGGAATTACCAGAATAAGTGCAATGACAAGAGCCGGGATATTATTGATTATTTTTTTACAAAATTTTTTGCAATTCCTTTACATGCACTGTTTCCTTATGCCCGTCGATATTCACATCAGCGATCTTTCCTTAAGGATCGGGACTACCTCATGGTCTGTTACCTCCTTAAAAGATTTTTCCTATAAGAAAATAGATACCGC
>CAMORO010000107.1 GCA_946623875.1 uncultured Lachnospiraceae bacterium | reverse complement strand
TTCGCTATTCTATCTGAGGTTCGTAAATAAAAATGCTGGTATAGATGACCATTTCCGGACAAATATAGGAAAAACAGGCAAAAAGAATGCTTGGTCCGGATATTCCTTTGATCAGGACAGTTATCGGTATAGCCACATTACCGGCTTTCTTTGGATTTTATATTCTGGCGATATTCAGTTTTGGAGTTTCGGTCTGTGACAAAATAAGAGCTTGCTATCACGACAGGCCTTGGATATAATAAAATCGGATGAACAAGGCGCCTGATCGATGGGGATAAACCGCTGTGGGAAACGATTACGTTATTCTGTATATAGAACTCAATGTATTTGCATTGATACTCATTGCAATAATAAGGTACAAGACCTTTGGGCTGACCGAAATGGTGGCACAGAAGAATTTTGCCATGTGTATCGATTCCCAGATGCTGTTTTATATCTCGGATACTCTGTATGTAATGGTAAAGTGCGGGGTTTTGCCCCACAGCAATGTTTTTATCATGATCACGAAGGAGCTGTACTTCTTTGCAACTACAACGATGTGCTTCTTCTGGTTCCTGTATTTTGAGTATTTCCAGAATTCACCGTTTGTCGAGAGCAGGAGGAGGATGCGTCTTTCGTCGGTACTGGTATGGATCATGGTGGTTTTGCTTATGATCAATCCGTTTAACGGGATGCTCTTTTATGTGGATGCTGATGGGATATACAGGCGCGGTCCCCTGTTTATCCTCCAGTATATCCTTTCTTATCTCTATGTTTTCACCACGAGTATAAGGGCGCTTGCAGGTGTCTTTGACAAGAGCAGGCAGTCCAAAAGGAAAACCCTGATACGGCTTTCGATCTTCCCTATTCTCCCGGCCTGCGCGGGGATCGGGCAGTTCATTTATCCGCAGCTCCCGCTGGCATGCGTAGTCATTTCACTATCAACACTTGTCATGTATCTGCAATGGATCGAGCAGATGATATCCGTTGACCCCCTTACCAGACTGAATAACAGAAAACAATTGAACTACTATTATGAACATACGGTTCAGAACATGGATGATGACGCAGTATATCTGTTGTTGATCGATGTGAATAAGTTCAAGAGCATCAATGATATGTACGGTCACATTGAAGGCGACGAGGCACTAATGAGGGTTGCCGAAGCACTGCGCAAGGGCTGTGCGAAGTATCCGTATCGTGCGAATATCGCAAGGTACGGCGGCGACGAATTCGTAATCCTTGTCAGAGCGGATAACGACCGGATGGTGGAAGAACTCAAAACAAAGATCAATACCGAGCTAAGCGCGCTCAATGAGAAAGCGGGTGCGCCCTATGATCTTACCATCAGTACGGGTGCCGCGAGAGTTGTACTCAACAAAGATATGCATGAACTGATAAATCAGGCAGATATACAGATGTATAAGGAAAAAAAGGAGGGTAAATGGATAAACAGGAAATTGCATGCTGCGGGGGAGGATTTCCATTAACCGTAAAGAATACCGGAGTTATCGGAACAATATGTATTCCGACCATACCGTCTTCTACGTCGGGAGCTCCGTCATTGAAGGCGGCAGGTTTTTTAATGTATGTGATCGCATCCATTCGGAATCCGCCGACGCCCTTATCGATCCAGAACCATGCCACATCCTGAAGCTCCTTCCTGACCTCGGGATTAGCCCAGTTAAGATCGGGTTGTTCGGGGAGGAAGGTGTGAAGATAGTATTGTCCTTTGGTCTCATCATATTCCCATGCCGAGCCGCCGAAAATGCTGCGCCAGTTGGTAGGTGCGCTTCCGTCCTCCTTAGGGTCTGCCCAGATGTACCAGTCGCTACGATCTCTTCCATTGTACCGTATGCCGGGTCGATATTATAATAATCTGCTATATCATAACCGTTGTCGGCCTGAGCCGATGTTTATATGATTTCAGCATCACAGCAAAATGAAGGATAAAGGAGTCAGGCATGAAAAATAAGGTGTTATCCCTTTTGATAATATTGATCACAGCAGGTTCATGTGCACTTTCCGGATGCAAAAAGGAAAGCAGTGAACAGGCCCAAAGTGATCCTGTGCAGGTGGAACAAGCGGACGAAGCCGTTGATATGAACATTGAAACACCGGATGAACCGGATGATAATACCGTAGCGGATCCGGAAGAAGATATATACGAAGATGAAGATCATGATGGCGATACACTCATTCCGCTTGAACAGGATGAACTGGATATGTTCACGGAATTCATACAGCGTGTTGATGCATATGGATTTCTGCTCTCGGAATATGGATCACCTCAGGATGTCTCTTTGGGGGAGGTCTTCTATATGGGGGCCGGTCTTAATGAGGAGGCTGCGAATGAAGAGGTGTCCGCTTATCTTAGTGCAACCGGACAGGAAGAGGTATATACGACATGTATGAAGCTTGACAGGCAGAAGGTATATGATCTGCTCAAAAAAAGGCTTGATTGTGATCCCGGTGATCTGAAGCTTGACGGTGTCGGTGTATATATACCGGAATATGATGCGTTTTTTTACGAAGAGTCAGATGTCAATTATGTGAAGTATGAATGTATAAACGGCCTTGATAACGGGTATGGGTATGAGCTTGAATTCAAGGCTCTTGGTGAATGTCCGCCGGGATTTTCTCAGGTGCGTACCCTTGTGACCGGTAAAAACGGTGAATACAGATTTCTGTGGAATGAAAGCGAGGAATACGGCGGCGTACAAGAGGATTTTGATAATGAAGCCGGAATCACCCATGAAGATGTGGAGGCGGCCTTTGATCTGCTATATGAAGAAAAGCTTTCCTATTACGAGCCCAAGGAGATCCGTTTCGGTGATGAGCTTGAAATGACGGTGGTACTGGATACATCGGAAGAACCCTTTGAAGAAGGCGGGGAAGCAATGTACTGTGAGACTCTTGCGGAATACAATGACTGGGATGATGATGGTATACAATTCCTGCACCATAAGGTCTATTACAAGAAAAAAGGAGAGGTATTTGCAACGAAAACACTTGGATGGTATTGGGTGGATATAAAAACCGGTACAGTAAAGTAAGCTCAGTTATCGTTGAAAGCCAATAAATATCATAATTTGCACTTTCGGGAAAATAGAGGGTTCCATTTTGCTGAAAGAGCTATTAAAGATTCAGGGACACGGGCTTATAATAAGATCGTAAGGTAAGCATCCGGAAAGGAGGTCATGGCTATGTTGACAATATTTATGATGATCATGTTTTTCGCGGTATTCGGAAGATTGATGGGCTTTGCATTCAGGGTTGGCTGGGACATGCTTAAGATAGTTGCATACCTTATATTCTTTCCGGCTATTGTGCTCATGATGATATTCGGAGGACTTCTGTATTTGGCACTTCCGATGCTTATAATAGCCGGAATAGCCACTATGGCAGTCAGAGCTTAAGCTGATTTGTTATAATTGTTTAAATGAATGATAGGAGGAAAAATCATGGAGATCAGACTGGAAGATATTGAAAAAGTAATGGAGCTGGCAGGTGTGGATTATTACACAGCCAAGGAAGCACTTGTTAAGGCAGAGGGTAACCTTGACAAAGCCCTTGAGGATCTTGCACCGACGGGTTCGAGCGTAAGCGACGAGATCAAGGATATGATCGAGAAGCTCAAGGCTAAGGTTAAGGAGGGCAATGTTGACAGGATCCAGATCCGTAAGGCTGATGAGATCATCTTGAAGGTTCCGGTAAATGTCGGGATCATCGGTGGTATCATCGGTGCGGCTGCAGCGCCCTGGGCACTCATCGCAGGCACCATAGCCGCCTTCGGCTTCGGATGCAAGCTTGAGATCGTCAAGAAAGACGGTTCCACCGATGAGATAGTGTGATCATATTAAGAGAAATGTGAGAGGAGGATATGTATCCTCCTCTCATCTTTTGCGGCATCCATAAATATAACTTTTGCCAAGCCGGTGATTGCAGGCATGACGGATATACCGTATAATGTATATACATCAAGGTATGAAGAAATCCTTACGGATTTCTCTGATGTCTCAATACCCGCAGGGCACGCAGAGCCGACGGGCTCCCACGAGGCAAGCCCGTGGGCAATATAGGAGGTGATTTCATGGGGCAGGTAGCAATAAGAGCATGGGGTAACAGCCAGGGAATTCGCATTCCCAAGGATATTCTGGAAAAACTCCAGTTAAAGGTTTCTGATGTGCTGGATATAGAAGTAGAGAATGGCAGTATTGTACTTAGAAAACAGTTTGTTCATAAAACTTTTGAAGAAAGGCTGGCAGAGTATAACGGTGAAATAACGATATGTGATTTTGACTGGGGCGAGCCGGTGGGGAGAGAGATTCTATGAGCGAATTCTATCAGGGCGACATTATAAAGATTACCGGCTTTAAAAAACAGCTTTTTGTTATAGTCAGTAAAAATGCATTTATAAAGGCAACCGGAATGTTTCATGTATGCCCAATGCTTCCTGATGTTCAGGCCGGGCCCGTACATATTCAGGTATGTGGAAAAAAAGGTGAATCCGGGACAGTGATTTGCGAACAGATAAAAGCGATTGACCCTAAGGCCAGAGGATGCATCAGTGTAGATCTTCTTGCATATGAGGATATTATGAATGTATCCGATGCAGTTCAAGGGATTTTTGAGTATGATTGTTTGCTGTAAACCATACCGGTCTATTCATGCTCCAATGGAAGCGGGCAAAGCTGAGAATGGAAAGCACATAATTGAGAAATTGAAGAATATCGGTAAAGAAGGTATATAGAATGAAATACAGTTTTGATACATATTCGCTTTACAAAAATGAGAAAAGATTTGCCTTTGTAGTCAGGGCAAAGGTCAGAATGAAAGAAACGGTGGATATTGATGTTTTGAGAGTGGCTGCAAATAAAGCCATCAAAAGATATCCTTATTTTGCCGTGAAAATTGAAATTGACGAGAATGGAGCTTACGTGCGTGTGCCTAATGATAAAGAAGTCGCCGTACTGGAAATGGGCAATAAAACGCCGTATCTTTGCAGCAAAGAGGTAAACGGACACCTGCTGTTTCTGGAATGTGATGGAAGGGATATTTATTTTAACATCTCGCATACAATGTGTGGGGGACGCGGATTACAGCCATGGATCATGACGACGCTCTGGCAGTATATTGCCGACAGATATGGTATAGAGCCCAATGCCCCCTCCATTCGAAAACCCGGTGAACCGCTGCTTGACGGAGAGCTGGAAGAGCCTGCGCTTAATATGCTTCCCGATGTGGAACCTGTTTACGAGTATAAGAGTAAGAATCCCAAGGTTTTGGCTTTTGATTACATGAACGGACTGTTTAATCCGTTTGTGCGGAATAATAATTATCGTGTGCTGACTTTTGAACAGAAGGATATAATGACCTTTGCAAAAGGAAATGATTCAAGTGTGGCTGCATTTTTCCTGATAACCGTTGCAAAGGCGCTTGATAAGCTTCTTCCGGCGAAAGTCGCTGTTATTGGCGGCGAAATGGCTCATAATCTGTCAGCCAATATCGGTCTTAAAAATACTCATTGTGACACCCTTAGTCATATCCATATTGATTACACCAGAGATCAGCTTAGTATGGATATGGAAAAACTTGGTACAATGACCAGAGGACAGATCATTCTTCAGACGGATCCGTCTGTGAGCTGCAAAGAGTTGAGAGAGAAGCTCAAATTGTATGAAGAACTCGACAGTATTCAGGGAATCGAAAATAAAAGACGATACATGAAAGAACATGACCCTTCTTTGGGAAAGGATGCCAAGCACGGAACATATTATGTAAACTATACCGGTCAGATGGATTGGGGAGAAGTGGCTGATTACATTGAATCGTTGGCTTTCATTGTCGAAGGGCATGTGATGCTTGAGGTAACATCCGTAGGAGATAAGATACATGTCTGCTTCATGCAGATCCTTAATACCGATAAGTATATCAATGCATTCAGGGATGTATTGGAAGAACTTGGGATCTCATTTAAGATGGAAGGTCCTTTTCCCAAGAGACTTCCCAAGCATCAATTGCCGTACTGATTACCTTTGGAAATATAGAGAAGAAACACTTATGAAGACGGGATCGCGGAATTGAAAAGGAAAAGGGAATGAAGATATATATAGCAAGGCACGGACAGACCGAATGGAATAAACTGAATAAGATATGCGGTCTGACAGATGTGGATCTTACTGCACTTGGAAGGGAGCAGGCAGGGAAGCTGGCTGAGGATCTGAAAGATAAGAATATTTCGGTAATAATATCATCCCCGCTTAAAAGAGCCATGGATACAGCCGGGTATGTATCCGGGGAAACAGGGGTTCCCGTTATGATCGATGAACGTCTTATTGAGCAGAATTACGGTGAATTCGAGGGGACTGACAGAAAGGGAGCAGGATTTCTGGAAAATAAGCGCAATTTTGCCTACAGATATCCTAATGGGGAATCCATGATGCAGGTTGCGCACAGGACATACGGATTACTGGATGAGATCAAGGAAAAATATGCCGGTAATGATGTACTGCTTGTCTGTCACGGAGGTGTTGCCAGGGTTATGCGTACCTATTTTATGGATATGACGAATGATGAATTCTTCAACTATTCGATGGAAAATGCATCATATGAGGTTTTTGAGACAGGGTATTGATATTCTTCCGATTCAAAACCTCACATTCTTCCGATTTAAAATTGATTTTTCTTCCGATTTTGGGTAAAACACTTTAAAAAGATAAGGAGAGGACGCCTGAATGAGTGAGAAAGAGTATATCAGCAGAATATTTGACGGGATTGTTGAATTTACCCTTAACAGATGGCGTCGAGTAAAGAGTATCTGAATTTTATATTGGAGCAACTGTCGGGATTAGAGGATATAACACATCGTGCGATGATGGGTGAATATGTCCTGTATTATCGAGGCAAGGTATTTGGTGGTATCTATGATGACCGCTTTCTGGTGAAACCAACAAAGTCTGCCAAAGCTATGATGTCTGATGCGTGTGCAGAGAATAGCATTAAAGCAATTCCTTCCACAACTATATCGCTTAATACAGTTGTGGAAGGAATGTAGACAAAGACCACTGGTTGTGCTATA
>CAMORO010000106.1 GCA_946623875.1 uncultured Lachnospiraceae bacterium | reverse complement strand
TACAGGGAGAACGGCGGAACAGGAGACTTTCGCCCTGTACATGAAGGAGATGTGATCGATCTTGGGGACAGGCCGCTGCGCATCATAGACATCCCCGGACACACGCCCGGAAGCATAGCGATAATCGATGAAAAGAACAGGATCCTTGTAAGCGGGGATTCCGTTGAGGACGGAAACATCTTCCTTTTCGGCCCGAGACGCAATATGGACAGATACATCGAGAGCATGAAGCATCTCCTTGAATTTACTGATATGTTTGATGAGATATATGCGATGCACGGATCCTTCCCCGTAAAGAATGACCTTATAGAAAAAGTCATCGAGGGTGCACAGCTGATAAAAGCCGGAAAAGTCGAAGGAAGCCATGTGAACATCTTCGGGAAGGAAGCAGTCCTTTACAAGTTCCCGTATGCAGGCTTTTTGTGCGATCCGAAGTGAAAATATCAGTATCTTTTATTATTAAATCTATCTTGACAGGCAGGACATAAGCGGGATGAAAAAATCAGGTAAAACTGCAGCAGTGATCATCATAGCAGTTGCGGTTATCGTAGCTGTTCCAATACTCATGTTCATCCATGGGGTGTTTTGGTTCTTAGGATATGAGACTCCCGTGGAACGATATTACTATAAACTGAAGACTGACGCGGCCCTTGAGAAGAAATACCCGGGGCATGATTTTGACGTCAGAGAGGAGCACGGCTGGGGAGAGTATGGTTATTCAGTCGGTATATACGGAATGGATGAGAACGGGATCGAGTTCTGGGTCCAGTGGGTGGATGACGAGATGCAGGATAAATACCACGAAGAATGGAACAAGTATTATTACGGCGAAAAGCTCGTGGAGTACCAGAACAGCCTCCGCGACAAGTATTTTCCGCAGATTTCGTACGTGGATACTTATGAATACTCCCGGGATGATTCGTTTTATTTTTCCCGGGGTTCGTTCAAGGAGGTCTTCTACGAGTCCATGGACGATGCCATAGAGGGCAGCAAAGAAAACGGATTTTATACGAATGTTACGTATAAGGGAATAGATATTTATACGGCAGATGATGAAGAACTAGCAAAGTTTGCCGACTCCATGGCGGATTCGCTTATATGGCTGTCAGATGAGACCGGGTACCGTGATATCAGAGTCGGGGATTTTTTCTGCAGGACCGATGAGGAGGACGGAACCGAAACAAAAGACGAACTTGAGGAGTCAATAATAAAAGAGATCATGACCAAGAGAAAGATCGAAGAGGACAGAAAGAAATAAGATGGAAAAGATCCTGCTGATTAACGGAATATCGCCGTATATGTATTTTCTTGTGATCTGGCTTATGAGGGATAATACGGAAATACAGGGATTGAAAGTGTTTGTGGTCATTTTCCTTATCCAGCTTTTTGTGACGCTTGTACTTAGCATCATAAGCAGGGACAAGGCAAAGCTTTCAAAGATCAAGATGATCAACAAGTTCGTCCAGATCCCGTACTATATCCTCTTTTTCGCGTTCGCTGTCGCGGGAGTTGTTTTCGGGATGAGTCTTATGGGTATAGGGATCCTGTTTATCCCGGTATTTATCGCCATCGACTTCGGAGTGTTTTTAACAACGCTGATATCTGAGGAGATATGTACGATAAAGCTTAAGACAGAGGGACGTATTTCAACCGGCAGGTTCATCCTCTATCTTATCGGCAACGCTTTTTATGTCGTGGATATTGTTCTGTCCGTATTGATCCACAAAGAATACAGAAGGGGTTAATAATTTGAAAATAGCAGTAAGTGCATGCCTTCTTGGAGACAACTGCAAATACAACGGGGGTAATAACTACAGCGAGACGGTGGCAGAGTTTGTTAAGGGACATGATGTGATCCCGGTATGTCCTGAGGTCATGGGCGGCCTTCCTACGCCAAGAGAGCCCTCTGAGATCATAAATGGAAAAGTCATGCATAAGGACGGAAGTTCTGTTGATGCCGAGTTCAGAAAAGGAGCACAGCTTTCGCTGAAAAAGGTAAAAGATGCCGGAGCAGAGCTTGTGATCTTGCAGTCAAGGAGTCCTTCCTGTGGCGTAAGATCGATATATGACGGCACTTTTTCAGGGACGATCATTAGTGGACAGGGCGTTTTTGCAAAGCTTTTGATTGAGAATGATATAAGAGTATTGGATGTTTCCGAGCTGTAACCGGAAGATTGGAGAGATGGAATATGAAAAAGAAAACAGCCATTTATGCAGGAATCATAGTCTTATCGCTTGTATTATGCGCCTGCAAGGGTCAGGAAAAGGCAGCAGGGGAGCCGTCTTCGGAAGCGCTCCTTGGAGGCTGGGAGATGACAGAGCATGAGGCGCAAGAGCTTCCCGAGGACGCACAGAAGGCGTTTGATACGGCAAAAGAGAAACTGACAGACGGTGAATATACCCCGGTATCCCTTCTTGCGACCCAGCTTGTTGCGGGGACCAATTACTGTATCCTCTGCCAGGTCGACCCGAAAGATGCCACTGGGCAGAAATGGACTCTTGTATATATCTACGCGGACCTTCAGGGAAATGCCGAGATTATGAACACATATGACCTTTATATTGCACAGCACAGTATGCCGAAAGAGTGAGAAGATATGGACTTAGAACCGGAAAAGCTTAACATATCCCCAATGCCCAAAACATGGATACTGGATCTTGACGGAACACTTCTGGTCCACGACGGACCATACATAATGGGGAAGGACGAGTTCCTTCCGGGAGCACGGGAATTCCTTGATTCCATCCCGCGAAGGGATATGATTATCTTCCTTACCGCAAGAAGTGATTATGAAAAGCCTCATACAATGCGGTTTCTGAAGGAAAACAACGTAAGATATGACCATATTATCTTCAACGCCGGAGAAGGCGAGAGGATAATGATCAACGACATGAAGCCCGACGGACTGGTAACCGCTTATGCCGTAAACACGGTAAGGGACCGCTTCTGTAAAACGGAGTTTGTCACCGACAGCAGCATAGGAACGAGATTTGACTAAGGTAAATGTATGCTTTTTATCATGGGGATCATAAACGGACGAAAGGATTTTGATCATAACCAGGTCATGACCTGTCCCATATGCGGTGCATACGGCAGCTTCAGGGTATTTATGACATATACCGTTCTGTCGCTCTTTTTCATCCCAACTTTAAAGTGGAGTAAGCGCTACTACGTTGAGACAACTTGTTGCAGCAGTATCTATGAGCTTGATCCCGAAGTGGGAAAACGTATCGCAAGAGGCGAGGATGTACAGATCCGCCAGGAAGACCTGACAAGAGTCATGAATCAGGGATACAGCGTGAAAAGATGCCAGAACTGCGGATATACAACGGAGGAAGACTTCGAGTTCTGCCCGAAGTGCGGGAACAGGTTCTAGGGGGATCGGAGGAGTAAGAGATGCATATATTGTTATGGATATTGGGCCTTATCATAATCATTGCGGCGGTTGTGTCTCCGATAAATATCATTTTATGGGGAACAATAGGCATATTATTGATAGTGGCAGGTTTTGTTATAAGAAACAGGGCAAATAAATGACAGTAAGAGAGTGGACATTATGTCTCGAAGATTAAATAAGCCTGAGACCGTCTTTAAGGCGGTCTGTCTTTGTATATATATACTGATAGCGGCCTTTTCGGTCATATATGCGCTCATATGCCTTGCATATGGGGGGATTAAGCTTACGTTCCTGTGGTTTTGGCCTTGCGTTACCGCATTCTGCCTTGTAAGGATATGGATGCTTGCGCACGAACTTAAGAAAAAAGAGCGGCTTAACATCCCGAAGGCGGTAAGGTGGGCATATTACGGGGTATTTGCGCTTTGCCTTGCTTTCTTTGTATTCGTAGAGAGCAGGATAATAGGCGCCATGACAGCGCCAGACACCCCCAACCTTGAATATGTCATAGTCCTTGGTGCAGGTCTTCGCGGCAAAGTCCCGAAGAATCCCTTAAAGACGCGCATATCAAAAGCAGCCGAATATGCCAAAGCCAATCCCGACACAAAGATCATCGCCTCCGGCGGACAGGGAGAGGATGAAGAGATTAGCGAGGCAGAGTGCATCAGGCGAAAGCTTACGCAGGACTACGGTATTGACAACAGCCGCATAATCCTTGAGGAGATGTCATCCGACACTGAGGAAAACCTCGGATACTGCCTTGATATCATAAAAGATCCGGGCGCATCCGTCGGTATAGTATCAAACGGGTTTCATGAGTACCGTGCCATGATGATAGCGGATCATACGGGATATAAAAACGCCCATCCCATACCGGCCAAGACACTCTTTCCGGTGGGACTTCATTACACGGTCAGGGAATTTTTCGGTGTATGCGAGCTGATGGTCAAGTATCAGAAACCATACGTAAAAATGCAATAAACACGGAAAATTTACCATGCCGGTCAATGTTTAAGACGACAATTTAGGGACAGGAGGAAAGAAAAATGCCGTTCATTGATTCAAAAGTAAGCGTAAAGATCACGGAAGACCAGGAGAAGGAGTTAAAGAGCAGACTCGGGCAGGCCATAGCTCTTATTCCCGGAAAGAGCGAGAGCTGGCTTATGGCAGGCTTTGAAGATGATTATCATCTGTATTTCAGAGGAGATAACAGCGAGCCCATGGCGTTTGTCGAAGTAAGGATCTTCGGAGGATCTGACAGAGAAGCGTTTTCAAAGATGACTGCAGAGATCACAAAGATCTTCGGCGATGTTCTCGGAATCGCACCGGATCACATGTACATCAAGTATTCAGCCACACCTGACTGGGGCTGGAACGGGAGCAATTTCTAAAAGTGAACAAATATGGAAATTGATACTGATTATTTAAAACGGCGCATTTGGTTTATTATCGCATCACATGTACTTGTCGGTGTTGTGATATTCCTTGGCTTTGACAGGATATTTTCCGGGTGGGGTTTTGTCTTTTTCGCGGTAGTTGTCGGAATGGTTCTGACAAGCCTTGGTTTTATCATATCCTTCTTTGTGATGATAAATACCGGAAAAGACCGCACAGAAGCTGTGCTTCCGATCACAAGTATTTCTGTTGCCGTTATCACTGCATTGATCGGCATACCCTTATATATTAAAGGCAGGCGCGAGATTCTCGGCGAATTGGCACCTCTGCTTTTATGGGTATTCGTATCCGTGCCGGCAGTTGTTACGGCACTTATACATCTTGTCATATTCAAAATCAAAATGAGGAGAGATGATAAATGATCCAGATCTTTGGCACGAAGAAATGCAATGATACGAAGAAAGCAGAGCGGTTTTTCAAGGAGCGCAGTATTAAGTTTCAGTTCATCGACATGAAGGAAAAGGGCATGAGTAAAGGAGAGCTTAACTCCGTTGCCCAGGCAGTCGGTGGTATTGACAAGCTCATAAATGAGAACTGCAAGGACAAAGACACGCTCGCCCTGATAGCGCATATGTCAGGTGATGACAGGCTTGAGAAGATCCTCGAGAACCAGCAGGTTATAAAGACTCCTGTTGTCAGAAACGGAAAAGCTGCAACGCTCGGTTACCAGCCGGATGCATGGAAGGAATGGAAATGAGAAAGATAACGGTAATGGCAGCATCCTTTATGACAGCTCTTGCGCTGGCGGGATGTGCAAATATTAATGTTACGGTAAATACCGATACCAAGCCGCCGGCGGCGGGTGAGATGGAAAAGAACACCCTGCCGGAAGCAGACCTTCCCGAAGAGCCTAAAGTTCAGACCGAAAACAAAAAGAGCATAGCAGGACCTTACGGGCAGCTTAGCATTACTGTTCCGGATGATTTTGAATGCAAGATCTGTCCTCTCGATAATGACGAGATGTCATATGGATATTACGGGTTTATCATACATCCGAAGGATGTAGATGACGGGATAATCGCGATATTCTGCGCCACAAACTTCGGAGTATGCGGAACAGAGCTTAAGCAGGAAGAGACAGTGATCGCAGGAAAGCCTGCACGGATCGGCACATATGATGATCATAAGCGCTGGGATTTTATCGTCATAGGAGACGAGGATCTGCAGATAGTTGCGACCGGCGGAGCCTGCGATGCCTGGACGGATGATCAGTGGAACACTGCACAGACGATCATAGACTCTGTAGAGTTTGATCCTTTGGTTACTACAGGTGCCGTCTGGCAGTATACACCGGAATCAGAAGATACAGATATCGGAGTTTCGATGGATCTTAGCGATATCACGCCTTCCGGTTCAACGATTCACTTCTACAGATTTACCACTGAAAAAGCGGGAGAACTCTCATACGGAGAGCCCTTTGTCCTTGAAAGGAAGAATGCCGATAAATGGGAGGCGGTCCCGAGGACCATCGAGGAGGCAGCCTATATCGACATTGCATATATCATCCCCGAAAACGACACGAGCGAGATCGAAACGAACTGGGAATGGCTGTACGGATCGTTATCTCCCGGAACATACAGGGTCAGAAAACTTGTTTATAACGTTAAAGACGGCAAGCGATCGGAACATGAACTTACCGCTCAATTCCTTCTGGCAGGACCTTCCGTAAAGAATGTGGTTGAAAGTGATTTCACAACTTACTATGAGATGAGCGACGGCACATGGATGCATGACGGTCATTATTATAAATACAGGCTCGAGATATCGGGAAAGATGAACAATGCCGCAAAGGAATCAACATTCATATATCTTTCCAACATAGAGGACATTTCCTTTGACAGGGCGGTTATGGCATCAGGCCTTAGCAGCAACATGGCCGACTATTTCTCACCGGAGGAAGCCGTCTTTGTCGGCTGGAAGGTGGATAAATGAAGCCAGATATAGCGATCGTGGCAGGCGGAACATGTGATCTGTCGCTTTACAAAGACATATTGGCTGATGCGTTTATAATCGGTGCCGACAGGGGAGCTTTGTACCTTGCCGAGAGCGGCTATCAGATAGATATTGCCGTGGGTGACTTTGACTCAGTGTCTCCTTCCGAGATGGAGAAGATATGTAAATTTGCGAAAGAACTCGACAGGCTTTCTGCCGAAAAGGATGAGACAGATCTTGAACATGCCGTAAAGAGAGCCCTTCGTCTTCCCGGAGTGATACATATATTAGGAGCGACGGGAACGAGGCTTGACCAGACAGTGTCCGCGATAAACCTGTTGAAACTGTGTCATGATGCATACAGGGAAGCCTATATTTATGACGCAAACAACCGTATACGTCTCATTGAGGGTCATGCGGTGATAAAGAAGGGGCGATACCGCTATGTATCGCTTATTCCATACGGTGACATCATGGTAAATGTATCCCTGAAGGGATTTAAATACAGCGGAGAGCACATAACACTCGAAAGAAAATCATCTCTTGGCGTAAGTAATGAGATCGAAGGGGA
>CAMORO010000105.1 GCA_946623875.1 uncultured Lachnospiraceae bacterium | reverse complement strand
CCCTCATGGTGCACCTGCGGATGAAAGAGCAAAGGAGCTGTTTGCCGCTCTGAGAAGCACAGGTTATGCCACTCTTGTATTGTCAAACAATAAGGAGCCCCGTGTCAAAAGCTTTGCCGATGATGTGGGAGCGATGTACATATATAAGGCCTCCAAGCCGTCTCGCGCGGGATATGCGAAGGCGGTAAGTATGCTCGGAACCGATACGGGTTCGACTCTGTTCATCGGTGACCAGTTGTTTACGGATATATGGGGTGCCAAAAGGTGCGGAATAAGAAATATACTGGTTAAGCCGATAGACAAGAAGGAAGAAATACAGATCGTCCTGAAGCGGTATCTTGAACGGATAGTCATGTATTTCTACAGGAAAAGCCACTGACGCGGTTTAATGCATTGAAAGAGGGGAACGGTAACTATGGTCATAAACGGCACGACATCTTTATACGGAATAATTGGAAAACCTGTGGAACATACCATATCTCCGATGATACACAATACTATTTCGGAACGTATGGGGATAGATTCGGTCTATGTTCCCTTCAGGACGGACGGTAACCTTTCCGATACAACGCGCGGACTGTATTCGCTCGGCGTGCGTGGAATTAATGTGACTGTGCCGTACAAGACAAAGATCATTGAACATCTGTGCGCGGTCGAACCGCTTGCGGCAGCCATCGGAGCGGTAAACACGCTTAAATATACCGACGAGGGATACTGCGGCTATAATACGGACATTTCAGGACTGGGAAGAGAGCTTGACAGTGAAGCTATATCCGTAAAGGGCCGTAAGGTTATCATACTGGGTGCGGGAGGAGCGGCAAGGGCAGCGGCCTTTATGTGTCTTGAGAGGAAGCCAAAGTCTATAGTTATAGCCAACAGAACACTACAGAAGGCCGAACAGATCTGCAAAGACCTTGAAGTGTATGCATGCTCTGAAGGATATGAGGGTGAAGCTGCCGAAATTAAGGCTGTTACGACAGAGAGTCTGACAGGAGCGGGCAGCAGCGGTCTTATTGTATTTCAGTGTACCAATGTGGGACTGTCGCCCAATGACGGGGACTGTGTAATAAACGACCGTGATTTCTATGGCAGGGTAGCGGAAGGGATCGATCTTATATATAAGCCGGCTCAGACAATGTTCATGAAAAATGTTAAGGAAGCCGGCGGCAGAGCTTATAACGGGCTTAAGATGCTTATATATCAGGCGGTGTGTTCCTATGAAATATGGAACGGTGTCAGGGTGCCTGAAGAAATTGTTGATGAAATTGAAATTCAGTTATCGGAGCGTTAAATGAGTGGATCAAGGAATAATATCTGTCTGATCGGATATATGGGTTCGGGAAAGTCGACGGTAGGGAAGGTACTGGCAGAACGGTTCGGAATGACTTTTGAGGATACAGATGAGATCATCGTGAAAAGTCAGGGCAGGAGCATTCCGGAAATATTCAGGGAGGAAGGAGAACCGTATTTCAGGGAGCTTGAGCACGGACTAGTGCAGTCACTTGCAAAAGATGAACAACTGAAGGATACGGTACTGTCGACCGGAGGCGGAATAATCATTAATGAAGATAACCGCAAGCTGCTTAAAAGGATAGGCTGCGTAGTGTATCTGAGGGCTTGTGCACAAAGCTTATATGAAAGGGTTAAGGGAGATGAGGGCAGACCGTTACTCAATACGGAGGATGTGTACGGCAGGATCGAAGAAATGCTTAAGCAGAGATCTCCCATGTATGAGGAAGCCGCCGATCATATCATTGATACGGACGGACTGAGTGTTGATGAGACTGTAATGGCGGTGGCGGCTGCGGCTGCAGCCGGCCCGGAGGTTTTGGGATCATAGCACAGCTTTTTAATTATTTTAAAGTATGGATAAAAAATGCTTGAAATATGCCTTGTGATAGTATAAAATGTTCGAGGAATATTTAGGTGAAAATTGCAAGGAGGATACTTTTATGATATCAGCAGGCGATTTTAGAAATGGCTTAACTGTTGAGATGGACAACGGAATTTTTCAGATAATAGAATTCCAGCATGTTAAACCCGGTAAGGGAGCAGCATTTGTAAGAACTAAGTTAAAGAATATCATCAGCGGCGGTGTGGTTGAGAAATCCTTCCGTCCTACCGAGAAGTTCCCGCAGGCGCGCATCGACAGAAAGGATATGCAGTATCTTTATTCTGACGGGGATCTATATAATTTCATGGACGTTGAAACATACGAGCAGATAGCTCTTAACGGCGATACCATCGGCGATGCCCTTAAGTTCGTTAAAGAGAATGAGATGGTCAAGATATGTTCGCATAACGGTAATGTATTTGCTGTGGAGCCTCCTCTGTTTGTTGAGCTTGAGGTAACAGAGACTGAGCCCGGTTTCAAGGGCGATACCGCAACAGGCGCGACCAAACCCGCAGTGGTTGAGACGGGTGCAACGGTATATGTTCCTCTGTTTGTTGAACTCGGAGATAAGATAAAGATCGACACACGCTCAGGTGAATATCTTTCAAGGGTATAATTTAACACTTAGTTTATCAGGAGCTTCTTCCTTACCGGAAGGAGCTCTTTTTGTCTTTCTCAGACTGTTAAGCGCCTCTGATAAACGTGCAGCATTTCATGTTATTTAAAGAGGAGAAAGAGAATGACAGAGATTATTGAATTTGACAGCTTTGCGGAAGAGGTCCGTAAAGCCATGGAGCTTAAATACCCCGACAATAAGGTTGAGATCAAAAGGGTGACCAAGAATAACGGAGTGATATACACCGGCGTAAGCATTAAGGATGAAAATGAACTGATATATCCGACCATGTATCTGGAGCCTTTCTATGAGGAACTTGACGGTGAACTGACAGATGAAGCCTTGGAGAAGATGTGCAGGGTATATGAAAGCAGGAGGATAGGAGAGCCTTTATCTCTCGATTACCTTAAGGATTACGAAGAGATAAGGAAGGGACTTAGATGCAAGCTCATCAACTACGATTCTAACAGGGCATTTCTTGAAGATGTCCCGCACCGCCTTTTTATGGATCTTGCGATAGTTCCTTATTATGCTTTTAAAAAGGATGATATCACGCCTCTGATAAACGGGGAAGCGACCTTTGTTGTCAGGAATTCGCATCTTGAAATGTGGAACAGGGGAGCGGATCCGGTTCTGGAAGATGCAATATCAAATACATTCCGGGAAGAGGAGGTCAGTATCGTGGGAATATATGAGATGCTTAAGAAGCTTAATCCCGCCTTTTCCTGTACGCCAGACAAAGAGGCTGAGTGTCCCATGTATATAATGTCAACATGCGGACCGAACGGGGCAGTGTCCATGATGTATAAGGATAAGATCAGTGAGTTTTGTGATGTCAGGGACTGTGATGTATATATTATTCCAAGCAGTATAAATGAGGTGATACTGGTCCCTGCCGACAACAATATGGAGCCTTCCATGATCAACGATATGATAAGGGAGATCAACCGCACACAGCTTGATGCGGTTGAGGTGCTTTCCGATCATGTTTATTATTTTGAAAGGAGCACCGGTTATAAGGAGGCCGTGTGAATACCTTTTATCCCTTTGACGTGCCCTCCGGGTAGTATTTAATATTGATATTTTCTATCCCCTGTGTTATTATTAGCTAGTATGGATTTTCATGCACAAGCACTCGTAGCTCAGGGGATAGAGCAACGGTTTCCGGTACCGTGTGTCGGGGGTTCGAATCCTCTCGAGTGCATTTTGTCATAAGGGGTACCGCTTGCGGTGGATGCCTTATGACCACAGGAAAGAGCTTAAAGGGGCAGTAAAGGGGAATAATAAGGAGTACATATATATGAACAGGATAAAGGAATTCGTTAGGGATTACTTGGTATATGTAATAATCGGCGGTGTATTTCTGTTACTGGTGATCGCACTGGTGATCTTTCTGGCAACCCATAAGGGTGGGGACTCTGAAGGAGTGGACACATCAGCATTCCCCACGAGCAGCGTGGAGGTTCCAAAGGATAAATACGAAGTAAATGCTTACCCCAATGTAAACAATCTCATGGAGAGCTATTATTCGGCAGTCATGAACGGAGATGCCGATACGGCTGCTTCGCTGTGTGATACCCTTCCCGATCAGGAGAGGTACAAGATAGAGGAGATGGCTCAGTATTACCAGTCATTTTCGGATTTCAACGTATACACCAAGAAAGGATATCAGCCTGACTCTTACGTTGTTATAGTTACATTCGACATTACGTTTACGGGAGTTTCAACACCGGCTCCATCCCTTGAGTCAAGTTATGTCTGTACCAACGAATCGGGATCTCTTTATATAAACAAGTCTGAACTTTCGAATGACGAGCAGGCTTACTTCCTTGAAATGTCTTCACAGTCGGACATAGAGGAGCTCACAACCAAGATAAGCGCCAAGTACAATGATGCGATAGAAGGTGATGAGCAGCTTGCGGCACTTCTTAAGAAGATAGAAACAGAGGTTAATGCTGCGGTTAAGGCCAGGCTGACGGAACAGCAGCAGGCACAGCAGCAGGAAGAGGCAGATAAGGAGGCACAGGCTCAGAAGGCTGAACAGGATGCAAACGCCGTTATGGTTAAGGCTACGGATGTGGTCAATATACGTGCTTCTGCAAGTACCGATTCCGAATCGCTGGGAAAGGCGCAGATAGGAGATACCTATAAGCGCTATGAGGAAATGGAGAACGGCTGGAGCAAGATAGATTACAACGGTACGGAAGCATATATTAAGTCGGATTATCTTGAAGTTGTTGATGACGGAAGTTCATCATCCGAAGAGGGTGGCGATACGGCAGCCGGCGGAACGATAACAGTTAAAGAGAATGTCAACGTTCGTGAAGGCGCAAGTGAAACAGCCAATAAGCTGGGTGTTGCATATCGCGGAGACAAGTTTGAGCTTATCGAGAAATCGGGCGGATGGTGCAAGATAAAGTACAACGGCAAGGAAGCTTATGTGAAGGCTGACTTCGTTGAATAAGGCATTTGCATATGATTTAAGTATCTTATAAATAAAGTACTTGCATTATTGTGCAAACGGTTATATAATTTTGTTCGGACAAAGGCGTCAGAGGAGCGTGGAGTATATGCTTCTTTGACGTTTTATTATTTATTTCCATAACTGATAGTATTGGTTACGGGTGACTTTATTTATTTAAGGAGGATTAGGAAATGTCTTACGTTGATGAAGTGCTTGAGAAGATCAAAAAAAGAGATGCAGATCAGCCGGAGTTCATTCAGGCAGTAACAGAGGTGCTTGATTCACTTCGCCCGGTTATTGAGAAAGATGAGCAGAAGTATCGTGATCTTGCCATTCTTGAGAGGATCACGGAACCCGATCGTCAGATCATGTTCAGGGTTCCCTGGGTAGATGATAACGGAAAGGTTCAGGTTAACCGTGGCTTCCGTGTACAGTTTAACAATGCCATAGGACCTTACAAGGGTGGTCTCAGGCTTCATCCTTCAGTTAACCTTGGTATCATAAAGTTCCTTGGATTTGAGCAGATATTCAAGAACAGTCTTACAACTCTTCCTATCGGTGGAGGTAAGGGTGGTTCGGATTTCGATCCCAAGGGTAAGTCAGACAATGAGATCATGAAGTTCTGCCAGAGCTTTATGACAGAGCTCAGCAAATATATCGGAGCAGATGAGGATGTTCCCGCAGGTGATATCGGAACAGGTGCTCGCGAGATAGGCTTCATGTTTGGCCAGTATAAGAGGATCAAGGGACTTTACGAAGGAGTTCTTACAGGTAAGGGTCTTACTTACGGTGGTTCACTTGCACGTACTGAGGCTACAGGTTACGGTCTTCTTTATCTTACCGAAGAAATGGTTAAGTGCCATGGCGACAAGATGGAAGGAAAGACAGTTGCAATATCAGGTTCAGGTAATGTTGCGATCTATGCTACTCAGAAGGCTCAGCAGCTTGGCGCAAAGGTAGTTACGGTTTCGGATTCGACAGGATGGATATATGATCCCGAAGGAATAGATGTTGATCTCCTTAAGGAGGTTAAGGAGGTTAAACGTGCCCGTCTTACTGAGTACGCAAGTGCCCGCAAGTCAGCCGAATATCATGAGAAGAAGAACGGTGAGCACGGAGTATGGCAGTATAAGGTAGATATTGCTCTTCCTTGCGCTACACAGAACGAGCTTGATCTTGAGGATGCCAAGATGCTTGTTAATAACGGTGTTCAGTATGTTGCCGAGGGCGCTAACATGCCTACAACAATAGAGGCTACACAGTACTTCCAGAAGAACAATGTTCCTTTCGTTGGCGGCAAGGCTGCAAATGCAGGCGGTGTTGCAACATCAGCTCTTGAGATGAGCCAGAACAGCGAGAGACTGTCATGGAGCTTCGAAGAAGTAGACAGCAAGCTTAAGAACATCATGGTTGGTATCTATCACAATATTGATGACGCAGCCAAGGAGTACGGAATGGAAGGCAACTATGTTGCAGGTGCAAATATCGCGGGCTTCAAGAAGGTAGTTGAAGCAATGATAGCTCAGGGCGTTTGCTGATCGACCAATATATTTTAAAATGATAACAATACAGAAGGGTACTTCCGGTTTGGAGGTACCCTTTTTTCTGTTTGATCTGATCTTGGTAACATTAGAAGATTTATACTTTTGTCAAAGGATCAGATATGTTTTGAATTTAAGTCACTCAGATAGGGATCGTAAATTGACTGTTCATGAAGACAAGTGTAATATTACATTAACATGAATAAAGGGTCAAAAGCCTGTCAACTCAAGACAAAGGCTATCGTGAATGCCGCACTTGAGGCAAACCGAACAAGAGCAGATGTCGAAGGAATTAAAAATCTGTCGTTTGTAAGTTATGACGGAATCGATTTTCCATTTGAAGACGATACCTTTGATCTTGTAGTGACAAGATACGCTTTGCATCATTTTCCTGATATAGAGCATAGCGTTGGTGAAGTGAGCAGAGTTTTAAAGAATGGTGGTAAATTCTTCATTTCAGATCCATGCCCTAACGAATGTGATTCGAAAAGATTTGTTGATGATTATATGCGGCTTAAGAAGGATGGGCATATTAAGTTTTATACCAAGGAAGAGTGGAATGCAATTTGTAGCAGGCAGGGTCTCGTTACTGTGGACAGTTTTGACAGTTCAATACGATTTCCTAAGAAGAAGGACACAGCTTTAGGGTACGAGGAAGTACTGGAGAAGCACGATAAGGCTGTAATAGAGAGCTATGATTTGGTAGAGACAGATACAGAACTGTATATTACAGAGCGTGTGAACAATTTTTTGTTTAAGAAGATTTTACTTTCAGTTTTTAGACTGACATATTTAATCTTGACGAGGAAAAAAATGATCATACTGATTACGGGTGCATCTCACACTGGAAAAACGCTTCTGGC
>CAMORO010000104.1 GCA_946623875.1 uncultured Lachnospiraceae bacterium | reverse complement strand
ACGGCGGAAACAGCGGTTCGATTCCGCTACGAGCTGCTTTCGAATCCCGTAAACGCTGCGTTTACGGGATTTTTATTCCATGTTAATAATGACTCTATCCGTCATATGAAGAGTATAACGTCTTATCATTGCGCTGTGGCATGGTTCAGTAGTGAAGAGCCTTTGACATGCAATATAGCATATGGGGATACGGATGCATTCTTTGAGAACTATAGCTGTTAAGAAAAGATTAAAAAAAGGAATGTAATAGGAGGACCGGAACGTATGGTACATTATCTGAATGAAAGAAAGACATTTTCTCTTGATGAGGAAAACTATTTGACAGATTCTCTTGAATTTATTGAAACGGCACTTGATAAGATAAATATCGAAAGAAAACCTAAAATACAGGTAGTTCTTACTGCAGAGGAAGTGCTTGTTGAGATGAGAAAAAACGCTCCGTCGGGAAGCAGAGTGAAAATCTGTATTAAAAGATTCCTTGGAGATGCTGAAGTGACCATATCAGCACCGGGTGAGGAGATCGACGTTTTGGAGTTCGCTCCAACAGATCGGTTCAGCATGGATGAGATGGATGACGAAGATACGGATCATGCTATACGGTCTATCCTTTTAAAGTCAATGTCAGAGCACTTGAAATACTCATTCAATAAAGGCAGAAACAACGTTCGTATTACCGCCGGAATGGGTAAAAAGTCCTTGTTGGTAAGTACTGTGATCGCTCTGATCCTCGGCATTGTTGCAGGTTTGTTGTTGAATTATGTTGTTCCGCCTGTTGTAACGGATGCATTGTGCCATTATCTGTTTGAACCCATAAGAACAGTCTTTATGAATGCGATCAAAATAATCATCGCTCCGGTCGTTTTCTTCTCTATTGTCTGCTGTATTGCTCAGTTCAAGGACCTTTCGGAGCTGGGAAGGATCGGTATAAAGGTAATGGGTATGTATTGTATTACCACGCTGATCGCAGTAGTTCTTTCATGGGGCATCTTTCTTGTTATTGATCCCGGAAAAGAAGGATTTGCACTTTCCATGACTGGCGCATCTTCAGCGATAGAAGTTGATTCAAATGTCGATACATCCGTATTGAATACACTCGTTAATGCTGTGCCGTCCAATTTTCTTGCTCCTTTGGTGGAATCGGACACGCTTCAGATTATTTTCCTTGGAATTATCTTTGGGATTGCGGTGAGTTCCATCGGTGAATACTCATCTCAGGTTCAGAATTTTTGTGAGATATGCAATAACCTGTTTCTTGTCATAACTACTATAATCGCGCAGTTTATACCGGTAGTTGTATTTTGCTGTGTACTCTTAATGATCGTCGGAATGGATGGAGAATCATTTGTTTCACTGTTGTCTCTGGGTATGACCTATGTGGTGGCGGTAGCAGCCATGATGTGTGTTTACGGATTGCTGGTTATGCTTCTTGCAAAGCTGAATCCTTTTGTTTTCTTTAAGAATAACCGTGAAGGCATGCTCGCAAGCTTTACTCTTTCTTCCAGTAATGCCGCCATGCCGACAAATATTAAAGTATGTACGGAAAAAATGGGAATTTCGCCCAAGGTCAGTTCTTTTTCAATACCTCTCGGGGCTACAGTTAATATGGATGGTGTATGTATGCTGCTGGTCATTATGGGACTGTTTCTTGCAAAAGCATACAGCGTTCCTGTTGCGACATCTAATCTGGTTTCTCTGTTCATCACGATAATACTGCTTTCCCTGGGGTGCCCCGGCGTACCCGGAGCCGGTCTTGTATGCCTGGCAGTAGTACTCGAACGTCTGGGTGTTCCGGTTGAAGCTCTTGGATTGACAATAGCTATTACACCATTTTTTGATATGTTCAGTACTATGTCAAATACTACAGGCGATGTTGCGGCAACGACAATTGTAGCCAAAAGTGAGAACCTTCTGGATGAAGAGATTTTCTATAAGAAGAATTAAATTGACATGTCTTGTGTCACGGGCTACAAGAAAAGTGATTTGTTGCTTGCAAATGTCCGAAATGATAATCATTCGGAACGTCAGAAAAAGATTATGAGGAGGTAAACTATGAAGATTACTGCATTCAATCCGTTGATCATTTCCCAGGATACCAATGAGATACTTGAAGTATTTGAGGCTCTGGGTTTTGAACGGAAGCATCTGTCGGATGATATTGACCAAAGGGATGATATTTCCAGTATCAGGATGAAGGATGCCAACGGTTTCTATGTGGACATCACTCAAAATGAGAGGGTGCCTAAGACAATGACTGCCATACGTATGAATGTGGACAATTTCGATGAAGCATATGAGTTTCTTAAGTCCAAAGGTTTTGTTAATACACGTGGGGACAAGGTCAGCGATACAGGCTCGGCTAAAGCTACTATGATGGCTTCGCCCTCAGGTTTTATGATCAGTCTGATCGAACATATCAAAAAATAATAAATATGTAATGGAAGGTAAAGGGGCTTCGTTTTGAAGCCCCTTTTAAGCAGAAATATACCAAAAGAGGATGGACTATGCGACAGAAACTGTTTTCAGAACTCAGGACTATTTATGAAACGACGGATGAGGCTCCCAATACTTTCAGGCTGTCGATCAAATTAAAGGATATGATCGACGGGGATATTCTGCGCGCTGCGGTAAAGCGCACGATGGAGAGATACCCGTATTTTATGGTAAGAATGATAAGAGAAGGGGCGGATGTCTTTTATGAAAGCAATATGCTTCCGCTTCCGGTTATTAATACCAACGGGAGGATTACGCTTGGATCGGCTGAAACAAATTATCATTTGCTGGCAATCTGTTATTGGCAGAACTGGCTGCATATTGACTGCTACCATGCACTCACAGACGGCGGCGGTCTGCATCCCATGGTTATGACTCTGCTTTATATTTATATTTCCGGGTATTACGGGATCGATCCCGAAGTTGACAATGTGCGCATGCCGGGAGATGACATACCGGAGGATGAGTGGAAGGATCCGGGAGAGCTGCCACTGCCGCCAAGACCGGAAGACCTGATCAGTAAATGGAATGCTCCGGCGTTCCGGCTTGATGAGAATCATGTTCATCTGCGATCAGGGAGCATTGTTACAACTATAAGTATATCCGAGAAGGAATTCATACCGTTCAGTATGTCAAATGACGGTTCACCGGCAACTATTGTATCGCTTCTGCTTGCCCGCTGTCTTGATGCGTTTCATCCGGATGCTTCCGACCCGATAGTGATAGCGATGTGCGTCAATCAGCGTAAAGCTCTGAAGGCTCCTTTGGCACATCAGAGTCTGGTCGGGGATGTGCGTCTGGTTTATAGCAACAGGATAAAGAAGATGTCATTTATGGATCAGGCAACCTGCTTCAGGGGTATGGTCGCGCTGCAGTCAGACCGTGATATGGTTTTGGATGAGATAAGGGATTATCAGGCTCTTATTGAGGAACTGAACGGGATCGATCTGTATGACAGGCGCCGGGAGATCTGTACAGGTCGACTTAAGGAACGTTCGAAGTGCATAACGGCAACAGTGAGCTACATCGGAGGGGTAAACCTTGGATTTATGGAGCAGTATCTTCAGGAATTTGATCCGCTTCCGTCAACCGCGCTTCCCTCCGTTCACACACCCCTTACTATAGAGATGGTTTCAATGAACGGTTCGATAATACTTAACTTTATTCAGTATTTTCCCGAAACGGAATATTTCGATCTGTTTGTGAAGCAGCTTCGTGAGAACAATATAAACTATTATGTTCAAAGACGTGAAGAGGCATTGTATCCGTTTATCAGAATGCCATAAGAGAACCGGCAGGATACTGCAGGTAAGATATCAGCGGCCGGAGGCCCTGAGGGTATTCTCGTATTTGATCTTCTTGCGTTGTATATATGCCAGCAGGTCGGGAGTCGGTTTGATAGCACAGCCGTACAATCTTATACGGCTGTCATTTTCGACTTCCCTGACGCATCTTCCGGTAACGGTGAAGGATGTCAATTCGCTCTTGTCGGCGAAGCTTACTTCGAAGGTCTTGCCTATAGCCTTGGATTCAAGAACCTCCATACGGATGCCCATGCCTGTCTTGGATAAGTCATAAAGAGTGCAGTTGTGTTTTCGTGCATCACCTGATATCTGTACTGTTGCACCAAGACCGATCGGAATACGCGGCGAGAGCCTGCGTTCCTGCTTCTCGCTGTCCTTGGGCGATATGATGATGTATTCCTTACGGTCTCTGTCGTACTTAACCTGAACAAACTTCCATACGTTGCATCTCTTGGCTCCCTGTTTGGTGTAGCTTATGTTGATATTCCCCTTGAAGTTGTTGATGTTAACAACCTTCCCGTTGATCCTGACTGCATCAGTAATAATGGATCGGCCTCCCTTCACGGGCTGGCCTATCCTTTTCACTGTAGTCTCGAGGTCTGTCGATTGGGAAGAGTGATGGAATTCGATAGCTATTTTGGAACGAACCGGGATCTCATCTATAAACATAATTAACCTTCATATATCAGCAAATGATCTGATAATTCTTTCTTTTCTCTTCATTTGTAACAATTTTTAAAATTTTTGAGCTGTTCTGAATAGTTACCTTCACTTTATCATAATTGCTGAACACCGATTAGTCTAGATTATTTTATATATTTTTTATATTTTTTATATATTTGAAGGGATTATCCCATAAAACGAAAAGTGCCCGGCCTTGGGGAGACCGGGCTGATAGGGGTATAAAGTTTTCGTTGAAGAATTAAATAACAACTCTTTCACAAGTATAATAACATAAAAGCAATAACAAAACAAGACGCACGATTCGAACGAAATGTGACGTTTTTGTGTCTTTTCACAACTATATCTTGTGAAAGGGCGACAGCGGAACGGGAACATCTTGTATACTACCGTACATGAAAAATATCAATCCTTTCGCTCGTTTTCATTAAAATAACATTCACGAAATCTTCCTGAAAAGGCGGGGGGTTCACCTGCTGCATCAAGATGACAGGTATCGCCAAAGGAAGTTATCCTGAAAGAAGCTGTTCCCTGCCGGCGTTCCTCGGTATAAACAGTGGTTACGGAGGTGGGAGCGGATATCATTCCGTGCCAGAGTACCATTGGTGAAGCACCGATAAGGTGCGAAAGCATGAGAGCGGTTACTCCGAAATGACAGAAGAGGGCAATGGTATCGTTATTGGATCTTACTGCCCTGTACAGATGTCCGTCTCTTTCATAACCATGATCTTTAAGCAGCGCGTCCAGTCCGTTCCATACTTCTTCTGCGTACTCCTTTACTTTGGATGCCTTTAATATATCATCATCATACCATTCATCATATCTGTAGAAGTGTTCCCGCCGTGTCCAGTCCTGTGGCAGCCAGTCCCAGCATATATGTGTACGTTCCGGAGAATCGGGACGGACTATCTGCGGACTGAATTCACGCAGCCAGTCACAGGTCGTTGCTTCCATGTTCATTGCTTTAAGACATGGACCCGCTGTCAACTGCGCCCGGCTTAGAGGAGAAACATAGCATTTGTCCACATGTGTGGTTCTCATCCTTTCTGCCAGCAGTGCGGCCTCTTTGACCCCCTTTTCGGTAAGACAGTCATTGGCATAATCGGGATCGGCATGCCTGATAAACAGTAATTTCATTTCTTTTGTTTCCTTTTCTTCTTATTATTATTATTTTATAATCCGGGATCATGATGCCGGGGGCATGTCAGATATTCCCGGCAAACACATGATTTAGCCTTGTTTTGGCGTAATCTGTGAGTTGAAGGATGGTATCGATATCTGTGGGACTTCTGTCGTTCATCCTGTGTCGCGGGAAGAACCGGGTTATATGCAACGGTATATCTTCTCCGCCGGGAAGTGAGGTGATGAAGTCACAGATTGCCTTCATTTCATCCGTACTGTCGTTCATGCCAGGTACTATAAGGGTAGTCAATTCGACATGGCACATTGAATTGGCTTTTCTTATGAAGGCCTGCACGGTTTCAAGATCTCCTCCGAGGATCCCGGAATAGGTATCGCTGCTGATACTCTTAAGGTCAATGTTCAATGCATCCGTATATGGCAGGATGAGATCGGCGATTTCAGGATTAATACAGCCGGCAGTTACAATTACTGTCTTCAGTCCGGCTGTCTTTGCGAGCCTCGATGTATCAAGAACATATTCGTAACCGATAAGGGGTTCGTTGTATGTGAAGGCTATTCCGATATTACCTCTGTTCTTTGTATTGACTGCAATCCTTACAAGTTCCTCGGGAGACAGCCGGTTGTCATCGTGCATAAATGGCGTTCCGTCACTAGTTGAGATCTCATGATTTTGACAGAAGGGGCAGTGCAGGTTACAGCCAAAGCTTCCGACCGACAGGATATAACTTCCGGGATGGAAGAGCTTAAGCGGCTTCTTCTCAATGGGATCAAGTGCGAGGGATGTAACTATGCCGTAATTAACGGACGTTACCTTGTGCACACCGTTTACCACGGTGTGTTTCCTTGCCCTGCAGGCACCTGTCATCCCTTCCTTTAATTCGCATCCTCTCGGACAAACATTGCATTTAACAGTAGACATATGGACTTCCTTAATTTGGTTACTATTCAGAACAGGTAATGTCATAAGGAATCCACCGCAACATATATTTGTAAAACATGTCCCTTACATGCGAGCATGACGTGCCATGTTTTAAAATATATGTGCTGTTCTGAATGGTTACTCTAAATTATACATTATAATATACAATTTCACCACATTATTAGTGAACAAAGACTTCCTCTAAACAAGAAATGCTTGTCACATAAGGTGAAATATGTTACAATTAATATGGCGTTTCGAATTATAAATTTTGTATAGAATTAACAAAAATCACTCGTTGCAAATACATTACAATGTGAGATGTCGGAACAGTAAACTGATTTATAAAGGAGGTCAAGGATGATCGGATTGAGAAAATTAGTAAAGAGAACTATGGGAATTACAATGTCGGTGCTGATGACAGTATCAATGATGCAGGTGCCGGTATATGCTTTGGATGATTCGGCCGGTGAGCTGACTGTGATGGCAGTGGAAGGTATGGTTATAGTGAACAACGAAATAAGTGAAAGCCCGGTAGACAGGTCAGATGAGGATTTCAGCCATGTTTCCGTTGGTAACGGTTTAACTTATATTATCGATCTTTCCGGAAGCCAGTTAGACATATCGGTCGGTGACGTGGAGTATGATCATGGTGGAGATGAAGATGAAGCTGCAGGAGCTGCTGTGGAAATCGGTAGTTATTACGGAGAAGATATCAGTACCGATATTCATGGCGGAAATATAACATCATGTACAGACGGCATTGATATCTTTACAATGACCGGTGATGTAGAAGCGACGGTTGGAAATATAAATGCGCAGGAGAATGGAGCGTATTTGGAAAACCATGGCGGTGATGTTACAGTGGCTGCAGGAAATATACAGGCAGGTAATTGCGGCGTCTATGCGAATTCAGAAGTGTGGAATGAAGATGCAGATGCCACTGTGACAGCAGGTGATATACAGGCAGGTGAAGCCGGTGTTTGTGTAAAGTTAAATGAGAATGAGGATATGGACGCAAAGGCCACTGTGACAGCGGGTGATATACAGGCAGGCGAAGATGGTGTTTATGTGGGTTTGTATGAAGGCACAGAGGCAGCGGTGACAGCAGGAAATATACAGGCAGGCGAAGATGGTGTTTATGTGGATTTATATGAAGGTGCGGAGGCTACAGTGACAGCAGGTAATATACAGGCGGATGAAAGCGGTATTTATGTTGAAAATGAAGTTGGAAACGCCATGGTCACTTCCGGCAGCATCGACGCTGATGCCTTTGGAATATATACATATGGATATGAAGGAAACGGTAATACCGATATAGAAGTAAACGGAAACGTAACGGCAGGAGAAGGGTTCTATGAGGAGTATGATGAAGAGGAGGAAG
>CAMORO010000103.1 GCA_946623875.1 uncultured Lachnospiraceae bacterium | reverse complement strand
CTGCCTCGGTGATACCCTGAACGATCTCCATGTTGTTAACGTTGAAAGCACCGATAGCATATCCGCCGTCGTAAGCCTTCTTAAACATTTCGGTAGTTGTAACTAATGCCATTTAATTCACCCTTTCTATATGATTTATTTTTCTCAGGACTAAATACATTCTGTACTGTCCTGAACAATTGCGAACACTAGGATTATAGCACCAAACGTATCTTTACTCAAGAAATTTATTCTCAGCCGGTTACCTTCTCAAAGTCAGAAGCCGGATGCTTGCATATCGGACAGATAAAGTCATCCGGAAGCTCCTCACCCACATACTCGTATCCGCATATCTTGCAGCGCCATACCGTCTTACCGTCGGGAGTCTTACCCACTGCCTCAGGCTTGGGCTTTATGTTGCTCTGATAATAAGCATAAGTTGCCGAAGGTGCATCCGAAAGGACCTCCATTGCAACAGGTACGCCGATGAAGAGTGTATGTGAGCCAAGATCCACGGTCTGCTGAACGTAAATCGAGAAATATGCATTCGTTCCCTTGGTGATATAAGGGATCTCATTAGGTGAGTACTTGCAGTCGGTGAATCCGGCGAACTTATCAACGTCCCTGCCTGACTGGAATCCGAAATGCTTAAAGAGTTCAAAGTCAGCCTCTTCGCTGATAACGGAAATATTGCACTTCTTCGTCTCCATTATCATATCATGTGTATAGTTGGCCTTGTTGACCGCAAAGGATATCTGATTGGGTTCGGACGCCACCTGAATGGCTGTGTTGGTGATGCATCCGTTCTCTTTATCACCCACCCTGGCCGTTAAAACGAATAATCCGTATGAAAGTTTATACATTGCCTTATTGTCCATGACTTTCCCTCCTTAATTTAAAGAGGCTACCGTAACATCAAGCCTCCTGACTTATGGCTTAAGGATAGCATAGTTCAGGGGCTTTTACAAACAGATTTACCCTGCGATCATCCTTACGATTATTATAGTTTGCCCATCTGTGATATATCAATGAAGAAGGAGCCGAGAAGGCCTATATGGACCGTCTCTACGATATAAAGGACGATCTTGATGTGGTAGATGAAGAGGCTGCCGGTGAATACGGTAAGGATTATGGCAGGGTGATAAAGCTGATCCTTATAACTCTGGCTGTCCTTATTGTAGTTTCAGGTATCATTTACACAGGATATACGGTCAGGAAGCGCGCAAGGTCCGAAGCCGAAACTGTTTACGGCAATAATATGCTTGAAGAGATGGCCTGGAAGCAGGAAGCCTTCAAGGAATTCGACAGGCTCTATGAGACCGGGGATTATGAGAAGCTGTGCGAGGTCATGTATGATGCTTACGAGAAGCACCGCATCGTATTCGAGTGGGACCATTTCTGGTTCGTTTCAACCTATAATGATTATATGTTAACGGTTGAAGACCTTGAACGGATCGATAAGGAAGGCTGGCATAAATATGAAGCCGAGGCGATCTTCTACAGGTGCTGCTTCATATATTACCGTGACGATGTTTATAAATACGGCGAGCCCGATAACAAACTGACTGATGAAGAAACAGAGAAGTTACAGCCGGTGATCAACTATATGAACGGAGTTTTGCATGACAGGCTCGGCTTCACGGATGAAGATATGGAAGAATTAAAGGGCACGCTCGTGGGTGATCATAATCGTTCTTACCATCGTTGTTTTTATCATGGCCATAAAGCTTGTGATCGATACAAGCCCCCGCGGACACATGTACGGGCCTGATTCTGCCGAGACCATGCTAAGATATACCGAGCGCAGTAAATACGCAGATCTTATGAACAGTAAGTATTACAATACCATGACCGGTATCCTGCCTTCAGGTGATAATGCCTATACCGTACCCTATGCAGCAGCCGACTACTGCGAGGCAGCCTTTAACTACAGGGGCCTGTCATTGGCAGGAGATACAAAAGGGGCATCACAATATGCAGATAAGATGGACACGGCAAGGCAGGCTCTTGGTCAATATGACTATATAGCGGATAATATTGATGATTTTCTGAAATAGCTGAACATCGAAAATCCAAGAAAATATTGACTATTTTACAAATATGAAATATCTTTCTATATAGGGGATATGTTATGTAAATTACTGTGAGTTCATCACAGTGTGTAAATAATTGTAAAATGGGTATAAAGATGTTCGAAAAAAACAAGCTAAGACGTTTGGCTGCAATATTAGTTTCAGCTATTATAGTTTCACAATTCAATGTAATCTCATATGGTGCGGAAGCTGGTCATACCGGTGATCCGGGCTCAACTGTGAGTGGGCCCGTAATTCATTTTACCGTACCTCCAAGAATAGCAAATCCCGAACCGGAAACTCCGAATGATACTGATACATTTCACACACAATTTCCCAAAAGTGTATTTCCGGCTGCGCCCACATATGCACCTATACAGACACCGATCTTTGATCCGGCGCCTGTTCCTACTGCAGTTCCCGAGCCCACTCCGGTAACTGAGCCTTTTACAGACCCAACACCGGATCCGGCAACAGAGACCCCAAAAACTCCTGCTGCCATCCCTTCATCGGTTCCGGAGCAGAACCCGGTTGTTACGGCAGCCCCCACGCCTGCTCCTGCGCCTGCAGAGTCATCAGATCCAGATAATGATCGGGCGTATAGAGATAAGGAAGAAGAATTAAAGAAGATGGGAATGCCCGAAACTATGCGCAATTATGTCCTTTCAAAGTTCGTGGACAAGTCCGTTAAGAGCATAGAGATCAAGGACGGGGATATATCCGTAAAACAGGGCGACAGGATCAGGATAGAAACGATAATAAAGCCTGACAATGCGATTGAAGATCTTACATGGGAAAGCGATAACGAGAAAATAGTAAAGTTTGATGAAGAGGGTATGGCAGAAGGCATCAGTCCCGGTGAAACCACTGTGACTGTACGTGCAAAAAGCGGAGCATTTGCAAGATGCACGGTTAAGTGTACATCATCTGATAGCCTGTCAGCAAATACCGTCGAGGCTGTTACGGTTTCAGACGATGCTTTACCGGCAGAAGGTGAGGCATATTTGGAGATGACTGCGGACAGAGCAGGTGGTGCCATAATAAGTATGAGATTTGATGATGGCGGAGAATCCTTCTCTGTAACAATAGGGCAGTCATATGCCCCCAAACTGATAACAAATCCTGTGGACGCAACAAGAGACGGACTTGTTTGGAAAATGAAGGATGAATCTTTTGCTTCTGTTGACAACAGCGGTAATGTAACCGGGAAAAATGAGGGAAATACACAACTTACTGTAACCGCTCCAAACGGAGCCACGGCAACATGTAATATCACCGTAAAAGCACCAATCCCCGAGAAGATCACTCTGAATTTATATGACAAAATAGAATTGTATGTTGGAGAAACCAAATCCATAAATCCAATCATATCACCAAAGGGCGTTTTGGAAGATGATAAGATAGCTGATTGGAGTATTGACAATAAATCTATTGCAACATTGCAGAAAACAACCGGTGCTACCAACAGTATTACGGGACTGAAGGCCAATGAAAACACAGGTACAAAAGTCTTCATAACTGCTACCCTAAAGAACTATCCCAAGGTTACGGCTAGATGTGAGGTAATTGTTAAGGAAAAGAAAGCTGTTACGGGCGTCACTGTAAATCCCACAACAAAAGATATTAATGTGAATGAAACACTAAGCATAAGGGCAACGATAGAACCTATTGATGCTTATAATAAGGGTTTGCACTGGACAAGCTCCGATCCTGAGACAGCCAAAATAATTTCAGGGGAGACCTCCTCCGATTGCACAATACAAGGCAGGAAAGAGGGAGAACAGGTCCGTATAACGGTAACTACGGCAGATGGCGGCAAAACAGCCACATGTATAGTCAACGTGCATTCAGTTCCCGTAACCGGAATCAGTATCACAGATCCGAATTCCGGATATCTGGAAGTGACTGAAGGAAAAACGGAAAATATAACAGCTGCAATAACTCCGTCGAATGCAACAAATAAAAAGATTACCTGGAAATGCTCCGATACAAGTGTAGCTACCATATCGAAAACCGAGACCACCAGTACACCGGCACAGATCAGAGTTACCGGTGAAAAAGCGCAGGATCAGCCTGTTTCGATCACCGCAACAACGGATGACGGAAAGAAAACAGCCACCTGTACGGTCAAGGTCGTTCCTCCGGTTCCGGTTAATAAAGTTGTTATTAATCCAAAGACTTTGGAACTGACTGTCGGTGGTCAGGCAAGACAGGTTGGTGTTTCTGTAGATCCTGAAAAAGCTACAAACAAAGAAATTGACTGGACCATTGTTAATGACGCGGATGAGCCGGATAACTCGATCGCTCAGATAGTCGGCACTCCAACATATGCCTATTGTTATGTCAAAGGTATTGCAAAAGGTAAGGCCAGACTTAAAGCAACATCACGTGAAAACGGAAACCTGTTCGATTATTGTGAAATTACGGTAAAACCGGTGCAATTAGATGTAAAACTTGATAAATCACAGATAACTTTGGATGAAGAAGAAAGTGATTCCCTTATTGCAACCGTAACACCGAGTACAGAAACGTATAAGGATTTTAAATGGAGTATCGATCCCGCTATTGCGACTTTGAGCAGCAACGGGCTTAACTGTACCATAAATGCCCTGCCGACCGATACAACAAAAACTGCAACTGTAACCGCAACTGTAGTGTCAAATGACGACGACGAATACAGTGCGACCTGCACTCTTACGGTTAACAGAAAGCCCGTACCTGTAACAGGCATCGAAGTAGATCCCCCAAGCATAACGATAAAGCCGGGGGAAACTTTTACCCTGAACTGGCACACACTTCCCGAAGGAGCGGATGAAACAACCGTTACCCTTAGCAGTAACAATGCAGAAATTGCAGCTGTTGAACCGGGAACCGGGTCCGGAACCGGGTCTGCAACGGTAAAGGGCGGAAATATGGAATCAACAAAGGAAACAGACATAGTAGTCACTACTGCTGAAGGGTACAGTGCAGCCTGTCATGTAACTGTTGAGAGGATAAGGGTCACAGACGTATCATTAAGCATAAATGAAATAGACCTGTATGAAGGTGAGAGTCAGACGCTTGAAGCAACAATTCTTCCGGTTGATGCCGAAGATAAAAGCGTATCCTGGAACAGTACGTCTCCTTCCATAGCAAGTGTTGATCAGACCGGCTGCGTTACCGGTGTAAGGGAGGGTACAACGGCAGTTACTGTTCTGTCAAATGACGGCGGCAAAAGGGATGTCTGCATCGTACATGTACATAAGAAGGGAAAAGATGCCGAGGGTATTTTCATAACTCCTTCGGAGAACCGGATAAATATCGGTCAGAACTTTGATCTGACAGCTACCCTGATCCCTGAGGGGGCAACAGATAAAAAGATCACCTGGAAGAGTAATAATCCTACTGTTCTGACAGTAAGCGGAAATCATCTTACGGCAAATGCGGTTGGAAGGGTTGCAGGTACCGCTGTGATAACAGCTACAACATCAAATGGCAAAACCGCCGTTTGTTTTGTCACTATAGAAGGTATTCCGGAGCCTCATTACGTGGAGGATGTATATCTGGACCAGATGTTCAAGACAATTTATGTTGGTGAATCATTCGACTTAACTCCAACCATAGATCCTTATAATGCTGACGATAAAACAGTCACATGGGAAAGCAACAAGGAAAACATAGCTACGGTGAGCAACGGACGGGTTACCGGAATAAAGAAGGGAGAGGCGATAATTACCGTTACTACAAACGGTGTTACCAAAAACGGGGAGCACAGGACTGCCACATGTAAGGTTACAGTCAAGGAAGAGCCCGAACCGCCAGTAACAGGTCCATATAAACTGTATATAGCTGATGAGAGGAACAACCCCTATCGTCCCGACAAGGTAAGAGGAACAGTTGAAGCTCTGGCAGGCGACAGGTATCTTGTAATATTTGATTCAAACGGAGCCACGTTAAAGCCCCTCATTAACGGAGATAGTTCGCTGGCTTATACCAAGGCCCTCTTCTATGATATGTGGATAACGGATATAAACGGATATCCGAAGAATGACTTTATAAAGTGCACGGTACGGATTCCTCTGCCAAATGACATGGATATACATAAGGGAACCGTAAGGGTAGTAAGTATTCAGGATGGCCGCCTTGATAAGTCCATTTCTTCCTCCGTAGGTGAAGAAGATGGTGTGGCATATGTATCGTTTACGGCTACGCACTTTACAGAGTATGCAATACTGTATAACAGAAACCCTAAAGAGGATCCCAAAACAACGGTTGTTTACAGGGATGTTCCGGTAATACAGTACAGAAAAGAACCGGAAAAATCAACTCATAAGCAGGCTTCAGGCAGTCAGGCACCAACGCCGGCTCCCGTACAGCAGGCACCTTGGGTAAACACCAGGATTCTTGACAGTGTTCCAAGAACAGGCGACAGATAGTACAGGACAGAATATGAAAGATATTTACATCAAGCTTGATACAGGAGAAATAAGAAAAGTCAATAAAAAACGGCTTCTTGCACTGATCCTTGCTTTACTGGGAGTCATAGCCATTCTCACGGTCGGTATTGTTTCGATCGTCAGAATAGCAGGAAAACCTTCAAAAAGAACATCAAGCCCCGACTATGCCTCTGAAGATACGGAAAATGAAGAGGATGTGGAACCGATAATGGGAGACATCTTCAGCAGGGGATATTATGCCAGGAAAAACACAGAAGTTCTGGCAGCAGATATGTCGGATGCCGCTCTTGGAAGGATAGAAGAGATAAAGTCCTCACAGGATGATGCACTTACTGACATTTATGAGAAGATGAAGAAGGATAACCCTGACTTTGCCGGGTATCTTACCATAGAAGGCACCGATATAGAATATCCTGTAATGCACACACCGGATGAACCCGAAAAATATCTGCATAAGGATATTAACGGTATGGACAGTAATGCAGGACTTCCCTTTATCGATGCTGCGTGCAGTATATCTCCCGATTCCGATAACCTCATCATATACGGTCATAACATGAAGGACGGAAGCATGTTCGGTAACCTGGAATTGTATGACAGCCTTGATTATTGCATGGAACATCCCATCATACGGTTCGATACACCGGATGAGATCCGTGAATATGAAGTTATGGCCGCCTTTTATGACAGGGTATATTACACGGATGAGGATGCCTTCAGGTTCTATGATTTTATTGATGCTGCGGATAATAACGATTATAACAAGGCTGTGAGCACCTTCATCGACAAGTCGGTTTATGATACAGGTGTAAGGGCAGAGCCCGGTGACAAGCTCATTACCCTTGTAACCTGCGCTTATCATGAGGATAACGGAAGGTTCGTTCTTGTAGCAAAACGGACAGATTAGCTGCCTTCCTAAATATTTCATTTCATGCTCATTCTTCAACCAGTTCCATCATAGACGTGAGCAGATCTTCAATAAGATGTATGAGAGCCTCGCCTTCATACACCCTTCCCTTCCCGTAGTTATAGAGGAAATAGGGCTTGGCCCCGGTCCTGAGTATCATCGCTCCCTTATATCCCTGGATAAAGGGAGCTATTTTTACAGGATCATATTTAGCCTTCTCATATACACTCAGCTTGACAGCCCTTGGCTCTTCCTTGATATCGGAAATGTACACCCGCTTTGCCATCATCCTCATGCGGGCTATGTCAAGAAGGTTGATCACAGATCTTGGAAGCTGTCCGAACCTGTCTGTCAGTTCCTCTTCCATCTCTTCACGTTCTGTATCAGAATCGATACTTGCAATCCGCTTGTAAATATCTATCTTCTGATTTTCATTCATTATATAGGAATCGGGAATAAAGGCGTCCACGTTGATATCAACCGAAACCTCATTATCCTCATTGGTCTCGATCCCCTTCTTGTTCCGCACGGCCTA
>CAMORO010000102.1 GCA_946623875.1 uncultured Lachnospiraceae bacterium | reverse complement strand
AGGGTCCACAGGGTGGTCCGGGCGCTTTTGATGGTGGAAGACAATAGGATTTCTTAAGACTTCCACAATCCTTTAATTGAGTGCTCTATTATTATGCCTGAATGATATACTCGGTACCGGAAGTGGCAACGGTGTCCATCGTATATGAAGTGTTGAAATAAGAGCCTGTTTGTGATAACGTATTTATTGCGCTCGGGAACTTTTCGGAATACAGGAAAAAGCTGATCATAGGGAAAAGGAGTAGAAATGAAAATAGGATTCATAGGACTGGGAAATATGGGAAGCGCAATGATAGGCGGGATCATCAGAAATAAGGTGGTTGAGCCGCAGGATATAATCGGAGCGGATTACAGTAAGGAGAGGACTGAGCAGATAGTATCCGAGCATCATATTACGGCGGCAGGCTCCAACAGGGAGGTGGCAGGGGAGGCAGACATACTGGTGACCTCTGTTAAGCCACAGGTATATGAAACAGTAATAAACGATATAAAAGACGATATAAAGGATTCGACCGTGATAGTGTCGATAGCACCGGGTAAGACACTTGACTGGCTTAAGGATAAATACGGCAGGGATGTGAAGCTGGTTCGCTGCATGCCCAATACTCCCGCACTTGTTGGGGAGGGCTGTACGGGTGTATGCAGGAATGAATATGTTACCGATGAGGAATTCGGGAAAGTGCTGACTGTTCTTAACAGCTTCGGTAAAGCATATGAGGTGCTGGAAAGTCAGATGGATGCGGTAGTTGCAGTAAGCGGGAGTTCGCCTGCATATGTATTCATGCTGATCGAAGCGATGGCTGACGGAGCGGTTGCTGAAGGGCTTCCGAGGAAGACTGCGTATGAGATGGCTGCCCAGGCTGTACTCGGAAGTGCGAAGATGGTACTGGATACGGGAAAGCATCCGGGAGAGCTTAAGGATATGGTATGTTCTCCTGCGGGAACCACCATAGATGCAGTGGCAGTACTTGAACAGGCAGGCTTCCGTTCGGCGGTAATTGATGCCGAACGCGCCTGCGCCGATAAGTCGAGGAGTATGTAATTATTCAGACAGCACATATATTTTAAAATATATGTGCTGTTCTGAATGGTTATTACAGATTGTCCTTTATCTTTTGTATCATTTCCTCATATTCTGCATCAGTGAGAAACTTTTCCTGAGGATTCATTGCAAAAACTCCGCCCCATTCATAACCGTCCTTATATTTGGGGACCATATGCATATGAAGATGGCAAAGGGTATCGCTGAATGCACCGTAATTGACTTTGTCGGGATTAAATGCCTTATGCATAGCCCTGGATACACGTGCTACGTCCGCAATAAAAGCATTCCTCTCCTCGTCTGAGATATCAACTATCTCATTTACATGGTCTTTGTAAGCCACGATACATCTTCCGGGGTGACTTTGTTCCTTAAACAGGACAAGCTGGCTCACATTAAGGTCACAGATCTTGATTCCGAATTTGGCAAGGGCATCGCCGCCTGCGCAGTAAGGGCAATTGTTGTCTTTCATAGATATTTCCTTTCGTTAATGTAATATGATGACGCTTTACAGCTTCTCTTCTATAATATCCGTGTTCACGGATAACGTCAAGAATGAGACAAATGTTACAAAAGTTTGACAAAAAATATTTTTCCTGTTATTATTAGAACCGATGACCTTTATTTTTGTAATATAATTGTAACATTTGTGGAAATCACGGTTTATTATTTGACAGGAGGAGTCATGAGAAACAGAATGCATGCTTGTTTAGCCGTTCTGACCGCAATAGCAGTCATTGCCGGCGTAACGCAGGGGGGTATGCAGAGTGTTATGGCAGCAGGCAAGACTATTACCAAGTCCGAGCCGGTTGCATCGGCTAAGATAACCGTTAAGGATTCAACAGCCGGAAATAATGGGTCAGTCAGCGACTCGTCGATAGATATCAAGGTAGGGTTGGGGTCCGATATTGATATTAAGGTTGACGAAACAGAAGATGAGAGTGATGAAAATACAGATCTGACCGGAGAGGTTGCAGGTATTAGTTACAGTAAGCTTGCAATGGCCAATGTCGATGAGGCGGTTAATATCAGGGAGTCATCTTCGGAGGATTCGAAGCTGGTCGGTAAGCTGTATAAGGAATGTGCAGGTGAAATACTGGCAAAGGAATCGGGATGGACCAGGATCCGTACAGGCAAGGTTACGGGATGGGTTAAGAATGATTTCCTTTTATTCGGAGCAGATGCCAAAAAGTTGGCAGATTCGGTAGTAGAGAAGGTAGCAACAAGCAAGACATCCTGCTTAAGGGTAAGGAAGGAACCCAACGCGGATGCAGGCATTTACGATCTGCTTGCGGAAGGTGATACAATAGAGGTCGTAGAGGTACTGGACGAATGGGTATCTGTTGAGTTCGCGGACGGTACCATCGGATATGTATCCAAGGAGTATGTTGATATATCGGATGATATCGGAAGAGGCGAAACGATCGAATCCATAAATGCAAAGGCTGAAGCCGAGAAAAAGGCTAAGGAGGCAGCCGCGAGTGCATCAAAGCAAAAGAGCAGTGATCCTTCATCTAAGGCAGAGTCGAAGGACAGCAGCTCCAAGGAAGCTCCGACTGCATCGAACAATGCGAGTGCAGCAGGATATGATGATGTAACCCTGCTTGCAGCACTTATTCAGAGCGAGGCCGGCAATGAGTGTTACGAAGGACAGGTTTCAGTAGGCTCGGTTGTAGTGAACAGGCTTCGTACCGGTAAGTACGGCGGTTCTCTGTATTCGGTAATTTATGCCAAAGGACAGTTCTCGCCGGCGGGAAGCGGTCGTGTGGCTCAGATATGTGCTCAGGGTCCCAAGTCGAGCTGTATACAGGCAGCACAGGCGGCGCTCGGCGGTACATCATACATAGGCGGAGCGACCAGGTTCAGACCGGTAAGTTCGGGGCAGGAAGGTGTAGTGATCGGAAATCATGTTTTCTGGTAGGAATATATGGAAAGATTACAGATGACGGTGCATATTGCACCGTCATTTTTGCTTGTAAAATTGAAGTTTATATAGTACACTCTTATTTATCTTCTGAAAAGTTACCTGATTTTATGGTGAACAAATCGATCATTAACGAAAGGCATATATCATGAGTTTAAAGGGAAGGGATTTTCTTACACTTAAGGATTTTACAAAGGAGGAGATACTGGAATTTCTGGATCTCGCTGCCGAGCTGAAGGCTAAGAAGAAGCAGGGTATATTTGACCGTATGTATACCGGTAAAAATATAGCGCTCATATTTGAAAAGACCAGTACAAGGACACGCTGCTCATTTGAAGTGGCTGCACATGATATGGGTATAGGTACAACCTACCTCGAGCCCGCCAGTTCACAGATAGGCAAGAAGGAGAGTACTGCTGACACGGCAAGAGTGCTGTCACGTATGTTTGACGGCATTGAATACCGCGGTTACGGTCAGGAGATCGTTGAGGAGCTTGCCAGGTATTCGGATGTTCCTGTATGGAACGGACTGACCAATGAATATCATCCCACGCAGATGCTTGCGGATCTGCTTACGATAAAGGAACATCTCGGATCCTATGAGGGACGTAAGCTGGTTTATATGGGAGATGCAAGGTACAACATGGGCAATTCACTTATGATAACCTGTTCCAAGATGGGAATGAATTTTGTTGCGGCCGCACCCTCAAAGTATTTCCCAAATGAGGAGCTTATTAAGGAATGCAGGGAATACTGTAAGGAAAGCGGAGGCTCTGTTGATTTCTCGGAAGACGCGTATGAGGCTGCACGTGATGCGGATATCATATACACGGATGTGTGGGTTTCGATGGGTGAGCCTGACGCTGTGTGGGAAGAGCGTATACGCGAATTAACGCCGTATAAGGTAACCATGGATATAATGAAACAGGCCAGGGAAGATGCTATTTTCCTGCATTGTCTTCCTGCTTTCCATGATCTGAAGACTACTATCGGCAAGGAGATGGGCGAGAGGTTCAACCTTACCGAGATGGAAGTAACAGATGAAGTATTTGAGAAATATTCCCGTGTCATATTTGATGAGGCAGAGAACCGTATGCACACGATCAAGGCTGTTATGGCAGCTACTTTGGGTTGAATGACTATATGAACAGGGAAACCAGAGTATACATTAAAAATGTAATGAGAGGAAGAGACTTCATTATTGATTTTATCAATGCGGCACTGGCTGTGGGAATATTGATAATGGCTGTCCTCAACTCGATAGGTGAAGGGAGCGGACTGTATTTTACGCAGATATTTGCATTTGGTTCCGTTCTTTCGGCGCTAAACTGTGTTAAGAAGATAAGGTCAAGATCAGGATTTGCCATACCCTTCGCAGTGTTTTCGATACTGATGGCTGTTATGGCTGTGATCTGTCATATGAGACTGTCACCCGGATGAAAGGAATACAATGGAACAAACAACTGTACTGTGCGGTGCAAATGCATATGAGCAGAAGTACTATTTCAATGAGAAGTTCGCCGGATTGCCGGATTCAATAAAGGATGAACTGCATATAATGTGTGTTCTTTTTACAGAAGAGGTCGGAGGTGTCATAACCTTTGAGTATGATGAAGAGGGTAATCTGAGCATTAAGACCGATGCGGACCGGGAGGACATTCTGTATGATGAGATCAGCTCGGGACTTCTGGTCAGGGAGATACTGAGGAAGAAGCAGGAGCTGATGGAGAGCCTGACTCTTTATTACAAAGTATTTGTGCTGGGACAGGATGCCGGTGAGCTGCTTGCTGAGTGAACAGAAGGAGGAGCAGTACATATTAAATATTGAGGAGGATCATATGCTGCTTACAATAGATGTTGGAAATACAAATATAACAATAGGACTTTATGAAAGTGAAAAAATATGCGGAGTATTCCGTCTGACGACCAAGATCCCAAGGACATCCGACGAGTACGGAGTAATGTTTTCGGAGCTTATAGAACGTCAGGGGTATGCGGTAAAGGACGTTGACGGTGTTATCATAGCAAGCGTTGTTCCCGATGTAATGTATTCACTGACCAGCGGGATAGTGAAGTACTTTAAGCAGGAGCCGATTATTGTCGGTCCGGGAACTCGTACCGGGATCAAGGTAGCGACCAAGAATCCCAGAGAAATAGGATCTGACAGGGTAGTGGATGCGGTAGCGGCATATGAGCTGTACGGTGGTCCTGTTCTGGTACTTGATTTCGGGACGGCTACAACGTACGATCTGGTGACGGAGGAAGGACACTTTGTTGCGGGGATAACGGCTCCCGGAATCAGGATAGCATCTAAGGCATTGTCGGATGGTGCGGCCAAGCTGCCCGAGATAGAGATAATCAAGCCCGAATCGATCCTTGCCCAGGACACGGTAACCAGTATGCAGGCGGGTCTTATGTACGGTCAGATAGGTCAGACCGAATATATAATCAAGCGTGTTAAGAAGGAATCGGGATATGGTGATATGAAGGTAGTGGCAACGGGAGGACTCGGACGTGTCATATCGGATGAGACTGAGCTTATCGATGTATATAATGCAGATCTTACACTGGAAGGACTCAGATTAATATATGGTAAGAATAGGTAACGTTACACTTAAGAACAGATGGATTTTGGCACCAATGGCAGGGGTTTGTGACCTGCCATTTCGTGTTTTATGCACAAGAATGGGAGCGGGGATGACCTGTATGGAAATGGTCAGTGCCAAGGCGATCTACTACAATAACAGGAAGACGGATGAGCTGATGGAGATATCGGATGAAGAGGAGGTTGTTTCGCTTCAACTGTTCGGCTCGGATCCTGCTATCATGGGAGATATGGCTAAGCGTATCGAATGCAGACCTTTTGCGGTCCTTGATATAAATATGGGCTGTCCGGTACCGAAGGTTGTCAACAATCATGAGGGAAGTGCACTGATGAAGGATCCGGGGCTTGCGGGAAGGATAATAGAGTCGGTAGTCCGTGCGATAGATAAGCCTGTAACAGTCAAGATACGTAAAGGCTTTGATGAAGAACACGTAAATGCGGTTGAAATGGCACATATAGCGCAGGAGAGCGGTGCAAGCGCGGTGGCAGTCCACGGGAGGACAAGAGAGCAGTACTATTCCGGCAGAGCAGACTGGGATATCATTAGGCAGGTCAGGGAGGCTGTAAGCATTCCCGTTATCGGAAACGGCGATGTTACCGATGCAGCTTCGGCTCATGCCATGCTCGAACAGACCGGTTGTGATGCAGTAATGATAGGCCGTGCATGTCAGGGTAATCCATGGATATTCAAAGAACTTTCAATGGCTGATGAAGGGCTTAAGTACGAAGGACCGACTGTCCGGGAACGAAAAGATATGGTACTTGAGCACGCGGGGATGCTCATAGAATGTAAGGGTGAATATATAGGGATACGAGAGATGCGAAAGCATGCGGCATGGTATACCCAGGGTCTGCCGGGTTCGTCAAAGCTTCGCGGAAAGCTCGGTGAAATATTAAATTACAGTGATCTTGAAGTGCTGATAGAAGCAATATGATAATCAGCAGGAACCGTTAAGGACAGTGTACCGGTCTGAAATTCAAAGTATGTGGGAAGCTTTGTATTAGTGTTGACTAATCATGCATGCAAGTGTTAGCATTGGAATTAGTTTAGTAAATAAACAAATAATGTTTTTGTTTTCAGTAATATGAAAGGAGACCACAGGTGAAGATATTAAGTGTAAACGATCCTGAATTCAGGAAATACGGAAAAGTCATTACCGGTATTGATTTCTCAAATATCATAAGGGAGATGGGAAATATGCCCTGTCCTGACGGTGAAGTGGTTTATGTTCCTTCGCAGCCTGAACTTGAGGCTTGTCCCGAAGCCGGGAAGGTCGCAGAGAGTCTGTACGGGGGAATGCCGGTTCAGATAGGCTTCTGTAACGGTGACAACGTGCTGCTTAACGCAGTTGAATACCACAGGGATTCGGAGATCAATGTGGCTGTTACTGACCTTATCATGTTATGGGGAAGCGAATCGGATATAACAGATGATTTTACATATGATACGTCCAAGATCGTAGCTTTCCATATACCTGCGGGAACTGCAGTTGAGTGTTATGCGACCACTCTTCACTACGCACCCTGCAATTATGAAGGTAACAAGTTCAGATGTGTTGTTGTACTTCCCAAGGGTACAAACACTGATCTTGATTTCAAGGCTGATGCAACACCTGAGGACAAGCTGCTGTTTGCAAGGAACAAATGGCTCATAGGTCATCCCGATGCAAAGATAGAGGGAGCATTCAACGGACTTATCGGTGAGAATCCCGATGTGAGCAAGTAAATAACAGCCGGTGTAATGTAAGTGTTATAAGATGGATGATTCATAATTAAGCGGAGACACCGCTTGAAGTAATATGAACGGTAACCGCGGTAGTGTAAAGCAGATCATGAAAGCTAAGAACTGTCATAAGGAATCCACAGCAAGCGGTACCCCTTATGACAAATTGCACGGAAGGTTACCGAAATGAAACAATTTAACTATGAATGGAGGAATGATTATGAACAACACACCTAAAGTTAAGATCGGTATCGTGGGCGTCAGCCGTGACTGTTTCCCTGCTGAGCTTACCATCAGAAGAAGAAAAGCTCTTGCGGAAGCATATGCAAAGAAGTATGATGCAGCTGATATTTATGAGTGCCCGGTTACCATCATTGAGAGCGAGATCCATATGCAGCAGGCTCTTGAGGACATTAAGAAGGCAGGATGTAACGCATTGTGCGTATATCTTGGCAACTTCGGTCCCGAGATTTCCGAAACAATGCTGGCTCAGCAGTTCTGCGGTCCCAAGATGTTCTGTGCAGCTGCAGAGGAGGATTATGACTCTGTAACGACTTCCGGACGTGGCGATGCTTACTGCGGTATGCTCAATGCAAGCTACAATCTGGCTCTTCGTAATGTTAAGGCTTATATTCCCGAGTATCCCGTAGGCGATGCTGAGGATTGCGCTGACATGATCCATGATTTTGTACCGATTGCACGTGCCGTATATGCACTCCAGAACTTAAAGATCATATCATTCGGTCCCAGACCTCTTAACTTCCTTGCTTGTAATGCTCCTATCAAGCAGCTCTACAACCTCGGCGTTGAGATTGAAGAGAACTCAGAACTTGATCTGTTCGAGTCATTTAACAATCATGCAGATGACAAGAGGATCGCTGATG
>CAMORO010000101.1 GCA_946623875.1 uncultured Lachnospiraceae bacterium | reverse complement strand
CCATCCTCTTTGTTTCACAGTTCACGCTCTATGCGGACTGCAGAAAGGGCAACCGGCCGTCCTTTATTAAGGCGGGGGATCCGGCACATGCTAATGAACTGTACGAATACGCCATTGGCAGGCTTCGTGACGGGTACGGGATACATACCGAAACCGGAAGCTTTGGTGCTGATATGAAGGTAAGCCTCATAAATGACGGCCCCTTCACTATCATTCTTGATTCGGAAGCGGAATGACCTGATCTCTGTATGAATAAGGGTGATGACATTCCGGACGATTTAAGGAAGTTCTAAAATAATACTGTTGGGGGGTGCCGGTCATCAACGGGGTTAATTGATGCGGTGTTTTATCCGAAATATATTATGAAAGGGATTACAGCATCAGTTTTGGGAAAAGAGGTGATCTTTATGAAGAAAAGGATCTGTTTTTTCAATGTTGATGGATTGCTTAATAAAACAAGTGACTGGAAAAAACCTTTTACGATCAATTACGGGCTTGCAAATTTCTTTTGTTTCTTTCTTGCAAAGAATAATCTGATACCTGTGATTACATCATCCTGGAGAATTGGCTTCAATAAACCCGGAGATCCGGGTAATGCACCGTACATAAGGGAGCTTGAAGATATATTTGCTTCCTACGGACTTAAGATATATGATAAGACACCAATACTAAAGGGAAGACCTCGCGATAAGGAAATCGAGAGGTTTTTGTATTTTCACAGGACAAATGACTATATCGTGATAGACGGAGATCCGGATGAATATGAAAACGTGAGCAGCCATGTTTACTTTATCGACCCGGAAACGGGATTTACCAGGAAGGATGCACATAAGGCCGGTAAAATGCTTAAGAAATTAGACAAGTTGGAGATCGTTCCCTGACTCTGATGTACAATAGCAGGCAGTGGTATAATAATATTATTATGGTATAAACCCCTTGTATCAAGGCTCCTTCTTCGGTAAGGTATGTATATGAAATGCAACAACTACTGAAAAGGCGCTTTTTCAATGAAAACAATGATATTTACAGAACATGGAGATCAATATGGGCAACATCAAGGAACAAAAATTTCGTAAGATCAAAAAATCAAATATCGGTGGAGCCGTAACAGGAATGTTGATCCTTGCAGGCATCATCTTTTCATCTTTTGCAGCGATGCTCGCCGTATTCGGGCTGTATATCATAGATTCCAAGATAATGGATGAATATATAAGAATCAGTAATATGGCTGATTTCTACAAGCTATCCGAATCAAAGAAAGACGAAGATATATTAGGAACACTTAACGATCCGAAAAACGAATACATAATCATTGACAGCGACAAAAACGTTATAAAGTTTCACGGGTCAGATACATGCGATCTCGCCAACGGAGGATCTATCAAGACATTTAACAATACTCTTACCATATATCCCGATATGGAACTTGGCGCAATCATCCCGAGCGTTCACGGAAGGATTGCCGTGGATTCAGGAAATATCAGAAAAGTTCTTGAGAAAAGCGGGATAAGCGATGATGAATCGATCGATCTCAGTGATCACATCAAGCTTCCGTTATGGATAGAGGTTCCGGCAGATAACGGCAGGAGTCTTGTCGGAAAGGCATACCTGAACGTGTATTTCAGGGAGTTCGCAGTGGCCGGCATACTTGCTGTGATAATAGTATGTATCACATTTGTTCTACTCATATTCATCATAATATTCCTGATCAGACACGTCCGGAACAGATCAAGGATGCGGGAAGTGTTCTACATGGATGAGGTAACCGGCGATCACAACTGGCTGTGGTTTCTTTCAAATGCTGAAGCTGAGCTTACAAAGAGAGGAAACGGCAATAAAGAATATGCCATACTTGATATCGTGTTCGTAAACTACAGGAATTTTTGCGTTTGCCATTCGGTCAAAGAGGGTGAGCAGATGTTGTGCAAGGTAAATAATGTCATTAAGCATCAGCTCAACAAAAATGAGCTTTGTGTCCATCATTCCGCAGCTCACTTTGCCGCTATGATGATGTATAGCGACAGGAATAACTTTGAGGAACGTATCAAAAAGATGATCTTAGAGCTTGAGAATATAAATGAAGACCACAAGTTCAACTTCTGGGTCGGTGTCGATAGGATAGGTGCAAGCACTGATGGATCCGGGAAATTATCTCGCAGAAGATCGGTTGACATCGAGAAAGAGTACAACAATGCAGGTGCTGCAAGGGCAACTATCACGGGATCTGACTCTGCGGTCGCATTCTTTGATGACAAGATGGTCGAGGAGCAGATGTGGCTTGACTGGGTAAACGAAAATCAGGAAAAAGCAATCGAGAACGAAGAGTTTCTTGTGTATTACCAGCCGAAGTACGATCCGAAGAGCGGGAAAATGTCCGGAGCGGAAGCGCTTATCCGCTGGAACAGCCCCATGAAGGGAATGGTAAGTCCGGGAAAATTCATACCTATTTTTGAAACGAACGGATTTATCACGAAGATCGATCATTACATGCTGACCCATGTGGCACGTGATCAGAGAACCTGGCTTGATGCAGGCAGGAAATGCGTTCCTGTATCCGTTAATGTCTCACGTGCGCATTTTATAGAGGAAGACCTGGCTGAACAGATAAGAGATATTGTAGATGAAGCCGGGACACCGCATGATCTTATTGAGATAGAACTTACCGAAAGTGCATTCTTTGATGACAAGAACGCTCTCATAACAACGATCAAAAAATTAAAGGATTACGGATTTGCAATATCGATGGATGATTTCGGCTCCGGATATTCATCCCTCAATTCTCTTAAGGAGATGCCTCTTGACGTATTGAAACTCGATGCGGATTTCTTCAGGAATGATGACGGTGAGAGAGGGCGTATAGTTGTTTCGGAGGCAATAAATCTGGCGAAGAAGCTGTCAATGAGAACAGTTGCTGAAGGCGTCGAGGAAAAGGATCAGGTGGATTTTCTGGCAGAAGAAGGGTGCGATCTCATACAGGGATTCTACTTTGCAAAACCGATGCCTAAGGAAGAGTATGAGAAGAAACTAAGATCATAATGAAACAGGGGACGGAAACGCGGATTAACATCCACAAGAAAGAAGACAGGTTCCGCCCTTCCCTATAGTCATTTCCTTTTTGGCATGCACTTCATCAACGGATACGGTAATTATCTCATGATTGCCATTCTCATAGCGGAACCGCATGGGAGTTATATCCCCGCGCGTTGAAGTTACGCTTATCAATTGTATCGGATAATTGGCTTCTGTTTCCATCCTATGCACCTATTAAAAGAGTATCGGCAGCCTTCTTTAAAACGAACGAATGTTTGTACAGATATAATAGAACATATGTGCGTATATGTCAACCGCCGGATTTTGAATGGGTGATACTGCTCAGGTCGGGATAATTGCATTTAACTATCACAAGTTTTATAATAAATGACAGTGGTTGCACCGGGTAGAAACACGATGGGGGAAATGAATGAAAAAGCGCATCACTTCTTTGGGAATTATATTGTCATTGATTTCGGTTCTTGTCCTGTATCCGATTTCGGTAAGAGCGGATGAGGATATCATATCCTTAAATAACAGTTCGCAGTCTGTTAGTGACGATTCAATTGACGAAACAGAGGAAACTTCTGACGCGGGGGATCTAATAACAGAGGATCCGATAACAGAGGATCTAATAACAGAGGATCCCATAACAGAGGATCCCATAACAGAGGATCCCATAACAGACTATCTGCAACCTGACCATAATCCCGATAAAGTCGAAATAAAGATTGAAAATGGGATGGCTCAGCCTATAATTGATTATTATAAAAATTATGTTGGTGATAACTATAGTAATACTTACCTGAATGAACAAGGTGATATGTGCTACTCTGATGTGTTAAGGTTCTGCGTTTATGTCGAAACGGATTATGACACTGACCTTGACGGATATAACGATCTTGTGCAGGCACTGATCCAGGTTCCTACAGCGGCAGTCAGGGGCGATTATAAGGCACCTGCTATTTTTCACGCAAGTCCGTATATTGCTGGGACTTCAGATAAACAAGCAGATCGATTCAATCGTGAAGTGGATTTGGAAGGATTTAAGGAAGAGGATCTTTACAAGTCCGGAAGTAAGACAAGAAAATTAAGGCAGGAGGATCCGGTATCAAGTTTTGAAGCGGCAGAAAAAACAAAGCTTACCGAATGGAATTACCGGTATGAGGATTTACAGGATGATAGCGATTTAAAGAATAAAGATTATTTAGCTTCGATATATGACCATGATTATTTTCTTATAAGGGGATTCGCTGTTGTCCTGTCAGCGGGACTGGGCACTAACGGATCAGAGGGACTGGAGACATGTGGAAGCGATGCGGAAAGAGAGGCGTTCAAAAGCATTGTCGAATGGATACATGGAGATCCCGAACGGATAGCCTACACGGATAAAGTGAACAATATCCCCATAAAGGCTGAATGGTCTAATGGAAACGTTGCAATGGAAGGTCTCTCATATGACGGAACGATGGCATATGAAGTCGCCACAACGGGAGTTGAGGGATTAAAGACTATCGTCCCGGGCAGTTCTATATCCAGCTGGTATGATTATACCAACAAACAGGGCTTGAGTACTGTATATAACGGCAATGACAAAAAAAACTACGATTACACATCATATCTTGCCGCTTTCTGCGCAAGCAGATTCTATGGAAAAGACAGCACGGCAAATGACCTGAAAACCCTTTACAACAAATGGCTAAGAGCCGTTAGCGATGAACAGAACGCTCTAAAGGGTTGTTACGGCCCTTATTGGGAAAGAAGGGATTATACGCATCCGACATATCTGAAGGCATCCGCCCTTATAGTTCAGGGGCTTAATGATTACAATGTTAATACCAAACAGGCGGATCTGATGCGTCAGGCGTTTATTAATAACAACTGTGATGTAAGAGTCCTGCTTCACCAGGGAGCGCATGAGTTCCCTCATTTTATGAAAATAGGCGATTATTATTATCATGAGCTCTTAAATATGTGGTACTGCCATTATCTCCTGGATGTTGATAATGATGTATTATCGACTATACCAAAATACTGGGTTCAGAGTAATGTTGACGGCCGGTACATGAGCGTGGATAAGTGGGATAACAAAGACAATAATATTGTCATACAGTCAGGCAATAGTGGGGTAACGCATGTTATTGTCGGCACGGATAATGAAAAGAATAAAGATAGTTCGGGCACACCGACCCCGGAAGCGTATATAAATGAGCCTGATCTGCTGTTGAATTCATACTACACGATAGATGATTTCTTAGAAGCGAATCCCGAGGCGCTTGAAGAGCATGAAACATTGCATGAGAACAGACGTGATACACGAAGATCTCTTGCAAATACAAACGAGACTGAAGCTAATTATATTACGATAAGCAAAGATATAACCGAAGATACAACAATAAACGGGAAGGCAGAGGTTAATCTGAGGATTGCCGTTGATGATCCGGGTAAAGATATACTGATGGCCGGTGTAATGCTCTATGATGTGTCTGAAACTGATTTTAACGCTTACGAACTTAAGAACAATGACATAGAAAAAAAACAGACTTCAACTGAGATAAACAGAGGCGGTAACATTGATAAAGTCTTTGATAAAGTCTATCTCCAGGAATATAAGACAACCCCGGTACGAAAAAAAATGATATCAAAAGGAATGATCAATCTGAGAGTTCCCAATGCTTCATATGCTCCCCAAACGGCTGTCAAAGCAGAGAATGATATTACGGCCGGTCAATATAATGATTATGTGATATACATGAATCCTACGGTCTATACCATAAAGGAAGGTCATCATCTGGAACTGTCCATACTTCCGGCGATGGATGAAATATCGGCAAGTTCAGGGTTCAAGGTGGATAACGATAGTATTAAGGCTAATATCCCCGTATATCCCCCTCAAAACGGAGTAGAACAGGAGGAACTTAAGGTAACCGAATATCCTTCGGCGAAATCGGACCTTGTATATTCGGGACAGCTACAGGATCTGATCGAGCCCGGAGCTGTAACGGGGGGAACAATGCTGTATGCTCTCGGGGACAGTACTCAGGCTACGGGGGATTACTCGGACACAGTGCCCTGTATGAAGGATGCAGGCACATATTATGTATGGTATAAGGTTATTGCGGATAATGCGCATAGTGAATCGACCGTTGAAGGCCGGCTGGAAGTGGAGATTTCAAAACGCAATACGAAGATAATTGCAAATGACCAAACTGTAGAAGCAGGTGGTTCTATAGCAACGGGAACAGGCCGGGTGACATTTACAAGTCCTGCTTCAGGTCAGGTGCTTTCATCCGTTACTCTTACTTCGAGCAGCACGCAGACCGCCACAAAGAACGGAACCATTACTCCCAGTAATGCCAAGATCATAATAAAGGACACATCCACCGATGTTACGTCTAATTACAATATAGAATATATTGCAGGAAAGCTTACGGTAAATGCCAAAAAATCATCCGGGAACAGCTCATCCGGCTCAGGAAACGGTTCATATTCCGCAAGCAACACAGGTAATTCATCAGACAGTTCGTCAGGTGGTTCATCATCGGGCGGTTCGGGATCATCCGGAGACAACAACTCCTATGTAGGCGGAGTTAATTATGATGAGTTGTATGGAAAGCTGTCAAGCGCAATATCAGCCGTAAATGTCCAGAAAGCATTAAACGGTGGCAAGGCCGGCCCGATCCGGCAACAGATCGTAACCTGGGATAAGGGAGATGCGCTTCCTTATAATGCAATGAAGACATTGCAGGATAATCCCGATGTCACCCTTGTTTTTAAATGTACATACGGAGGAATAACATTTGCATTTGCTATTCCTGGCAGCGCGGTAAGGGCCAATCCTTTAGTTCCGTGGTATGGACCTTTGTATTTGCTGACTTACTACGGGCAGTATGCCATGACTTTTTCCAACGTACCGGGCGGCCTGAACACAGCTGTGATACCCGGCAGCTTCAAAATCCCCGGAACAAACGGTATCTATGTTGTCAAGCGCGGAGATACGCTGTCCAGATTAGCCAAACGCCTGAATACAACTGTTAATAATCTCGTGAAACGGAACAATATTAAGAACAGAAATTTAATATTCCCGGGACAGGTGCTTAAATATTAAGACTATGTGGCAGCTCTGATCCTTCCATGGCAATAAAACTGAAGGCTTACCGGGCATAGTAGTATCATTCCATTTCAACGGAGGAGAAAAGGGGGACTAAAGACATATGTTCAGAGAAATGAGACGCTTTAAGCAGCAGATTACAAATGAGGAATGTATAGATATCCTGAAGAATGAACCGCGGGGTGTGTTATCTGTTCTCGGAGATGACGGATATCCCTATGGTGTCCCGTTGGATCATTGGTATTCGGAGAGTGACAGGAAGCTTTACTTCCATTGTGCTAAGGAAGGCCATAAGCTTGATGCGATATCAAAGTGTTATAAGGTGAGCTACTGCGTGATGGATAAGGGCTATCGAAAAGAGGGCGAGTGGGCTCTTAATATCCGTAGCGTAATAGTGTTTGGGCGGATATGCGAGGTCACGGATACAGAAAAGAAAAAGGAGATCTGCTCTTGCCTCTGTCGAAAGTTTACGGATGATGAAGCATATCTTGAAAAAGAACTGAAAAATGCCTTTTCTCGTGTATGTTGTCTGGAACTGGATATAGAGCATATAACCGGGAAACTTGTAAATGAAGCTTAGGAAGAGATCTGTTGAGGTGTTCAGATATCTCAGTGTCTCCATGCTGCTGATGACGGTCTTCGTAACGGTATGCATTCTGGTGCCTGTGACGAAGAAGGTAAAAGAGCTTATGTTTTCCGGAAGTGGATTATTCCATCACCTAGGATAAAGTTGACGGGTCCTATCCTTTCTTCAGGATAAAAAAGGTCGGGACCGGACGAACCGTACTGTATATGGTGGGCCTTATGATCGTGACGGGTGTTATTTCATTTGCTGTGGGTTATCATAAACCGATGAAGAGTGATGTTAAATACATATATGTCCATGGCCTGTCGGGCTGGGGAAGCTATGATCTTCAGTATGAATTCTTTCCCTACTGGGGACTTACGGATGGTGATATCGTACGTTTCATGAACGAAGAGGGGTATGAGAGCTGATTTCTTCTTTGACGGGTTTGTCATGGATGTTATCGTTCAGAGCAAGATAA
>CAMORO010000100.1 GCA_946623875.1 uncultured Lachnospiraceae bacterium | reverse complement strand
CCGGCTTCCTGTCAGGACGCTTAAGCGGTAGTCCGATCGAACGTTTGGACACGGTGGGAGCCTTCTCATCCTTTGCTTCCTCCCGGGGTTCCCTTTCAGCCTGCTCCTCAACGATCTGATCGATCTCTTCTTTTTTCTTGCTGCGTTTTAACATATACTCCTCCGCAAAACAATGTCCTAGCAAGTATATCACAGTTTATCATACATTTCCAGTATACCCAAAAAACTCCCATAAACGGGAGGATGCCGGCGGACCACGTCCTCCGGCATTTATTATGAAAAAGTATTATCTATAAGATTATCTTCAATCAGCATCTTATGATACGATTATATTTCATATAAATGTATAAACAATGATTCGTGAGTAAAAAAATCATTAAGGAAATGTGAACAAATTGTTAATCATATTTTTGTGCATTGTAGCCAATCTCAGAACCGCATTTCAGATCTTCTCAGGTTCGGGGTAATCCACTCCGAAGGTTTCAACCGTTACAGAAGTCATAACCTGTGGCTCTAAGGGCTTGTCCGAATAATCCGTCCTGCATTCGGCTATTCTGTTAACTGCATCCATTCCTTCGGTAACCTTGCCGAATGCCGCATAAGCACCGTCAAGATGCGGCGAATTCTTATGCATGATAAAGAACTGCGAGCCTGCCGAATCCGGGATCATAGTCCTTGCCATCGACAGAACTCCGGGTTCATGCTTAAGATCATTCTTAAAGCCGTTCTGTGAAAATTCACCCTTAATGCTGTAACCGGGATCACCGGTTCCGGTCCCCTCAGGACATCCTCCCTGTATCATAAATCCGTTTATTACACGATGAAAGTTCAGTCCGTCATAAAAACCCTTTTTGATCAGACTGATAAAATTGTTTACGGTATTGGGTGCTGTTTCGGGATACAATTCTGCCTTGATCACATCTCCCGAATTCATTGTGATCGTTACAATCGGATTAGCCATTTTCATATACCTCATTCAGTCTTTCCGCTTAAATACTCATCGATTCCCGCAATTGCCTCATCCTCATCCTTACCGTCAGCCGACACGGTAATGGTATCACCTTCCGAAAGTATGAGTGTCATCATTCCCATGATGCTCTTTGCATTTACCTTTTTATCACCCGTCTCAATATAGATCGAACTCTCATATCTGCTTGCCACCTGAACAAGCATTGCTATGGGTCTTGCTTCCAATCCATTCTCAAGCCTGATAGTGATTCCCTTTTTTTTCATAACATCTCCTCCTGAATCTCCTCTTTTCTCACTTTATTAAAACAGTTATTCTTCCTCTTTTTCCACAATTGCAGCCAGCTTGCGAAGCCTGTGATTAACACCCGACTTCCCTATCGGCGGGTCACACATCTGACCCAGCTCCTTCAGCGAAGCATCCGGATATTTAAGCCTGAGCTCCGCGATCTGCTTGATCCCATCCGGCAACGACCTGTATCTTAACGTTCCCATCACTGCCTTTATATCTTCTGTCTGCTTGACTGCTGCCGTTACCGTCTTGCCTATGTTCGCGGTCTCGCAGTTCACCCTTCTGTTCAGCGAATTCCGCATCTCCTTAAGAATGCGTGAATTCTCGAAATCCATAAGAGCGACATGTGCTTCCATGACATTAAGCGCTTCCACTATCATGGATCCTTCTTTTATATATACGACCGGATGATTCTTCCGTATTATCGTTCCGGCTTTTATATCAAAGCTCTTGAGTATGTCAAGCAACACCGGTACCTGGTCGCCGGTCCTGCACACTATCTCGAAATGATAGGACTTATTTGGATCCGATACGGATCCGGCAGCCAGAAACGCTCCCCTAAGATATGCCCTCATACAGCATGACCTTTGAAGCAGCACCTCATTGGATAAAGCCTGTCTCAGCTTCCTTATCTCATCCCTGTCATTTATTTCAAATACGGATCCACCCCTGTATTCGGCGTTTCCGTCCTTACTCTCACTTATATTAAATGTTTTTTTAAGCAATGTAAAGCATTTTCGGGCCACAAGTTCATTGTCCGGTTCAAATACAACCTTCTCATCACCGCCACTGTATATGTCTGCTCCACCGAAAAAAACAAGAGCTCCCAGCTCGGCAAGCATGCAATGCCTTGACATTCCGATATGCTTAAACAATTCCTCTTTAACGGTTCCGGCAAACGACACCTTTCATCTGCCTCCTATGATTTTCTCTTGGAATCCTTCTCAATATCCCTGTGATCTATCTTGAAGCCGTAATCCTCCTGATCCTTCATCCGTTCATACAGCGCATTCGCCAGAGTCACACTTCTGTGTTTCCCTCCTGTACAGCCGATCGCTATTACAAGCTGGTTTTTTCCTTCTATTATATAATTGGGCAACAGGAACTTAAGCATATCCTTAAGCTTGTCAAGGAATATGTCCGCCTCCTTAAACGACATGACATAATCACTGACCTCCTTATCATTACCGTTCTTGTACTTAAGTTCATCAAAATAATACGGATTGGGGAGAAACCTTACATCAAAAACCAGATCCGCATCTATCGGGATACCATACTTAAATCCAAATGACACTATCGTAACAAACAGGTTCTTGTAATTCTTATTGCTGATGAATATCTTATCGATCGAAGCCTTCAGCTCACGTGTCAGCATCTGGGATGTATCAACAATGTAATCCGCGCGTTTCTTAAGTGATTTGAGTTCTTCACGTTCTCTCGCGATCCCGGCATCCACCCTGCCGTTTCCCGCAAGCGGATGTGACCGCCTTGTCTCCTTGTATCTCTTGATCAGAACATCATCCGATGACTCAAGAAACAGAACTTCATAATTGATCCCGCTCCCGCTCAGTTCATCAAGTACTCTTCCGAGTTCTTCAAGCGACTGCCCGTTCCTTGCGTCTACTCCCAGTGCAACCTTCTCGATCTCACTGTCCGGCATCGACAACAGCTCGACGAACTTGCCTATCAGAGGAACGGGAAGATTGTCGGCACAGTAATATCCGCTGTCTTCAAGAAAATCAAGAGCGGTACTTTTGCCTGCTCCGGACATACCTGTTACTATTACAAATCTCATCTGTTATTTCCACCCCAGGAAGCATACCTCCGGCTCAAGCTTAACATGGAACCGGTCATATACCTTTTTCTGAACATCTATCATAAGCTTGAGGATATCAGATGCCGATGCGTTGCCTGTATTGATTATAAACCCTGCATGCTTATCACTGACTCTTGCTCCGCCTATCTGAAGTCCCTTAAGTCCGGCATCCTCAATAAGCTTGCCCGCATAATGACCCTGTGGTCTCTTAAATGTGGAGCCGGCGCTGGGATAATCCAACGGCTGTTTGGCATTTCTCTGCTCCTTGTAATCATCCATCCTTTTCCGGATGATATCCTGCTGTCCCTTCATGAATTCCATTTCCACCTCAAGGACAATAAACGGATGCTCTTTTACAAGACTGTGCCTGTATGAGAAATTCATCTCACTCGATGCATACTCGCATTTCATCATATATTTAATATCCAGCATCCTTACGATCCTTACGACCTTGACAATTTCCGCACCGTAAGCACCCGCATTCATGGTTATCGCTCCGCCGAGAGTTCCCGGAATACCGCAGGCAAATTCCAGTCCCGAGAGATTGTTCCGGCAGGCTTCATTGGCAATACGTACCACAAGCGCTCCTGCCTTGGCAGTTATGTTGGATCCGAAAACGGAAATATCATTGTAATTCTGATAAAGCTGGATAACGCAACCTCTGTAGCCCTTATCCGAAACCAGAAGATTGGTGCCGTTACCCATTATAAAATACTTCTCCTTCTCAGCCCTGAGAACCTTGATGCAGTCAATTATCTGTTCATCCGTATGAGGTGTGATAAATACATCCGCAGGACCACCTACCTTAAAAGAAGTATGATTGGACATCGATTCGTTCAGCTTGATATCACCCTCCGGCAATACACTCTTAAGGCTTGAAATAGTACTCTCTTTCATAAGTCTCTCCCACAATAGTCTTTCGAATAATGGTTGCTACTCCAGCACCAGCTTGGCGGCTCCGTATATTCCGGCATCATTTCCGAGCTGAGCCAGCTTGAACTTCGCATCCGCACTGGCATGAAATACGTATTTCTTATAATACTTCTGTACATAATCTATAAGTATGGAACCGGCCTTGCTTACTCCACCGCCTATAACAAATACCTCGGGATTGGTAACATCACCCAAAATGGCAAGTCCCTTTCCAAGATATTCACCGAACTGCTCAGCCACCTCGACAGCAAGCTCATCACCTTCCTTGACGGCATCCCATACCACCTTGGCATCAAAGTCCCTGCCACGCAGCACACTGGCCTTATCATCTGCTTTGAGTCTTCTGTTTGCCAGCCTTACGACACCTGTTGCGGATGTATACTGCTCAAGACAGCCCTTGTTACCGCAGCCGCACTTCTCGACTTCGTCATCATTCATATGGATATGGCCGATCTCTCCGCCGCCTCCCATGCTTCCGGTAACAACCTTACCGTCTATGATAACTCCGCCGCCGACACCCGTTCCGAGCGTAATGACTATAACATCCTTGAAGCCTTCTCCGCCGCCCTTCCACATCTCTCCGAGGGCCGCTACATTGGCATCATTTCCTGCCCTTACCGGAAGACCGGTAAGATCATTTAATTCCTGACGCAGGTTCAATACGCCCCACCCAAGATTTACAGCCTTATAGATAACTCCGTCCCTGTCAACCGGACCCGGAGCTCCCACTCCTATACCTATTATATTATCCTTGGTAAGCTTCCTTTCATCCATCTCATTCATAATGGAATCCGCTATATCCTTAAGTATATATGCTCCGCTGTCTTCCTTTCTTGTGGGGATCTCCCATTTCTTTATTACCTCACCTCCGGGAGTAAACAGTCCAAGCTTAATGGTTGTACCGCCTATATCCGCCCCGAAACAATATCTGTCAACTTTTCTCTCCATACCGGTCTCCTTTACACTATCCTGCTACTATTGTTTTATTCATCTGTTTCCGTTTGTCATCCGGGATGAACGGATAATCCGATCCGGATCACTCATCATTCGATTTCTTAAACTGATTCTGCAGCCTTGCGTACAACTCCTGAGCCGCATTGTAGCCCATCTTCTTCTGCCTGTAATTAACCGCCGCGGATTCGCAGATAATCGCAAGATTACGTCCGGGACGTATGGGGATATTGTGACATACCACCTTATTACCCAGATATTCTATGTAATTCTCCTCGAGTCCGATCCTGTCATAATCCTTGTCCTTATCCCACTCCTCAAGCCTTATAACAAGATCTATCGCCTGCGTATCCTTAACACAGGAAACACCAAAGAGCATCTTAACGTCCACTATGCCTATGCCTCGAAGCTCAATAAGATGCTTGGTTATATCAGGTGCCGAACCTATAAGAGTCTCCTCCGACACCTTTCTTATTTCAACAACGTCATCCGTAACAAGACGATGCCCTCTCTTTATAAGTTCCAGAGCAGCTTCAGATTTACCGATCCCACTCTCACCCGTAATCAGTACACCCTCGCCATATACATCAACGAGAACTCCGTGTACCGAAATACAAGGTGCCAGCTCAACGTTCAGCCATCTGATTATCTCCGCCATGAAATCCGATGTTGCCCTCTTGGTAACAAGAATGGGAACTCCCTTTTCCCTCGCAACATCAACAAATGTGGGATCGGGCTGTATCTCCCTGCAGAACACGAAGCACGGAGTGCTGTGAGAGAGCACATGCTCGTATCTCTCCTTTTTGTCCTCGGGAGCAAGTCCCTCCATATAGGTTGCCTCAACAAAACCGATTATCTGCACACGGGATGCCTCGTAATGCTGCAGATATCCCGCCAACTGCAGAGCCGGTCTGTTGATATCCGGAATTGTGATCTTCCTGCTATTGACGTCTATATCCGGCGTCAGATTTTCAAGCTCCATCTTTTCAATAAGTCTGCTTACCGCTACCGTCGACATAAGTGGCCTGCCTTTCCTTTATGATATTAGGGTACGCAGATTATTCACCCGCATACCAATTTACAGTATACCACATGTCTTTTAAGCAATCTATACCAAACAAAATAATTGGAGCCTTATTTACGCCCGGCAAAGAACCTGACTACGCTCTCTGCCGAACGCCTGTCCATCGACGGAACCTGCATAATGGTGTCCACGTCGGCTGATCTGATTTCTTCTATTGAATCAAAATGCTTCATCAGGGCCCTTCGTCTCGTCGCGCCTATCCCCTTTATATCATCAAGGATGGAATGTACCTGTCCCTTACTTCGAAGCGACCGGTGGAATTCAATGGCGAACCGGTGTGCCTCGTCCTGAATCCTCGTAATAAGCTTGAAGGCTTCGGAATTTCTTGATATCGGTATCTCAACATTGTTAAAATACAGGCCTCTCGTCCTGTGGTTATCATCCTTGACCATACCGCACACGGGAATTGAGAGTCCCAGACTGTCAAGTACCTCTTTTGCTATATTGACCTGCCCGCGGCCGCCATCCATGAGAATAAGATCGGGGAATTTCGAAAATTTGCCGTAATCTGCTTTTTTTGCAGCGTTTCCGTATTCCTCTGTATCCGTTTCCTTCTCCTCAAGTCCGTGCCGGAACCGCCTTGTCAGCACCTCATTCATGCTGGCGTAATCATTCGGTCCCTCAACACTCTTTATCCTGAACTTGCGGTAATCATTCTTCTTGGGACGTCCATCCTCATACACAACCATCGAACCAACAGAATCATAACCGCTGATATTCGAAATGTCATAGGCCTCCATACGGCTTATACCCTCTATGTCAAGCAGCTCCATCAGCTCCGAGACGGCACCCTCCGTTCGGGCTTTGTTTCTTTTTATCTTTTCTATATCCTGTCTTAGGACGATCTCAGCATTCTTCTCGGCAAGTTCGACAAGCTTCTCTTTCTTTCCTTTTATGGGCACTGTGAGTCTGACCCTGCTTCCTCTCTTTGCGCTCAGCCAGTCGGCACACAATTCCATATCTTCGGTTTCAACCGGTATTATAAGCTCCTTGGGAACATATGGCGTTCCGGCATAGAACTGCATAACGAAATTCCTTATTATCTCGGCATCCTCCGTGTCTTCGGTATGCTTCATATAGTAATGCTCACGACCGATGATCTTACCGTTACGGATAAAGAATACCTGTACGATGACGGATGCACCATCCCTTGCCATCGCGATTATATCCTTATCTTCTCCTCCCGTATCCGTGATCTTCTGCTTCTGGGCAACTGCTCTCACACTCTCTATAAGGTCTCTTGTCGATGCCGCTTCCTCGAATTCAAGAGCCTCTGCCTGCTCATTCATCCTCTCGGTAAGGCGGTTTATAAGCGGCCTGTAATTCCCGTTAAGAAAGTCAAGAGCCCCGTTTATAGCTTCTCTGTACTCATCCTTACTCACGTTACCCAGACAGGGCGCCTTACACTGATGGATATGATAATAAAGACATGCCCTGTCAAGATTCTTCATAACACCTTCGCTGCCATCTTCACCCTCTCCTTCATATATATCCTTTTCCACGTATTTATTGGAGCAGGTCCTGACCTTGTACAGCTTGCACAGAAGCTCTATGGTGTCCTTTACCGAACCGGCGGATGTATAAGGTCCGTAGTATTTCGCATTATCCTTTTTCACCTTTCTTGTCATGAATATGCGCGGATAATCCTCACCGGTCGTAACCTTTATATAGGGATACGTCTTGTCATCCTTTAACAATGTATTGTATTTGGGCTGATTTTCCTTTATAAGATTGTTCTCCAGGACCAGAGCCTCGAGCTCCGAATCGGTAACAACATACTCAAACCATGCGATCTTACTGACCATGGTCCGTATCTTAAGTGTTTTATTTGTACTCTCACGAAAATATGAACGGACACGATTTTTAAGGATGACTGCCTTACCCACATAGATAATGTTGTCATCCTCATCATGCATTATATATACACCGGGCTTTCCCGGAAGCTTCTTCAGTTCCTCTTCAAAATCAAACCGGACCGTACTCATCACTCATCTTCTTCCAGAAATAACCGAAAATACACAGAGCCAAAAGACCCAGAATATTGGATACAACTACATTTACAAAGGAAACTACCGTCATAATAAGACATCCTCCGGCCAGAAACAGCAGAAGCTTTCCTCCCTCAACCGAATATTTCTCCTTGTTACGGTAGTTGGCCGTATCCTTAATTCCCCTGACTATTCCGGGCTTCCCTGTTTTTATCATATACAGACCGAAGGCAAGGCAGGCAATGAATGCTATAATGCTTATCCATGTCAGATCTGACAAACCCATTATTTCCATAGTATTATTGTTTCTCCTTAGTTT
>CAMORO010000099.1 GCA_946623875.1 uncultured Lachnospiraceae bacterium | reverse complement strand
CATTACCGATTGTTATTTCTCACTACGATAGTTGATTCTTAAGTTAATGACATTGAGTAAATAAGCGGGTTTCAGCGGTTTTGAAAATCTTATATAAAAAGTGAAAACAGAGCAGTACCGTTAAAAACACAACTTTTCCACAACATTAATGTACAAAATAGTAACGAATAAAACGTTTCATTACGTTTTTTGCAGGTGGAGAGGTATAACTCAATAATAGTTGTGGCAGGGTTCACCGAAAGAGAATCCGGCTTAAAAGGACGTCTTTTTATAATCAGAAGGTTATAGAGAGATGTCCTTTTTGCGTTATGGTCAAAAAAATTTAAGGAGGAGACTGAAATGTCAAAAAGCGCCACAGCGAAGAATGCATGGAGAAAGAAAAGGTATCGCGATAGCGGATACAAAAAAAACGGTACGAGAGAGAACGCTCAAGGATTGAAGAGCAGCAGAGAAGTTTTGCGGCTCTCCAGGAATCAGAGGAGATCGTTAAGGTACGTATGATGTCTACACCTGAGAAGATCGATGGTTTTAAGCGGATGATGGAGTTCTGTCAGGAGATAGGGTTATGCGAGATTCTGAGCACTTCAGAGATATTATCTAACAAAAATACAGATAAGTATTTCAGGGCATATACGGAAATCATTGTGAAGGAGGATGTGGATCATGAGTAAAGTCATTTCTGTAGCTAATTTCAAGGGTGGTTGTGGAAAGACCACATCCGCAATAGACCTGTCAGCAGCATTTGTGAAGCTTGGTAAGAAGGTACTGGCCGTGGATTCAGATAGCCAGGGACATCTTACCATAGGTTTTGGATTTTCCAAGAATCAGCGGATAACTCTTAAAGATATGCTGTAGAATGAGATCATGGGATTTGACTATGATCCGATGGAGGCTATTCTTACGAGTGAAGAAGGAGTTGATGTAATTCCGGCGAACAAGCTGTTAAGCGGTATTGCATTTAATTCGGCGGATAATCCGGAGCTGGTGCTTAAGGGGTATATCGACAGGCTGAGCTTTCTATAGAAGGTATCCTGTTTACGATGGATACGGGCAGGTACAACAACACGAAACGTAATAAGGAAGCAGTCCGGATGGCATATGGGGACGAGATTCTGCTTGATGGAGGGCTTAAGGAGAAAGTCAGTCGTGATGAGATAGTGAACATTCCGATAGATAAGCTAAAGTCATTCAAGGATCATCCTTTTAAGGTACTCGATGATGAAAAGATGACCGAGCTTGTTGAGAGTATTACAGATAATGGGATCATGTCGCCTGTGATCGTTAGACCCAGTGGAAAGTCATATGAACTGATATCAGGGCACAGACGCACGCATGCGGCCAAGCTTGCAGGGCTTAAGGAGGTTCCGGCTGTAATAAGAGAAATGTCAGATGATGAAGCTACCGTGCTCATGGTGGATGCCAACATACAGAGAGAGTTCCTGTATCCGAGTGAGAGAGCAAAGTCACTGAAGATGAAGATAGATTCGCTTAATAACATGATGAAGTACGGGTTAAGAAATGGCGTTAGAAGCAGGGATATAGTCGGTAAACAGGCAGGAATAACAGGCAGACAGGTTCAGAAATATCTAAGCCTTAATAAGCTTCTACCGGAAATAATGAATATGTTGGATGAAAAGAGGATAAACCTTGCCATTGCACTGGAAATAGCAGGTTTACGACGTGAAGTACAACATTGGGTATATGAACATCTGAGTATAGGCGGTCCAATAAAGGTAGATGTAGTAGCCAAGCTTAAGGAATTGGATGAGGAAGACGGGCTAAATCAGGATATAACAGATTACATTTTGAATAAGGACGTTTTTAAACCGCGTCCAAGAAAAATATCAATATCCGAAAATAAGCTGTCGCATTATTTTCCTTCATATTATTCTCAGGAAGATATAGAAGGTGTCATATTCAAACTTCTAGATTATTGGAAAGAAAATCAGAAGGAGGAAGAGCCGAAAAATGAGTGAGGGTATAGTTTTTGACTATTATTATGGAATGGAAGCTGATCAGTTCAGTTTCATCAAAATCCCTAAGCTTTTGTTGTTTGATCCAAAGTTTTCGGCTCTGTCACTTGGAGCGGTCATGTTATATGGCCTGCTTCTTGACAGGATGTGGCTGTCATCACGAAGGGGATGGAGAGACGAAGAAGGTAAGGTCTATATAAGGTACAAGATAAAGAATATAGAGGACGACCTTAATCTTTCGGAAAAAACAGCAACTAAGTATCTTTCAGAACTGGAGAACATCGGTCTTGTCGAAAAGTTAAAGGTAGGGCTTGGACAGGGTAATATTCTGTATGTTAAGAATTTTATTTCACAGGATCTCAAAAATAAGGCATTCATTACCGGTAAAATTTACGGTAATGAAGAAGAAAAAAATATAGAAATAAAGTCAAAATCTATTGGAAATAACGGGGAAAAGGCAGAAACAACACCCCGCAAAGCCAGTAAAATCAACATTCCGGTAGATTTTGCCGGTTATGGAGCTGTAGATTTGGGTGGTAATGAAGCAGTAAATTTTGTCGATTATAGTGATAAGGATATAAATAATAATAATCCATATCCGAATCATATCATATCCGGGAAAGAAGACAGATGGCTGTTATGGTAGGTGTCGCGGGCTGTCTGGTGATCCTGCCGGAATGGATAACAACACTGTTAACGGAGGGGATACTCGGGATTAAAGGATTTTTAAGTGACCTGGCAGGGTAAGTAGTGCTATGAGAGAATTATTATCTGAGTGTAATCCGGAACTTGTGAAGGAATGGTCGGAAAAAAATGAGTATAGTCCGGATAAATATACGGCAGGATCAAGCAAGAAAGTATGGTGGAAGGGAGACTGCGGTCATGAATGGTCTGAGCGGAATGAACCTCTTATGCCGGATATGGTGATGTGTAAGTCAAATAAAACTGTATGGTGGAAAGGCAAGTGCGGTCATGAATGGAAGGCGAAGATCGCAGATCGTTTTGAAGGCAGTGACTGTCCGTATTGTGCTGGTATAATACTGGAAGGCTTTAATGATCTTACCACTACAAGACCTGCGCTTATTGATGAATGGTCTGAGAAGAATACCATAAAGCCGACGGAGATATCAGAGCGTTCAAGAAAAGTTGTATGGTGGGTATGCCGTGACTGCGGGTATGAATGGCGTGCAAGAGTCTATACAAGATGTAACGGGGGTGGAGAGTGTCCTGATTGCAGAAGAGAAATCTCAAGACAATTGTATCTGGATATGCTTGAACGGCGAAGAAAAGATCGTGAGGACCGAAAAGCTCTCATGAAACGAACTATGGTGCAGTTTTTAGAGCAAGCCGGTATTTCATATATAAAAGATTATGATCCGGATATAGGTATTCCGATAAGCCTATATATTCCGGATAAGAAGATCGCAGTAGAGTTTTCAGCATTGAGGGATAACCGCACGAAAGAATATGTTAAGAATAAGATATGCCGAAAGAAAGGTTTCACCATGATCAGGATCCTTGAACCCGGCGTTAACAGGTATGATAACTGCTTTTGTATCAAGTGGAGTGACAGGTCGCAGAAAGCCTTAAAGCACGTGATTGGGAAACTTTCTTATATTATGGGTATTGAAACAATATGAGATATCTATGTATACTGTGAATGTAGGATAAATGGAGATTAAAAGGATCATGAACCTGTATTATATTTACGACCGATTGACATATCTGATATGTGTTATTGGAATGATAGTATTTATCATGACACGTATTATCGGGATAGCACCTATACCTAAACAGAAAAAGGAATTGTTTGGTAAGCTTATTATGTTCCTGCATTCAAAAATAAAAAACGTTGGTGAGCCGTACATAATTCCATCGGAATTAAAAGACGAGATGAGAAAAGATCTTGATAATGACAAAGTACTTACAAGGGTTGCGAGGGATATAATCGCTCATTGTAAATTGAATGCGTCTTTTCTGTGTGTAAAGATAGAGAATCTATCCCCAAATACTGCCGGACAGTACTCTAATAATCTTATTATTATAAATAATCTGGAAAATACCGGTTATACGAAAACGCTGGCTGTACTTATTCATGAATGCATGCATTATTATCTTGGCTGTCGTGGAATATATCTTCATGATACGACGAGTAATGAATATCTGACAGATGTAGCAACTTTGTACATGGGATTTGGAGATTATATTAACAGGGGATATGTAATGGCAGGATATATTAAGCGTCATGAGATAAGATATATCAAGAGCAGGATAAGTAAATTGCGATAATAATAGAAAACTAAAGGTATACTGATGTCTCAATGCCTGCGATAGCCGCTACATATTCAGATCATAGTAATGACTACTATGACAGGAGAGAAAAGATTGATTATGATGACGGCGAGATGGCGGTTTACTACGAAAAGGGAGATACAGCAATGTATCTGTTTGACCATTGCTATTGTAACCGCGCTGCATGGACAGCCTATGAGGATGGAACTTTAAAGGAAATGCCGCAGGATAGTATGGGAACCTTTATGAAGTACCTGGATATTGCAAAGGAGAATCCTAATATCAAGAAATTTGTGATAAATATCGCACTTAATGCCGGAGGCGAGAGTGGAATCTCAACAGCAATGGCAAAAATCATATGTGGTAAGACCTATCGTCATCAGTATGATTCCTATACAGGTCAGGATGAGGTCATCCACTACGATGTTGACCTGAATTTTGACGGAGTATTTGATGAAAAGGATGATGAAGTATCGTATCCATTTGAATTCGCAGTTATGGTAGGCGCTCAGACATACTCAGCAGCAAACTATCTTGCCAGCATGGCAAAGGATAACGGTATTCCGGTTCTGGGAGAACAGACGGGAGGCGCTTCGTGCTCACAAAGGAGAAGGATGGCGAGTACGATTATTCACTTTATGCCGACTTTGATGAGATCAGCAGGATGATTGATGAGTATTATGGCAAGTCAAATTAAAAGTGTGTGGATACCTTAAGGAAGGAGTAAATATGGCTTCTCAAAGACTCAATTTTGCGGATATGATGAAAGGCGTAACTATTTTAGTTATCGTTATTTACCACATACTGGCACCTTGCGGATTTAAGACATTTATTGACCATATTCTGGTAAGTGCTCTTGTGGTGTTCTTTTTCTATTCGGGTTACTTTTATAAGCTGGGTGCCAAACCGTTTTTGGAGAACTTAAAATCCAGAGCGAAAGCACTTCTTATTCCTTTCTTTAAATACTCACTGTTTTTCTGGCTTGTAGGATCAATTGTTATGGTGATCCAAAAGGTGGAACCGATAAACGAGGCATTTTTATGTCTTAGGAACTTCTTCGCAGGCTGTATCTGGAATCGTAATATTCAGGACTGGTTTGGTTGGGAATATTACCATCTGGGAAAAAGATATAGCTTCCTTGGAGATTTCTGGTTCCTTATCGCAATGATGTTTGCGAGCATTATATTTTTTCCGATTGCCGACCGCGTGCTTAAGTCTGCAGTAAAAACCATTATCGCAGTGGTTTTACTGTTTGCCATAACAGGTGCGCTTAGGACTTATCAGATCACGCTTCCTTACAATCTGCAGCTGGTGCCCTTCTGGGCAGGGTGCCTGCTTCTTGGCACCTTAGCCGGACAGTATAAGCTGCTTGAAATTAAGGCTTTTGAGGGAGCAAAGGAAGTTGTGCTGGCGATAATAAGCCTTGGAATTGGCATTGCAATATGTATGTACAAGGAACCGGACCTCAATACCTATCGCGGAACATTTGTTGAAAACGAAGTTTATAACATGACTCTTGTGATAGTGTCCTCAATCTTTATAATCTGGGGCGGCTCGGTCTTATGTAAGTGCATAGAATCTGCGGGCATAAGAGTTAAGGAAATAAGCTGGCTCGGCTCGCACTCACTGCTTATCTATCTTTATCATATGTTCTTTGCATGGATTATCTGCCAGATCACAGGCTTTTCAATGAAGTATGAAGAACCTGTTGAAATGGCAACAGTTGGCAAAAGCGTACTTCTATGCGCGGCATGTCTTACCCTCTGCATACTCAGATATGTTATCGAAGACAAGATAAAAGCAGGAAAAGAATAAAAGATTTTGGATGGGTTATCTGATAAATGAACCGTATGATAAATCGTTTGGGCTTCATAATGGTGATAAGGTGCAGGTCATACCGTATGAGATAAATGGCGAGATCATTCCGGTAGCAGTTTTGCCTTGGATGTCGGAATGAGATTTTTAAGGAGAAACATAGTTAACAGTGCGTGATATGGTTACAGGATACTAACACCGTAAATATAGAATTTAGGAGAGAGTTGAAGTGATATGGAAGAACATAAGAAGAAAATGATAGCTCCTGTGATCATCACAGTGATCGTTGTACTTTACTATATTTTATATTTTGTATTAATCATTGTGGAAGTTGATTGTCTGCCATTAGAGATACTGTTGGGTATTATTCCGCTCTGCCTGGCCGGAGGGATGATATATGTGTGTATACAAAGGATAAAGGAGATCGAAGGAGGAGAAGAAGATGATCTTAGTAAATACTGATTACATTACCGGTAAAGAACTTGAAATGCTTGGGTTGGTAAAGGGAAGCACCATTCAGTCCAAGAACGTAGCAAAGGACATTGGATCCGGCTTGAAGACTCTGGTTGGAGGAGAACTGACAGCTTATAACGAGATGATGAACGAAGCCAGAGCGCTTGCTACCAAGCGTATGGTTGAAGAGGCGGAGAGGCTGCAGGCGGATGCGATCGTAAATATCCGTTACTCTTCATCTGCGATAATGCAGGGTGCGGCAGAAGTGATCGCATACGGTACAGCCGTGAGATTCATGAACTGAAGGAAAAACCGGGCAATCATTTGGGATACCTATACTCTGAAAGCTATTAGCGAATTATTATTTTCTTCGATGTCGCCTGCCGGGTGACCCTTCTTCTTTTTGCTTGAGTTATACTGAACCTGTAAACGATAAAAGACAGATTTTGCCTGAATGGGCGGAAGGAGGCAGTTATGTACGGAGCGATAATAGGTGATATGGTAGGAAGCCCTTATGGATGTGGGTCCTGATGCGGGTGAGAAGGAGATTAAGCCTGCAGTTGTTAAGTCCATGCAGAAGTGGGGATGCAAGTATCCTGATGCAGGATACGGCGGACGGTTCATCGGGTGGCTTGCAGAGAAGGATCCCAAACCATATGGGAGCTGGGGAAATGGATCTGCGATGAGGGTATCATCAGTCGGATGGCTCTATGATTCTGTTGAGAGAACAAGGGATGTTGCAAGATGGACTGCAGAAGTTACGCATAATCATCCGGAAGGCATAAAGGGAGCAGAAGCTACGGCAAGTGCGATCTTTTTTGCCAGGAACGGTAGCAGCAAGGAAGATATAAACCAGTATATAATAGATGAGTTCGGATATGACCTGTCCAGGACATGTGAAGAGATAAGGCCGGCATATCATCATGTGGAGAGCTGCCAGGAGACAGTGCCCGAGGCGATAACGGCATTTTTGGAAGGGAATGACTTTGAAGATGTAATAAGGACGGCGGTCTCACTCGGTGGTGACTGTGATACTCTGACATGTATTGCAGGCGGCATTGCGGAAGCGTTCTATGGGATACCGATAGAACTAATCGATGAATGCCTTCACAGGGTTACGGACGATATCAAAGAGGTTATTAAGCGTTTTGACGATTTGGTAAGACCCCGGGCAAAAGCTTAAATCCGTGATGATAGCTCATCAAGGTGTGGTATACTGAATGTATTCAGGAGGTATACACATGAGCAAAGTATTGGTAGCATATTTCTCGGCAAGCGGAGTGACGAAGAAGCTTGCAGCAAATCTGGCAGATACGATAGGAGCAGATATATTTGAGATAGTTCCTGAAAAACCATACAGTAAGCTGGATCTTATGTGGATGAATCCGAAGAGCAGGAGTTCCGTTGAGATGAAGGACCGGTCCTGCAGACCTGCGATAGCATCCAAAGTTGATGATATGGCACAGTATGATGTGGTCTTTGTAGGATTCCCGGTCTGGTGGTATCGTGAACCTTCGATCATAGATACATTTGCTGAAAGTTATGATTTTGCAGGTAAGACCATCGTTCCATTTGCAACGTCAGGTTCGAGTGGGATAGGTGATTCCGGCAGCAACATTGGTGAACTGGCTAAGGGTGCAAGGGTGGAATCGGGACAGCGTTTCAAGGCAAAAGCTTCTGCAGAAGAACTTAAAGCCTGGGCTGAACAGTATGTGTAGGAAGATTGGATGAGGAAGGGTAGGAGCGGCCTGTGAGTGTAAATGAAATCACAAGAGAAGAACTGTTCAAAGCATGGGATGACTTTGATAAGGAAATAGCCCGTGAAAGTAAGGGCGTTGATATATCACAGATCACGGTTGATGAGCTGTATTCTTCACATATGAAAAAAAGCCCTGATGTCCTGAAACTGGAACTGTCTTTGGATATGTATAGTGTGGATAATGAGGAGATGGATATCCTCAGGAA
>CAMORO010000098.1 GCA_946623875.1 uncultured Lachnospiraceae bacterium | reverse complement strand
TTCATCACATCATTCATGGCTATATTACCATCGCCGGTCAGATCTCCCTTTACTCTTTGAGTCAGTTCAACATTTCCGTCCCCATTCAGAATTACATTAATGATCTCATAGCCGCCTACTCCATTTTCTGTATATGAAAGGCAAGCATAAGTATTCAGGGGATATCCCTCTTCATATTCTATATCAAACGTTATGACACCTCTCGGCTCTGTGACGGGTATACTCAATACACGATCTGCCGCATTGTTATAATTATAATCAGAGTTTATATAATAATTAACCGATTCATCGTTAAATTTTACGCTCTCATCGACCAGTGTCATATAAAATGGTATCCATACTTCAATATTCTTATCTATATTATATTGGAAAAACTTATACTTATAATCCAACTCATATGGAATATAGGCCCTTAAGACACCGTCTTCCTTCAAATAATATGCGGTGTTGGATTGCAGCATCACATTCAGTTGTTTTTCACCTTCTCCTGTCTTGGTAAAAGGTATGCCATTTCTTATGGAATAAATAGCCGCATAGGACATTCTTGAAGCATAAACCTTTAACTTTGTACAGTTTTCAAAGGCTGAGTCTGAAATATATCGCACACTGTCAGATATATCCACATTTGCTATGTAGTTGCAATCACTGAATGCATAATCTCCGATCCGGTATATACCATCAGTAATATCTACTTCCTGTAATCCAGTACAACCCCTAAAAGCATAATCTCCTATAGTTGTCTCACCTTCTGCATTAAATTGAACTTTTGTCATGCGTATGCATCCCGAAAAAGCACTTGTTCCGATCTCTCTGACGCCATCAGGTATCTTTATATTCGTTAATCCCGTACAACCGCTAAATGCACTACTCCCTATTACAGTTACCGTTTCGGGAATGGTCACTTCCTCTATGCTCTCTGCACCTGAAAACAGATACGCAGGTATTTCTGTTATACCTTCTTCAAATATTACCTTCTTTAAGTTACTACAGCCTGCAAAAGATGAAGGCCAAATATTTTTTAGTTTAGCCGGGATATTTATTTCGCTTATTAATGTATTTCTGAATACATCGTTTTCGGAATATTGTGTTCCGATATTCTCAAGTGTTGACGGCAGTTTTACCTGTTTTAGTTTGGTGCATTCCGCAAATGCACAGTCTCCAATTTCAATCAATCCTTCCGGAAGCTCAACGCTTTCCAGTTCAGTGGCATAGAAAGTATAAGATCCGAGTGACTTTACTCCTCCCTTAAATACTACACTTTTCAATCCACTTTCCGAAAATGCGTAATTATCAATTTTTTCAACACCATTTCCGATTTCTGCACTTGTCATTGAAGTACATCCGGCAAATGCAGACGATGCTATTTCTTTCACACTGTCAGGGATAACAATTTTCGTCAGACCGCTGTTTTCAAATGCACAGTAACCTATCGATGTTACCGTTTCGGGAATGGTCACTTCCTCTATGCTCTCTGCACCTGAAAACAGATACGCAGGTATTTCTGTTATACCTTCTTCAAATATTACCTTCTTTAAGTTACTACAGCCTGCAAAAGATGAAGGCCAAATATTTTTTAGTTTAGCCGGGATATTTATTTCGCTTATTAATGTATTTCTGAATACATCGTTTTCGGAATATTGTGTTCCGATATTCTCAAGTGTTGACGGCAGTTTTACCTGTTTTAGTTTGGTGCATTCCGCAAATGCACAGTCTCCAATTTCAATCAATCCTTCCGGAAGCTCAACGCTTTCCAGTTCAGTGGCATAGAAAGTATAAGATCCGAGTGACTTTACTCCTCCCTTAAATACTACACTTTTCAATCCACTTTCCGAAAATGCGTAATCATCAATTGTTTCAACACCATTTCCGATTTCTGCGCTTGTCATTGAAGTACATCCGGCAAATGCAGACGAACCTATTTCTTTCACACTGTCAGGGATTATTATTTTCGTCAAACCGGTGTTTTGAAAAGTACAACTGCCTATTGATGTAACCGTTTCCGGGATTGTAATCTCTTTAATGCCCCAAACATTTATGAATAAATCGGAAGGAATTTCCGTAACCCCTTTTTCAAAGCTGATCTTACTAAGATTATTACAACCGTCAAAGCAATAGCTTCCACCATTTACCAATCCGGCAGGTATATTTATCTCATATATCGCTGTATTCGCAAATGAGTAGTAACCAAGAGCTTTAAGCGTCGAAGGAAGCTTAACGGAAACCGTTTTGCTGCAATTCTCAAAGGCATGGGCATCAATTTCTTCAACCCCTTCGGGAATGACCACACCGGTAATATCCGTATTATCATAAAATGCATATTCACCTATTCTTTTTACAGTATAGCCCCCGAGCTTATCAGGTATGGTTATATTTCCACCGACACCGCTGTAACCCGAGATAACGGCGTACTCTTTGTCTAACACATCATATGTGGTATAAGTGTAATCTCCTTCTGTACGTTCTGTATCATCCTGAGGTATTAATTTCACTGTGTCATTTTTTCCCATCTGATCATTGTCAGAGAGAGTCGATGTATTTTCCACATAAGATTTTTCATTAAATATACCGTCTTTTTTCATGTATGATCTTTCATCAGCTATACTGTCATCTTCCACAACAAGTATATCTTCTTTATCATCGCAAACGGTATCATCTGCAATCGCTTCAACCTGCACCTCATCAGTATCTGTGAGCAATCCCGAATCGGTAACTATGACATCCCCGGCATCAACAAGTTCAACGTTGTCCGTCAGCAGCTCCTCTGAAGCATACACGGAAAATCCCTGCATCCGAAGTGATCCAACCACAATTATCAAAGCAGTTCCAACGGCTATCATTCTCATTCTTATCATCCCTGACCTCCCAATACATTCTTCCGGTAAATGAAATACAATTGTTCACTATAACATTCAATACACGTGCCGGTCTGAACAGTTACCATATCAGAAAAATTTCCTCTTCTTAACCCTCACATTCACCTTTTTTGTACCACCGTATTCACCTTTTCCTGAAAGTTCAATGGTCGCTGTACCGATAAATACATTATTTTTAACACTTACAATGTCATAATCTTCAGATCCGAGATCTATGCCATCAAGAGTAACCTTCAGATCCTTTGATTTAACGGGTATTATCTCTTGTCCGCCTGAGTAAATGAACAGATCGGATGTAACAACGCTTACTCTGGCTTTCTTTATGTTCTTACCTGCACCGACCAGTCTGTAATAACCACTGATCGTAGCGTCACCGGTATACTGACTCGTTTCGGGACAGCTAAGCCTTACATCCACCCTTATTATAGATCCTTCAACGGGTTTATCGTCTGTTGTAAGCTCTATGCCGCTTCCCGCATCATAGAACTTACAGTCATTTATGCCGAACTTGTTATAATCCTTACGCTTTTTAAGTGCCTTACCCTCATCCATTACCTGCGGAAGGACTCTGAAATATCCCTTAGAACCGTTTGCCTTGAATGTCTTGTCGGGAACATAAAGGGTAACATCGGATATACTCTTCCTGTTAACCTTGAAAGTTTTGGTAACCTTTCCCTTATAGTAACCTGTACCCTTTATTACCACATAGGGCTCTCTGCCCTTTTCATCCGATATTCTCTTGTTGTTCCTGAATTTAAGGACGTAATCCTCCCCTTCGCGAAGCAGAGTATCACCATACTTCACAATGACTCCTGGTACGGCTCCCGACTTGCTGTACTCTGCCTCCGATATCTCCATACCGATAAGATTTCTGTTGTCTTTCAGGATATTATACGGTTTAACATTTACAGACTCACTTATCGTTCCGGTATATCCGCCCTTCAGCCTGAATATAACTTCAAAGCTTCCATATGCCGCCGCATGGCTCAGATCAACCTCATAGCTGTCGCTACCCAATACAACCTTATGTCCGTCCTTTAATGTGTACAGGGTTATTTCCTTATAATCCGTATCATCATCCTTATACAGATCTTCAAGCCTGATGACTTTTCCCGTATATTCCGGTTTTTTATCAAGGCAGGCGACCTTAACCTCCGAAGCAGGGATACCCTTTATGCTAAGTGTACCGACCTTTTCTCCGACATAGCTCGTTCCGTTTGACGCTTCCGTACCGCGAACCGTAAACAGATACTGACCTGCCGAAGGATAATACGGATATACATCGGGATCAATCTCTTCTATCAGATAGTCAACACCGTATTGCAATACCTGTGTACCGTAAGTGATCGTTGCCGCAGCCTTCCTGTCACCACTGTTGTCAAACAATCCCTCAAGGCTGACAGTCTCTCCGGTGTACTCAACTTCGGGTATTTCAATATTGACGTCGCTCATCTTTACAAGCTTATGCCCTTCCGGTGTTTCTGAAGGAATATATTTTACATTGATCTTCTCATGCATTGTTCCGGCGAAGCTGCTTCCTTCCAATGCATTAACACTTACCGTGTATGAACCCGTCGCCACGTCCGAGTTCGCAACATCCTCAAACGGTACCCCGTTCACGTCGCTAAACAGTAATTTATAATCCTTACCTTTAACAAGCTTCCTGCCATTATATGTAATCAATGGATCTATTTCGGAGAGCGACGAACCATCATAAACAGTTATCACCTTTTCGCTCTCGATCCTTGCTCCGTTGATATCAGCAGGTGCTATGGTAAACGTAAAGGAAGCACTTCCATTATAATTATTCAATCCCTTTATTTTAACTGTAGGAGCCTTGGCATCACTGCAGCCTGCCACCTGCTTATTGTTCTTGTAAATGACCCTGTAATCCGAGCCCTCTTCCAGCCTGATATTTCCGTAAAAGACATATATCTCATCGTTAAATCTCTGTTCATTTCCGTCATAAGCTACCACAAGTCCGGTACTTCCACTCTGCTCATATGCCCTGAGCTCCTCTTCAAATGCATACCATAAGCCTTCCGGAACTTCGGATATGCTATTGAATGCATCACGTAAGAAATATGGTATATCCCCCCAATCCTCGTCGGACACCGTATATGTCATTTCGGAAATACCGCTTGATATAAAGCCTTCCCTGACTGCAACAGCTCTTATGGTAACACTCTCGTTTACAATGATCGCGTCCTTATAAGCCATTGTTGTTCCTGCAGGTTTCCCGTCGGCATCCATCACCGGTTCAGTCCCATCGGTAGTGTAGTAAATACCTGCTCCCGCCGTACCGGTCGTCAGCATTACTCTGGTTCCTTTCTTAACATAGCCCGTCCGGGGTCTTATATCCACATCGGCAACACGTCCCGGTATGGGGACAGGTGTCGGTGCATATGTCGGTACGCCGGTCGGAGAAACGGAAGGTACAGGAGTCGGGATCGGAACAGTTGTTGGTCTGGGTGACAACCCCTGAATTCTTACTTCAATCGGAGCGGAACTCTTCACCACTATGGTTTTACCGGACTGATCGGTCTTAGCCAAATAGGCCAGAATATACGATGGCGTGTAGTCAAATGCCTTCGCCGGTATTATTACATTCTCGCTCAATATGTTAAGCGGATGAATACTGCGTGAGGAAATCGCTTCTTTATATCCCCATCCGACATAATCATAATCAACTCCGTTTACGTCAATCTGAGCTTTTGCGAATATTGTATCAGTAATGTCTACAGACAGGGCTTCAACAGACATACTCTCCGTGCTCTTCCCTATGGCGATTGAAATGGCGGCACTTCCCACCGCTCCGGGCTTCCTGACAATTTCATAGCTCACGGTAGAATCCCTGGGGATCTTCCCATATTCCTTACTCTCATCCAAACTATCACAAAATATGGCCGGCAGATTTATATCCTGCTTAACACCGGAGGGTATGAGTATGGATGTAAGGCTGTCACATCCCGAAAAAACATTTTCTGCTCTTGTTATACCGCTTGCATCCAGTCCGTCGAGGTCTGCATGTGTCATGTTGAAGCATCCCTTGAACATTCCCGATATATCCGTAACGCCTTCCAGATTTATTTCCGCACCGATTATCCTGTCGGCATATTTTATCCAGGGCGATCTGCTACTGTACAGGGTTCCCGGCAGAGCATAATCTCCATTACCTGTCACTGTCAGCTTCCCGTCACCATCCAGTATCCAACTGACATCTTCGTAGGAACCTCTGGCTACAATTCCCTCTTCTGTTGTCAGCCTGACTTCATAGCGGTTCCTGTCTTTGTTACTGCTGACGATTATCTGTCTATTTGCAGTTCTTATATTGTCACTGTCACTCCATACAGCATCTTTAACATAGAAGCCGTTTTCAGCTAAAGCCTCCACGTTGACCGCCTGACCTTCACGGCCATAATACCCGGTTGTTATAACCCCTTGACCCTCAACTGTAATCTTGTATATATCTATTTCCGCATCCGAATAAACAAGAGAGTTATAACTGCCGTTACTGCCACAGGCCAAAAATCTTAGAACAAGCTTGCAATCATCGGTGAAATTACTGTTTATATTAGAAATGATCCTGTCTATAGTATCCGAATCCATTGTTCCGGCAGACCCCTTTTGAGAAAACATATTTGTACTTCCAATATATCTCCCATTACAAATTGCCTGAACTACCGCACCGGTCACATCAGGAATCTGTACATCCGACACATTTGGCAAAGGAGTTGTTACCGAAATACCTGTATTGATCTTAGCAGGCATAGCATACTCTATTTCATTTCTGTTTTTATTGTATACAGCCCGAGGCACACCATAAACATATATCTTCTTTTCGTAAGACAAACCCTCTGTTTCATCATAAACCTGTACATCCTTGCCGTTTATCCTGCATTTAAGCACTATTTCCCTGCTTTCATCAGGTTTAAGATAACCCTTGGTCTCAACAACAACTTTGTGTAAAGAATCTATCCGGGATGTCTGTATGTCACCAACCAGTTCGTTACCGCTTACCACAGACCAGACAACTTCATCATTCTCAGTGATGCCTGTGTTATTTGCCATATAAAACTGCAATGTACAGCCACAGGTTATGTAATTGATGTACTCGCCAAGCCAAAGACTTTCATCATTGTCCTTTACAATGATAATCTGGAGTTGATTACTTTCACCTGCCGGTACGTTACCATCGGTGTAGTAATAAGCTCTTACATATATAGTTCCATCAAAAGAACTGAGAGGAATTGCAACATCAGCGCCTTCCATGCTTAATCTGTATGTTACATTGGAATTCCTGTCAGTCTTATATCCCCACACTACTTTTCCGTTATGAATCTCTGACCCGGTTACGGATGCAGACAAATACAGAACATCATCATTATGGGCAACTACGGTATTCATACTCATAGACGCTTCGCTAATGCCGGCAGTAATCGTGATCTTTGCAGTCGGATATGGCGTCGGCGTAGCTGTCGGGAAAGTTGTTGGATCAACTGTCGGAAATGGCGTCGGTGTAGCAGACGGAATATATGAAGGAACCGGTGTAGGTCTCGGTGCATCCTCAGCCAGCACTGCAAGACCTTCATCATCTCCAATATCTTCCATCAATGATGCATCCCCACTTATATCACCGCTTATTTCCACAGTACCGTCTTCTTCCGATATATCCTCATCTGTTAATACAGCAGGTACTATATATGTCTGCTCTTCATTCATAACAAGTTCGCCTGTACCGTAGCGATCATCAATACTATCGCTCATTATTATTTCTTCACTCCCACGGACCGGAGTTACCGCGGTAGTTATTATTAGCGATGCAACCATTATACAGCTCAGCTTCCTATACATTATCTTCATAAGTTAGTACTCCTTTTGGGTTTTTACAACAAATCAGTTACATCATACCACATTTGTGATATATTGTATAGTATTTAATGTGACAATTACACATCATAGACCTATAATAATACATCATATGTTGTATTTATCTATTACGTGCGCTGTATCCATATCTTCAATTTATGACAAACTATAGTTGTAGCATTTTTACTGAATAATTGATTGGGGGCTGCTGCGGAAATGTCTGATAATAAAAAAAATAACCGCATAGGTGAAAAGCTGAAGGAATTACGGCTTGCCCATAATTATACACAAAGCGAGATAGCAATGGCAGCAGAAGTACGCCAGCAGACTTATTCATATTATGAATCCGGCAAGAGAACGCCGGGTGCAGGCCCCTTATACCGGATAGCAAGTTACTACGGATTAGCTGCCGATGATCTGATGAAGCTGTGTATCGATCTTGATGAAAATGTGTATTATGATGCGGTCGAAATATCCGAGAATGGTGTTAAGACAGCCGATTATCTGAGATTCTGCAATGATCCCAAATACACCGAATTAAGCCCTGATCAGAAAAAACTCCTATACTATCAGTCTAAGCTCGATGTTAATGACAGACAGGAGCTTACGGAATATGCAGAATTCAAATTCGAACGGAACAGATCAAAGCAATGCAAATAATTTGAGATTGACATGCACTTAAAAGAGCCCGCTGATACAGCGGGCTCTAACATTTGTTTCACTATATTCTGTTTCCGATTACAGCTGGGGACCTGCCTTAACAAGTGCCTTACCTGCATCATTGGTCTCATACTTAGCGAAGTTCTTGATGAACCTGCCTGCAAGATCCTTAGCCT
>CAMORO010000097.1 GCA_946623875.1 uncultured Lachnospiraceae bacterium | reverse complement strand
GTTACACTCCCCTGAGTGCTGCATGCTGTCATAGATACTGCCATTGCTGCTATTACTATTCTTGCTATTCTGTTTTTCATGATCATACCTCCATTTTTTATTTTGACCCACTAAATTCAGTTTCTCGGAGTTTAGTAGGTATTTTTCCTGTAGCTTGATCTTCTTTATACCTACTAGATCAAATATCGCTATGTTTAGTAGGTATTTCGCCGTGAGTTTGTGCCTGCATATACCTACTAAATCAAAACATTCTACGTTTAGTAGGTATTTCGCGGTGGGATTGTGCCTGTATATACCTACTAAATCAAAACATTCTACGTTTAGTAGGTATTTCGCCAACGGATTGTGCCTGTATATACCTACTAAATCAAAACATTCTACGTTTAGTAGGTATTTCGTCGTGTGTTTGTGCCTGCATATACCTACTAAATCTATTTTCCCTGTATTTAGTAGGTATCAGACTAATAATTTGTCGGCGTATTGCCCTCTTAATTCAATTTGGAATCTGTTTAGAACAACACATACATAAAAGTATGAAGTATTTTGAGCCTGTTCCGAATAGTTACCGCTATTTCCTATTTTAATCAACTAAATCAAATCTCTCACAGGGTATCCATACTGTCGACCATACGCCCGAGGCTTATATCAAGGTTTCCGTTGCCTGTTCTTAATTCATCAAGAAATTGCTTTTCGGATACGTTATCCTTCAGGGTAACACTGAGGGTGAGCCTGTACAGGCTGCCCATATTTGTTGTTTTGACTTCATCATACGTATAGCTTTTAAGATATCTGTTGAAAATCCCATCGAATTTCCCTTCATAGTCAAGGTTTTCAGGAACCAGGATCCGCAGTGTCTTCATACCGTTTCCATCCGCTCCGAAATTCGTCATGTTAAGGATGATGTTGATCCCCGATACAGCAACGGTAAACAGCAGAGCCACTCCGATGTAGCCCATTCCGGTTGCAAGACCTACCGCCATTGCAAGGAAAATACTCGTGATCTCCTGTCCGCGTCCGGGTGCGGAACGGAAACGTACAAGGCTGAAAGCACCTGCAACCGCTACACCGGCTCCTATGTTACCGTTCACCAGGATGATCACCAGTTCAACAATTGCCGGGAGCAGTATAAGTGTAGTAAGGAAGCTCTTGGAATATCTGTTCTTTACCGTATAGGCTCCGGCGATCATCAGTCCGCAGATAAAGGCGGTCAGGGTTGATATGGCGAATTCGCTCCCCGTAAACTGTCCGTTTGAGATTATTGATGCAAATATATTGTTAAACATATGCTGTCACCCCTTTCATTCTTTCATGGATCCTTGGCTTACCGTTTGCTGCTATCGCGGATCTTACTGCAACCTTGTCTGTCCTCTCAGCCATCATATCCCTGTATCCCGATCCGTATTTGGAGAAGGAGACCGGAAAGATGTTAAGTTCACTAAGCTTTCGTGCAAGTCCCATCGGCATGGCATTTCCTACCTTTATCTCCATCAGCCGCTGTCCTTTCTTAAGAAGCTGTCTGCCGTCTTCAACTGTACGAAGATCCGTACATTTATCATTCCATACTATATTCGAGTCAAAAGTCACCCTGAATTCCTTGTCTTTAATCCCTGCCATTGCCACCCTGTCATAGCATATGCTCATTGCCGGCCTCAGTGTTCCGTAGTATTTGACGAATTCTTCGATCTCATCGGCTATCTGGGAGTGTTCAACTTCATCGCCTGTTCCGGTGAGATATTTGTATGTATCGATATATCTGCCGTTGATCCTTCGTTTATATACGATACCCTTGTATTTTTTCTTGATCTCTATAAAGGAATTGGTATCGTCGTTAGTGCTCCCGTATGTACGAAGCCTTAATTTCTCCTTGTACAGCGGCTTTTCCATTGATGTACGTACCAGCCTGTAATCCGGTGTGTCGAAGTATATATTGTTTATCCTCGTCAATCCGTAACTGTCGACCTTAGCCATAGTTTCAAGATAAGGCATCAGGGCGTTGTATTGCTCTTCGCTAAGGAGATACTTTATTTCCGTTCTTTTAAAAACCTCTGTGTATCCACTCATATCCAAACCTCTTTTCTGAACAGTTGATTTCTTTTATGAGTACATGATAGGATGTCAAGCTTAAATGAATATTAAAAAAACACCGAAAAAAAAATTTTTTCGGTGTTAACTGTGAAGTGTTATTTCAAAAGTTGTATCTCCGCTTTCAGAACAGGCTTTTATGTCGCCCTTATGGTTTCTTGCTATCCTCCTTGCTATCGCAAGACCAAGTCCGTATCTGTTGCTGCTCCTCTCCCTTGATCGGTCGGCCCTGTAGAAACGTTCGAAGATCCGCTCCCTGTCTTCCTCCTTTATCGGATCTCCTTTGTTTATGATCTTTATGAGCGTTCCTCCCTTAAAGGGATGGGCGCTTACCCGTACCGTTGTATCTCTGTAGCTGTGTTTAACGGCGTTGTCAAGTATGGTGGATACCATCTTTTCGATATCATCTTTGCTGCATATAAGGCTCAGGTCTTCATCTATATCAGTCTGTATTGACACTGCCTGTTCGAAAGCCACGGCTTCATAGGCCAGACAGGTTTTTTCAATGATCCTTGAAATGTTTTCTTCCTTATATGTATCCCTTACATTACCGTCTTCAAGCTTCGAGAGGTTCAGCAGTCCGGCGATCAGGCTGTTCATCCTGTCGGATTCGTATAGTATATTGTCGATATATTTCCTGCCGGGAGCATCAGAGGGTGTTCCTGCGGATATCTCATCAGCCGATGCCATTATTACCGCAAGAGGTGTCTTGAGCTCATGGGAAGCATCTGCGATGAACTCCTTCTGGCGTTTGAAGGCTTCCTGTGCCGGCCGGGTTATCCAGCCTGTGATCAGCCTTGATACAAGATAGATGATAATATCCATGATGATCAGGATAAGTGCTGATTCGGCAAGAAGGCTCATAAGCTTATCCCTGATGGGTCTGTTGTTGATTATGACTATCGTATCGCCGTGTTTGTATTTATAAGAGTACCATTCCCTGTACAGATTTCCTATAAAGATGCTGTCACGCCTCTCCTGTCCGGGACTGATGCTGTTCATGCTGCTGACTCTGTCCTTTATTTCAAGGGCGGCATTCCCAATGTCGAAATCATCCGTTTCATCTGCATGGCTGTAAATCGTTTCGATCTCGCCGTTATCATCCAGTATGACGGTATATGCTTCATAATCCATGACCATCATGTTACCCAGATCCCGCGGCCCCTGCATATGCCCCGCAATCCCTCCGTCCATAGGAGTGATTTCCCCGTTCCTCATGCCGCCTCTTTCATCAAGGATGTTTAATATCCGTTCGACATTTGTGCGCTCCATGTTGTAATTCCTTATATTGATCATAACAAGAGCACTCACAAGGATAGCGGTAAGGATAGCATATATTGTTAAAAAGGTCTTCCTGCGTAATTCCTTCAATTTATTTCTCGCGCTCCATTGAATATCCCATATTCCTCACGGTCCTTATTGATACCTCAGAGCCTATAAGCTTAAGTTTCTTGCGTACAAAGGACATGTAGGCTTCCATGTTGTTTGATACCGCTTCGCTGTCCATACCCCAGACGTGGTCGTAGATCATCTCTCTTGACAATATCCGCCCGGGGTTGCTCATGAAGTATTCAAGCAACTGGAATTCCTTGTTATTAACGGTAATGTTTTCACCGGTCTTCTGTGAGCTAATGGATGAACTCTTGTAATTCAGGGTAAGATCGGCGTAATCAAGAGTGTCGGACATCGCCTTGCCGATGTTTAGCTGTGCATTTACCCTGGCGGCCAGCTCTTCTATATGGAAGGGCTTGGGTACGTAGTCGTTGGCTCCAAGACCAAAGCCGGTAAGCCTGTCTTCCAGTTCAGCCTTTGCTGTAAGCATTATGACTTTGACATCATGGTCTTCCTTCCTTAGTTCCTTAAGGATCTCAATACCGTCAACGTGGGGCAGCATTATATCGAGGATTATCAGATCATATATACCCGAAAGTGCGTTGTACAGTCCTTCTTCTCCGTCATTTGACACATCGACCGTGTATTTGTCGCGCTTAAGCCTGTCGGCTACCATCTGCGCCAGTGAACGTTCATCTTCTACGACCAGAATACGCATATTATCTCCTTTTCATCCCGTGCAGTTGCGTATCGATTGTGATACCCTCTGCTTTTCATCCGCAGAAATTACGCAGCATCTGTTTACCCTCGGGTGTCATTATCGATTCGGGGTGGAACTGAACTCCGTAGACAGGGTATTCCCTGTGACAGACAGCCATTATTTCCCCATCTTCGGTTGAAGCGGTTACTTCAAGCACTTGCGGCATTGTGCCGGTATCGGCTGCGAGAGAATGATATCTTGCAACCATTGTTTGTGTACTGCAGCCCTTAAACAGAAGGCAATCGGTATTTAGGGTAACCCTACTCTGCTTGCCGTGCATAAGCTGTCTTGCATGTATGATCCTGGCGCCGAAGGCAGCGCATATGGCCTGATGACCGAGACACACACCGAGAATAGGTATATCCGCGCCAAGTTCCTTAACAACATCGATTATAACACCTGCATCCTCAGGCCTTCCCGGACCCGGTGACAGGATGATGCGATCGGGCTTCATCTGCCGTATTTCCCCGACTGTTTTTGCATCATTTCTTATGACGGTTATATCCGGATCGATCTCACCGATATACTGATACAGATTGTAGGAAAAGCTGTCGTAATTGTCTATCAGAAGTATCATAACAGTTCCCCCTCTCCGGCTGCCTCCAGCGCTTTCAGTGAGGCACGTGCCTTATTTATGCATTCCTCATATTCTGAGGCAGGTACCGAATCCGCCACTATTCCGGCTCCGCTTCGTACAAAAATATGTCCGTTCTTCCTGTAAATAAGACGTATTGCAATACAGGTATCCATATTTCCGGTAAAGTCAATATATCCCACTGCACCGCCGTAGATACCGCGTCTGTTTCCCTCGAGTTCTCCTATAAGAGTACATGCCCTTATCTTGGGTGCACCGGAAAGCGTTCCTGCGGGCAGTACAGCTTCAATGGCATCGAGAGCATCTTTATCATCACGTATCTCACCCCTGACAGTCGAGCCGATATGCATCACGTGGCTGAACCGCTCAATACTGTGAAGCTTCTCTACCTCTACCGTTCCGAATTTCGAAATCCGCCCAAGGTCATTCCGCCCAAGGTCAACGAGCATGTTGTGCTCCGCAAGCTCTTTTTCATCTGCCAGAAGCTCTGCCTCAAGCTGTTTGTCCTCCGCATCGGTAGCTCCGCGCTTTCTTGTACCCGCAAGAGGGAAGGTATGCAGGATGCCGTCCTCAAGCTTGACAAGCGTTTCGGGTGAAGCACCTGCGACCTCGACATCGGTTCCCGAGAAATAGAACATATACGGAGAGGGATTGATGGTGCGGAGCACACGATAGGTGTTGAACAGGCTGCCGTCAAAGGGTGCGCTCAGCCTGTTTGACAGGACTATCTGGAAGATATCTCCCTCATAGATATATTCCCTGGCCTTTTCAACCATGGAACAGTACTGCTCCTTACTGAAAAGAGGAGTGACTTCTCCCTTTAGCCTGCCGCCGGGACTGTAGCCCTTGTCACCTGTCTTAAGGAGCAGTGCAAGATCCTTAAGTTCGATCACCGCACGCCTGTAATTTTCTTCTATATCATCAAGGGAAATGTTGACTATGAGTACTATCTTCTGACGCACATTGTCAAAGGCTATCACCTTATCAAACAGCATAAGGTCAACATCCTTGAAGTCATCTTCATCTTCAACCGGCCGTCTTATCTCAGGTTCACTGTAAAGGAGGTATTCGTACGAAAAATAACCCACAAGACCGCCTGTAAAGGGCGGAAGGTATTCCATCCTCGGGCTTCTGTATTCCTTCAGTATTTTCCTTATCTCTCCGGAGGGATCAGTGGTCTGTATTTCCCTCTCACCTGCCTTCATCAGCCCGTCCTTGCAGGTGATGAGCAGCTTCGGATTGTAGCCGAGGAAGGTGTATCTTCCCCATGTTTCACTCTCCTGCGCCGATTCGAGCATAAATACATGCTCCGATACATGCTTCAGTATTCTTAAGGCTTCAATGGGTGTGGTAAAATCGGACAGTATTTCCATACTGACCGGTGCAACACCGTAATCGCCGTTCTTTACCAAATGCTTAAGCTCCGACAGCTCCGGTAAAATATTCATAAGCGTTCCTCCTAAATGTAATGCCCCCTCAAAAGCAGCCAGCTATGTAATGTCCCCTCAAAAACAGTCGGCGGCCATTCGTCGAAACGGATGCTGAATATGACTTCGTCATATCCGTTTCTCCTACATAAAAAACCCGGCAGAAGCATATCTGCCGGGGTGACAACGTTTGGGATAATATTTGTTAACCCTTCGTCAGCCTTGTGCGGATAACGCCCCTGGGATCCAGTATGAGCAGCCTTACGAGCCAGATCACCAATCCCAGAGCCACTACTGCAAGACCCAGAAATGCGTCATTTACAATATCTTCTAACGCCGGTGTAAAGTAAGCGGCCTTAAGTTCGGCATATTCGAAGACAGCATCAACAAGCCACATGAGTGAAGCACCCCAGAATAAATACAGCAGGATACCAAGCTTCATGTCATCATCCTTTCGTGTATACCACAACACGGTTGAGATTATTGCTGCGAAAACAGTTATAAGTAAAGTCATTGTTGCCTCCTGTATATGATTACGGCTGTAAGTTCCTGTATAATACCGGATTATTACTGAAATTCACTATTCTGTATTAATCGGTCACAGTGCCTGTATCTGTACTGTCATTTCTTCTGACTATTGAACCTGCTGCTGCGCATATCAAAGCCCATACACCCGTAATAAGAACTGCCATCGATACCCCGACTGTTGCTATCTCCCGGAACATCTCAGCCGCATCCTCCGGATTGGACATTGCCGTAAGGAACGGGAACCAGGGAACTATCTCACCATGCCATATATGCTCGAAAGCAAGAAGTGCCGATCCTCCGAAGAGCATGTTGCTGAGCCATTTAAGCCTGCGGCTTAACGGGATCGTTACCCTGTTTGCAGTGTGCTCTCCCGAGCCGTTGTTAAGTTCCTTCTTCTGTTCATGCTTTTCAACTGCCTTTACTATTACCGCCTCTGCAACCGGTGCCGTAAAACAAGCCATATCTCTACCTCCTTAATGTTTGACCGCAAACGTATCGTATGAGGATTATTATTCCAACTACTAGAATTATAATAAATTATTTATGTATTTTTGGCAACATAAAAATGGAGAGTCACGGTGAGTATCAGGAGAGAGGATCGAAGTATTTTTTCTTATCAAGCATCTTCTCCTGCCCGGCCACGATCAGTGAGGCGGCTACATTGCCGGTTGTGTTCGATACGGTAATGAACATGTCAAGAAACGGATCTATACCCATGACAAGCCCTATAGCTCCGACCGGCACACCTATGCTTCCCAGAAGGACGCCAAGACAGATCAGTCCGCTTCCCGGAACCCCGGGCGCTCCAAGTGCCAGCAGGATACTCGTAACCAGAAGTGTCGGTATCATCGTCATCGGAACGGCCACACCATAGGCTCTTGCAAGGAAAAGACTTGCCATTACAAGATAAATTACAAAACCATCCATATAAAGAGTCGCACCGAGAGGAACGGAAAAGCTGCAGACCCTTTGGAAAATGCCGAGTTTTTCCACGCATATATTCATGTTTATCGGCATTGCGGCAGAACTTGACCGAAGCGTTAGTGCCGTCAGCATACCCTCCCGGTTTTTCCTGTAAAACGGGATCGGATTAAGCCCGGCAAGGATCAGGATAAGCAGACCATAGACTATGATGATACATATAATTGCGGTTATATGCGCTCCTGCCATACTGAGTACGGAAATAAGAGACTGCCCGCCGAGATCTCTTATTGTTAAAGCCATTGAGCAAAATACCGCCAGAGGGATAAACATCATGAAAGTAGTGGTAACCGCAAGAGAAAGATCCGAACAGCCGTCAAAGAATTCCTTGATCATTTTGCTGTGCTCTCCGATAGTTCCAACGGATATCCCAAGTATTATGGCAAGAAAGATTATCTGCAGGGAATTGGATTCAAGAAAAGGTCTTACAAAATTAGAGGGAATGATATTTATTATAATGTTCAAAATCGAGGTATCGACCTCCTGTATCAGATCCTCTCCTATCTCAAACTCTCCCAAAGCCTGTGCATACCCAAAACTGCCGGGACGGATCAGATTAAAGATCCCCCAGGCGATCAAAGCGGATATAACGGCTGTCAGGATATACATCCCGACTACCTTGACACCTATTTTCCCAAGTTCCCTGATATTTTCAAACTGCGAGATACATGAAACGATGGAAAAGAAGATCACCGGTGCTATGATGATCTTAAGCGCATTCATAAACATCATGGATACGGGCTCGATCAGATAGTGCGAAATTACCCCGGATACGGTTTTGGGTAAAACATTGTCCATAAGCAGTCCGAAAATGATCCCGAGGATCAATGCCAACAGGGTCATCCGGAAGAGTAATCTGCTCGATTCTCCCACCGGGATCCTCACCTGGTTTTCTCCGCCAGAACAGGATATGCCGATCCGCCCTTTTTCGGCCCTAAGAAGGATGTTCCGGATAGCCCGCTGCGCCTCTTCATTGTCCATATCTGCCAGATTGCTGTCAGCAGATCCCTTCC
>CAMORO010000096.1 GCA_946623875.1 uncultured Lachnospiraceae bacterium | reverse complement strand
ACTCCCTGATCGTTGGTTCAAATCCGACTGGCACCTCTAAAGGCTTCAAGCGTTGTTTATACGGCGTTTGGGGCTTTATTTTTTCTGAGAGTTGAATGGAAGGAAAGTATTATGGAACTCTGGATGAAGAAATTAACGGAACAGATCGTTAATATTGTGGGTACAGATAAGGCAGAGCATTATCAAACCGTGATCCTTCCCAATATTGCCATGGATTTTTACAGGATGCTTAAGGAATCTCAAGCAGGCCATATGGTAAGTGAAGAATATATGATGGAAGATAACAGTATGAAAATCGTACTTAACGGATTATGCGATAAAAAAGGGAAATGTACTGTTACCTGCGCCAAGGTAATATCGATACTTAAATAACTGAAATATTTTTGTGATGATTTCAGGACTATATGATATAATAAATGAAATATTTTCAGTAACAGGTTCAGGGAGGAAAATGAAAATGGAAGCTGATATAGATACACTGGCGGAATATAATGAATTCCTACGGGATAACAGAATCAAGGTCAACCGGTATATGAACAAAGTCTTATGGTTTTTTGTACTTACGGGACCTGCAATAGCATGCGGGATACATGGGGGAATATTCAAGGATATAACCTATACAACCTGTATCGGTATTTCTCTGATAGTAATCCTTATGTCTTCCATACATCTCTTTTTGTTCAAAAAGTTTCCGGCACAGACTTTTACATGCATATTTGCCCTTACGGCGCTTGATATTCTGATCGTGTATATGTCATATTCTCATGTCAGTATATATATTACATGGTTTCTGGTTCCTCTGCTTAGTCTGCTTTTCTGTGATAAACATCTGTATTTCTACGCAGCTTTAATGAATTATCTTCTTATGTTCATAACTACATGGATTATATCACCATTTGAAGCAGCTACAAAAACCGAGTATGTAAACGCAACTGCCTACTTTAAGGATGTTATCAGCGGATTCACCATAGAATCCATGGCTATGTTCGTTTCCGGATATATTATCGGAAAGATGACACTGGAATACTTTAAGGGTCTTTTTGAACAGTACAAGCTTATCAGGGAACACGAAAGAAACGTTGCGGAAAAAGTGGATATACTTGATTCAATGGCGGAAATTTACGATAATGTCAATCTTATAGATTTCGTGAATAATACAGAGATGTCATTAAGAGATGCCGAGCAGAAGAAACACGGTATCGACCTGAGTGCACAGACGCATACCATCATGAACCAGAGACTTAAGAATCAGGTTATGCCGGATCAGATCGATGAATTCCTGACTTTTACAAATATAAAAACAGTAAGATCGAGGCTTTCTCATAAAAAACTCATCAGTGCCGATTTTATCGATGTTATATCCGGATGGTTTCGTGCTCAGTACATAACCGTAGACTCCTCACTTGACGGGATTCCGAATGTTGTAATATATACTACAAGAAATATTGATGAGGAGAAAAGAAGAGAAGAAAACCTTATCAGGATATCTCTGACCGATGAGATGACAAGGCTTTTCAACCGCAGATGCTACGATGAAGATCTTAAAGAGATAAGAAACGGAGAACTGTCTGATGATTTTGTACTCTTTTCTATTGATGTAAACGGATTAAAAAAGGTTAATGATACAAAAGGTCATGCGGCGGGGGATGAGCTCATCAAGGGTGCGGCCAACTGCCTTGCACTTTCAGTCGGAAATAAAGGAAAGGTATACAGAACAGGCGGAGACGAATTCATGGCTGTGATTCATACAGAAGATCCAGACCGGCTTCGTGATGCCATAAAAAACAAAGCGATGGAGTGGCACGGAGTTTATACGGATGAGATAACAATGTCCATAGGATATGCTTCTCATATGGATAAGCCTTCCGCATCGATAGATGATCTTGAGCATATGGCAGATGCGGATATGTATGCAGATAAGGAGAGATATTACAGAGAAAATGGAATTGACCGGAGACGGTAGAAGGAGATTTATTTATCTTAAAGATCAGGCAGGAGATTGGTGATATATGAGAAGGCTTGAGCAGTTGCTGAGGGATAATGATCACAGGCCGTATCCCGCGTATAAGAATCTGAAAGGAAGATATACATTCCCGAATTATATATTGTCGGTAGATCATGTGCAGGGGGATCCGTTTGCGGCACCTTCTTCTTTAAGCATACACATGTCTCAGAAGCAGCATGGTATGCCTGATGAATATACGAAAGAGCCTCATCGCAGGATAATGCTTCAGGACTATCTTTTGAGGGAATTTCACAGTAAGCTTGGGAAATATGATCACAAGGCAGGAGGCTCGGGTAAGAGTGGGAGCCTGAATGTAAGCAGATGCGGGCAGGAGGTTCTTGAGAGGTCGGCTCTTGTAATTGATCCCTCAGACGGTTCACTGGTGCTTAGATTCAGTGCCGGTTTCCCGGCGGCGGGACGTACCACTTTGGCCATGGAGCTTAAGAAGATGCTTTATGAATATGTTCCATCCTGTGTGGCCGGTGCTTTAAGATACGCAGCTTTGGATAAGGAGACTCTTAAGAAGTGGATATCCCTGTCGGATGATCAGAAAGCTATAAGGGAACAACTTGATTCAAAGGGTCTTGTTGCCTTTGTTGCCAGCGGATCCATTCTTCCAAGAAAGAGCGGTGTTGATGACAGACCGATGAAGGATGCAGTGAAATTCATAAGTACACCAGAGGATGAGATTACTCTGGAGCTGCCGGGTGGCCGTACAATTACCGGACTTGGAGTGAAAAAGGGAGTGACTCTCATTGTTGGAGGTGGATATCACGGTAAATCTACTCTGCTTAAGGCTCTGGAAAGAGGAGTATATGACCATATACCGGGTGACGGTAGAGAATATGTTATAACCGAAGACAGCGCCATGAAGCTGCGATCGGAAGACGGAAGAAGCATAAAGAAGCTGGATATCAGTGCGTTTATAAGGAATCTGCCAAACGGAAAAGATACGGTAAGCTTCTCTACTGAAGATGCGAGCGGAAGTACTTCTCAGGCGGCTAATACGGTAGAGGCCATGCAGGCCGGAAGTAAGACTTTGCTGATCGATGAGGATACCAGTGCTACCAATTTCATGGTAAGAGACACGCTGATGCATAAGGTCATACACCCGGGAGAGGAGCCAATAATACCATTTATAAGCAGGATGAGGAGCCTGTATGAGGACTGTGGTATATCGACTGTACTGGTTGCGGGAAGCTCCGGAGCTTTCTTCGAGGTGTCTGATACTATTTTGCAGATGAAGGAATACAATCCGATAAATATTACGAAGACGGCAAGAGAGGCTGCTCTTAAATATTCGAAAATTTATGATAACGCGGAAGATGTGGACAATGCTGTTAAAATAAATAATAATGATAAAGTTTCCGATCAAGATACAGGAGCAGAAGAATATACAGTATATAGTATGGAAAAAATGCACATTCCCGTTGATTTAAGGATTCCCTACCCAAATAAGGAAGTTACCGAAAGCCGTAAAGTGAAGGTAAAGGGATCGGGTACGGACAGTATCAGCCTGAATCATGAATCGGTTGAAATAAGATTTGTCGAGCAGGTAGTCGACAATGAGCAGACAAATCTGTTGGGAGCGTTACTAAGGAAACTGGAAGAAAGATATTTTAACGGAAAGAAGCCATTGGCAGAATGCATTAATGAGCTGTATGCAGGGCTTGCATCAAGGGGTTTTGAAACGGCATCGGGACAGATTCCCGGAAATTACGCTATGATAAGGATCCAGGAGCTGTGGGCCATGGTGAACCGGTACAGGGGACTGAAGGTTTGACCGGTAATAGATCAGGATGAGAAATGATGACTGATAAACCTCTTGATATTTTCGGGGCCGACTCGGGGCAGGAATACAAACACTGCATGCTGTGCCCGAGAAAATGCGGTGCAGACAGAAGCAAAAGTCATGGATATTGCGGGGAAAGCGATAGGATAAGGATTGCAAGAGCTGCACTTCATATGTGGGAAGAACCCTGTATTTCTGGAATACACGGGTCGGGAGCAGTATTTTTTACCGGCTGTAATATGGGTTGTGTTTTCTGTCAGAATAAGGATATAAGCAGGGGCAGAATAGGAAAAGAGATAACCGTTGAAAGACTTACGGAGATATTTTATGAGCTTAGGGAGCAGGGAGCAGGTAACATTAATCTTGTATCTGCTGATATTTATATCCCGTCTGTAAGGATGGCAATAGAAGGTGCTAAGAGGAAAGGTTTCGATCTGCCATTTATCCTTAATACATCAGGATACATAAATGTGGAAAGTCTTAAGAGTCTTGAAGGGCTTATTGATATTTATCTTCCGGACATGAAATATATAAGGACTTCAGATGCATTAAGGTACAGTAATGCAGATGATTATCCCGAAATATGTAAAAAATCGATAGAGGAGATGGTAAGGCAGCAGCCGGAATGTGTGTTTAAAGAAACGAAGGATGGAAAGATGCTTAAAAAAGGAGTTGTCGTAAGGCATCTTCTTATGCCCGGAATGCTCATACAGGCCAAGCTGATCGTTAAGTATCTGCATGAAAGATATGAAGACAGAATACTTATAAGCCTTATGAACCAGTACATCCCGAACGGAGAGCTTAAAGACTATCCTATGATAGACCGCCCTGTCAGTGAGAACGAATACAGAAGTCTTGTCAGGTATGCACAGGGTATAGGTGTGACAGAGGGGTACATTCAGGATAAGACTTCGGCGGATGAGGCATTTATACCTGAATTTGATCTTAGCGGTGTAGACAGTAAATAAGATGAGCTTAAGATTATGATAATTGATGAGATAAGAAAAGAATTGTATATGATGCAGGATGAGAAGTACCGGGATTTTCAGGTAAAGCTCATTCCTACCGTACAACCTGATACGGTTATCGGTGTGAGAACTCCTATGCTTAGGAAATATGCGGGCAAGCTGCTTAAGAGAGAGGATGTATCGGCTTTTCTTGATGATCTTCCGCATATGTATTTTGATGAAAATCAGCTTCATGCCTTTATTATTTCAGGGATAAAGGATTATGAGAGATGTATAAGTGAAGTGATACGCTTCCTGCCGTATGTCGATAACTGGGCTACCTGCGATCAGATGTCTCCGAAGATATTTAAGAAGCACAGAAAAGAGCTTCTTGAAAACATAGAGCTTTGGTTAAGCTCAAAAGATACTTATACGGTAAGATTCGGGATAGGAATGCTGATGGAGCATTTTCTGGACGAAGATTATGATACGAAGTATCCTGAGATGGTAGCTTCAGTCAGGACGGAGGAATACTACATAAATATGATGATCGCATGGTATTTCGCAACAGCGCTTGCCAAGCAGTATGAAACGGTGCTTCCGTTTATAGAGAATAAACGTTTATCTCCATGGACCCATAATAAAGCCATACAGAAATCCGTTGAGAGCAACAGGATAACACCGGAACAGAAGGAGTATCTGAGAGGTCTCAGATACATGAACGAAAGAAGGGGAAGGTATGAGTAAACAGCAGTGGAAGCCCGGAAATATGCTCTATCCGGTTCCGGCGGTTATGGTAAGCTGTAGAAGAAGGGATGAGAGACCAAATATAATAACTGTTGCCTGGGCGGGCACAGTCTGTTCAGATCCGGCGATGGTGTCCATATCCGTAAGACCTGAGAGATACTCACATGATATAATTGAAGACAGCGGAGAATTTGTTATCAATCTGGTTACGGATAAGCTTACAAAGGCCTGTGACTGGTGCGGAGTAAGATCGGGCAGAGATCACGATAAATTCAGTGAAATGAGGCTGACAGAGTATACGTCAGATCTTATTGGTGCACCCGCAATAGCTGAAAGTCCGGTAAATATATTCTGTAAGGTAATAAAGACAGAGAAGCTGGGTTCACATGATATGTTTATCGGAGAGGTCATGGGAGTTACGGTTGATGATGCATATATGGATGATAAAGGCAGGTTTGCCCTTGAGACCTGTGGCCTTATTACCTATTCGCATGGTGAGTACTATGCTCTGGGAAGGAAGCTTGGCAAATTCGGTTATTCGGTAAAAAAGAAGGATGCCAGGCACACCGGTAATAATATTAAGCGGTCACCGGAAAAAAGATCAGTGAAGAAGAAAACCGGGAAAAATAAGAGACAATAAGAAAAAAGGTTCTCCACATAATGGAGAACCTTTTAAATGTTATGGTCAGAAGAACCTGGTGATATCATCAGGTGTTTTTCTCTTAGGCTTCTCAGCGTCTGCTTCCCGGACACCTACTGAGATGATGGATACTATCTCCTGTGATTCCGGTATATCGAATTCGCTCTTAAGCATATCTACATTTCTTATGCCCATGATGAGTGTATCGTAGCCTATTTCCCTTGCTTTAAGTATGAGATTTTCATTCTGAAGGCCCAGATCATATACACCCCACTTGTCACCGAGTTCGTTTGTGGGATTTCCGTCACGCTCAAAGCCCGAACGTTTGGTTTCATAAGCTGTTATGATGATAGCAACGGCATTCTCGCAGTTGGCTGCGTTGAAGGAAGGCAGAGACTGATTCCTGATAAAATTCATTTTTTCTTCACTTAATGCTACGTAGTAACGTCCGGTCTGTGAATTCTTCCATGTCGGAGCCTGAATGGCCGCATCGATCATTTCCTTGATCTGATCTTCACTTATCTTCATTCCGGGCTTGAATTTCCTTATGCTTCTTCTGCTTTCAAGTAACTGTGCGTATTCCATGAATGCTCCTTTCTTATTTTCAGTGATTGAATTGTAATTACATATATTAGTATATCATTTTTATGAACTTAGTCAAACCAGCCGTTGTCTTTCGGCGCCACGTCATCAAGCAGGCCTCTGTCAAACAGAGAGATGAATTTATCAAGTATGTCCGGATCAAACTGTTTTCCGCGCTCTTTGAGCAATTCCCTCTTTATAACATTCTTTGGAAGAGCTCTTCGATATACTCTGTTTGAACTCATTGCATCATAGGTATCAACTATCGATACTATTCGTGCATCCACCGGGATCTGATCTCCCTTAAGTCCATCGGGGTATCCCGTTCCGTCATATCGTTCATGATGATAGCGTATAACATTCTCTGCGCCGGGAAGAGTAGAGGCGTCATGCATTATGTCTCCGCCTATATTTACGTGAGACTTCAGTTTATTGAATTCATTCTCAGTCAGCCGGTCGGATTTGTTAAGTATTACATCAGGAATACCAATCTTACCGATATCATGAAGAAGACCTTCATATCGAAGTATATCAACATCATCCTTTTTCCATCCCATGGAAGTAGCCAGTCTTACTGCATATTCGGCAACTCTTGAAGAGTGACCGTTTGTGTATTTATCCTTTGCGTCTATCGCATTTGCAAGTGTCTGAACCAGTTGGACCGACATCTCTTCCACTTTCTTATGTCGCTGCTCGGCATATTCGGTCTGTTTATTAACCTCCGCCTGCAGTTCTTCACGGTAGCTGTCCTGGAGTGCTTTGTATTCATATTGTGAAGTGACATCATTCAGACTGATGACTACACCGGCTATGGTATTATTCTCTGTTATTCTTTTGACAGACGGCTCATACATACGTCCTTCGAAATTGATCTGTTCTGTGATATCGCCGTTTATTATCTGCCTGAATTTGGAAGAAATGGAATACAGATCTTCATCCTGAGTTGCATTTATAAGTTCCGGAAACATCATCTTGGCCAGGTTGTTACTGCCCTTGTAACGGTATTCCCCATCTGTAACTATAAATGCCTGTGACATGGTTTCAAATATGTAATCCCGGGCTATATCGTTTACATTGTATATTCGTTCAACATATATCAGATCCAGCATTATAATTCCTGAAAAAATGAATCCCATTGGGGCAAGATCGAACGGAAAATCAATCATCCGCTGTAAGAAATAGCAAATAAACGGAGTGATCAGGGCTATAAGCAGCAATATTGATGAACGACGTACCTGTTTACTGGATCTGAGAGTATTTCTTAACAGAAATATCATCATGGTAATGAAGTAGAGCAGCATTTCCACTGTGTATACAGTGTGCAATATTCCGTAAGTACCTTTAAATACCCGGATATTGTTGTAATCTGTAAGCCCGTAGGATGTATAGAATAGTGTATGCTTATCCATGAACAGGGTAACGATACTCATTGCCGTATTGTTGATGAGCAGGATGGCACTTACCAGACCGGGAAGCTTGGTGTTGCAAAAATCCAAAGTAAACAGCAGCATGAAATAAAGTGCATGAAGAAACGCAACATACACTATCTTTTGTCCGAGCAACTGTGTTGTCAGATCGCTTCCGGTTATCTTTACACAAAAACCAAATGCGATAAAACAGCACCATGAACACAGACTGCTCATAAGCTTCTGTGAGTAACCGGACTGTTGGACGTCGACAATAAACATGCTTATAGTCAGTGTTATCAGTGCTGCATAATCAATAATAACAAATGAGTAGTACATATGATCTCCGGAATAAATGTTAAAATTTGCAACCGAACAGAAGATAATATTTCTGCTGTTTGATGCAAAATAAAAATTAACCTATATCGCTTATATTATATAGAATATTTAATCCTTTAACAATACAAAGTAATGAAAACTTATGCTTCAGTTCACGGGAATTTTCTTCAAAACTTATTCATTCGGGAAATGTTAAGTCGGATTGTGGTTGACGGATGGTTAATGATTATATTATAATGCTAATCGGTCGGTCAGATATGATCCGGCGTAATGCAGACGTATCGAAGTGGTCATAACGGGGCGCACTCGAAATGCGTTTGCCCTCCGGGGCACGAGGGTTCGAATCCCTCCGTCTGCGAGCGAGGAGTATCATGACGAAGTCATGATTTCAAA